>NZ_JAKNCW010000002.1:0-228968 GCF_022064045.1 Metallosphaera javensis (ex Hofmann et al. 2022) | reverse complement strand
GAATTGTATAATCTAGGCGAAATTTTGTGAAGCAAATATATAATCTATAAGGAGAAAATTCAAATGATACACACACTGCTTTCTCTTGGTAATAAGTGCGTCTAGATTCCTCTGAATGATACTATTATTCAATTAAACTGAGGATTGATAAAAATCAAGGCTCGGATAGTATGGCATTGTCAGTATTGGGGCATAGTGTCGTCACAATTGCATAAATTTGTTTTATGGCTTCATGACTTCGCATTGAACTCCTTGAACCTTAAAATATGCTAACATGACGACACTATGGTACTGGGGGGAGCAATTACTTATCTTACTGACTAGGAAAATTCTCGGTTCCGTAACGGTGTAACCATTACCTGAAAAGTTCCTTTGCGACAAATGTAAATACATGGGACCATTCAGATCTTTATTACGAATTGAATTCTAGTCTTGACATTTCTTATTATTCAATGTATGATTAATTGACTAGAGTCGTCTAGGTCGTGGGATATATGCTTAGCTCACCCGTGATATAACATCGTGTTCCCCTTAAAGTATTACTGAGAAAATGGTAGATTGGTTTTGACCACCCCACGTAGATTAACTAATTACAATTCGCAATGGAGACGTTAATCACCCAATACATGTCTGTTTAATCGATTATTCAATAGACAAAGTAATATACTAAAATGATAAACCATTAGGTAGCTGACATGAGAATACCGGTGCTTAGCGTCAAGGGTGGTATAGGGAAATCTATTATTTCGTTTCTTCTCTCTAGAGAGTTAGCCCTTAGAGGCGAGAAAGTTATTCTTCTAGATAGAGATCAAATAGGGTTTTCCTCTTCCTTAGCTGGGCTAGAGGAAAAGGGTTTGTTGGCAAGCGTGGTAGATGGAGAGAAATGCCAATGTATCTCTCATCTTAAGATAGGGAAGGGAGAAGTTAACGTAATAAAACTGTATGGGGATGGTCCACGTCTCAAACGGGATTTAGACGCATTAATAAAATATCCCGAACTTGGAGAAGAATATTCATCCAGATACGCTTCCATTCTGAAGACCACTAATCATTCTCACATAATAATAGATAATCCTGCTCTATCTCTTCCCAGTGACGTAGGGAATAAACTTGAAATGGCTACCTATCTTTCCATGTTTCCCGGATCTTCATCGTTAAGACTCCTTATTACGGATATTACGGTCCATCACTTGGATAATACTCTGAAGTACATAGGGCTTTTGGACGCAGGGATAAAGCAAATTCCATCCGCTAATGTCCAAATGCAATACCTGGCCATAAACATGGCACCGCCCGATTGGGATATTAAAAGCCTGCACAATCTCTCCACTAAGATGGCTCAGGGTCGAATCTCCAATGTCTTCGTGTTTCCCTTTAAGGAGGAACTGTTCCAGTTTTCTGGCACGTCTGAAGATCTTCCTAGATTTAGCCAGATAGAGACTCTGGCGAAAAATGTGATTCAAAAACGTGTTTAACCACGGACTTCAAGATAGCCACAGGAGGTTCTACCTCTCAATAAGTGAAGGGCCAACGCTCTTAAGGTTTATATTAGTTCCCTTGATTTTACTGATTATGAGGTTTTCAATAACAAGTATAAAGGGTGGTGTTGGAAAGTCGACAGCCTCAGTGTTACTATCATTGGAATTAAACAGGTTAAATAAGGGAGTTGTACTGGTTGACATGGACCTATCAGGTTACACATCCTTCTTGGTGAGACTGGACGGACCAGGGCTCCTATCATCCATAGTTGATGGCCTAAATCGCGAGAAGTATTTTAAGGACGAGGGAAATACCCGGATAGTTAAACTGGCTGGAGACGGCCCAAGGATGAAGGTTGACGTCGAAAAGATACGTAAGGATGAAAGGCTATTCACCACGTTTCAAGAAGCTTACTTTAAAGCCCTTTCATTTCCACATGAGTATACCATTATTGATAACTATCCTCTTTCTTCACCCACAGACGAAGAGATCGCCCTGGAAAGGGAAATCTATTCGCTCAGGCATAAAGACCGCTGTTACGACATAAAGGTAACCGACTCTAACGAATTTGACATTAACCAGACCCTTGAATATGCCATCTATCAGAAGAGCAGGGATTCATGCGAGACGCTTGCCTTAATGATAAATATGATTCCGTCCCCATCAAGAAAACGCACACTTGAAAATAACATGAATACTCTCCTGAGCAAGATAGATGCTAAGGTTGGAATACTTGTCCCGTTCATTGAGGAGCTTTTTCAGTACTCTGGCCCCATAAGGGATATCCCTAGGCTCCCACAGTTCGCCAGACTGGCTGAAATGATTGTTAGTGGAGATATGGACAAGGAGAGGGAGAAAACAGTGATCAGTTACTAGTCTTCAACGAACTTGTAAAAAGAAGTTTATTTTAGCGAATCATGAAGTAGACTATGACCCATGAATTTGTATTCGAAGATACGGTAAGGATATATGATACGGATGCCCAAGGCATAGCACACTACGCATCCTATTACCGTTTCTTCACAAACACTATAGAGAAATACATGAAGGATAAAGCTGGTATACCCTACCCAAACGTGAACGATCAGTTATGGTTTGTAATGGTTGAAACTCACGCTGTATACAAGAGGCCAGTGAGATTAGGGGATGAGCTCACCATTATGATCTCGCCACAGGTAGTATCCAAGAAGGTTATTAGGTTTGATCTTAAGATTTTGATTAAGGGCAATGTAACCACAGAGGGATACGTGATACAAGTGGCCATAGATCCCAAGGTCTGGAGATCAGTGGAAATACCCGAGGACATCCTGAAGAGGATAGTTGAGGTCTAGCTACCTCAGGTTTCCTTGACTACCTCCCTGACCCTGCTTACTACCCTGGCCTACAGGCCTTTGACCAGCTCTAACCCTAGGCATCACTGGAATCAGGGCTAGAACTCCCATGAGACTGCCCAGAACCAGGTAAATCTCTGACACTTCCGCATTTAACGTGTAGAGATAGGCAAAAACGAAACTCCCCAGAATTCCTCCCAGTGCCTTTCCCGTATAGAGGATACCACTGTTCACTGTTGAAAACCTTGTACCGAATATTTCCCCAGCAACGTTGAAGTATAACGTTATCATGGACCCACCTGCGAATCCTATGAGGACCGTTGTGGGAACCAGCTGACCCACTAGGAGAGTCAAGGATCCCACCAGCAATATGGTGTTCAATATGAGGGTTGTTCTCACTATGCCAACCCTGTCAGCTATCCTTCCCATGATCGGCCTCATCCCACCACTAAGAAGTGGAAAAATGGAGATAAGGATGGTAAGTTCCTCTGGTGAGAGGTTCTTCCCAATGACTGCCAACTGGGATGAGATTGCCGTTAGGGGAATAACTGCGCCCACGAAGGAGACGTAGATTAACCAGAACTTGGTTGTGAAAATAACCTGCCCCGGTGGCCTCCCTTTACTTGAGGCTGGATACTTGACTAGGGACATCAGGGCTGTGACCAGTACAAGCTCCGAGAGACCGATGGTCAGGGTAACAACCTTGTAATTATCAACGTGAAGTATCAGGGGATTTGCCACCACTGAACCCAGTCCAAATCCCATGGACACTATACCCGTGGCGAAGCCCATCCTGTCACTGAACCATTTCATGGCTAGGTTGGCTGCTATCCCGTAAAGAATTCCTTCACCTATACTTCCCAGGGACCAGAACACGTAGAAGTAAATGATACTGGGTGAGAAATAAGTTCCAAGAAAGCCCAGCGAGGCAAGTAATGACGCCACTATACCCACATTTCTCGGTCCATCCTTGTCGGCAAAGTGACCTCCCAAGGGCTGAAAGAAGGAGGAAAACACGCTGAAGAGGGTGAAGCCAATCGCAATCTGCACCACGGAAACGTTGAAACCTTCCTTGAGAAGGGGTTCCAGGGCATTCCAGGAGTACTGGTATAAGGAGTTGAAACACATCACGATGAAACCAATCACTAGGAACGTCTCTCTTTTCATTGGTTCATGAACTTGGTTCTTTTTAAAAAGATTTCTCTCGATTAAGCTTGAATAACATAAACATTGCTAAATTATTGATATTAAAAATGATTAATCAGGGTTCCATAGTGAGGAAAGTGATAGAATGAGGATTTCCTGAATATCACATCACTGGGTTGGAGTCCTTATCCATCCCTCCCTAGTCTTCTTGAGCCCGTGGATTCTTCCTAGAACCATGTCCCTGTACCTTTTGAAGATTGAGAGATTATCACATTGAAGAACTCCCTCGTAAAAGGCGTCTATCACCGTGGTGTTGAATTCCTGTATTTCGCGTTCAAGAGATTCCACCTTTACGTAATGTAAATCGATTTCCCCGGGTGGTACACCTGGCCTCTCCTTTCCCACAACCAGGAGGTCCCAGTCGCTGTAGATCATGTTATCTCCGCGTGCCCTTGACCCAAAGAGGATGACCGTATACTCCTTTCCACAAAGCGCAGAGACGTATTCCCTCACCTCTTTCTCTTCCTCCGCGTAGATCTCCCACAGATCAGATACTATTGAGTAATTTTTCCATGCATTTGACACATTTCTCACCCTCCTGTCTCTCTAGATCAATAAAACTCTCCTCTGGATACCTTGAGCCAGTGTAGAGCATTGAAAGATAGTTTGCGCAATCCAGTAGCTCGTCATACATCGCTACTCCGTGTAATTTGCTTATCTCCTGTAGTAATCTCTTCAAAGAATGTGTGTACAGAATGGAACCCGTACGTTGAAGAATATACCCCTTGAATCTCAGTTCCACAGCCATGTGAGAATGAAAACAGGCCTCGGGATAGTAACCTTTCTCCATCAGAAGTATAGCCACTTGCTTCTCCTGCTCGCTCTTTTCAAACCACTTGGCCACAATTGATTGTTAACAATCACGTTATAAACATTGAACTTACTGGGTTGGAGGATCAAAAGAGACCTATCGAGGAAATATCATCTCCCTTTTGACCTGAATTGAGGATGGGATAGTTACTCCCTCAGCGCTAATCATGCAGAATTCCGGCGACGGACCCATTGCCAGCAACCTTCTCCACAGGGATCCGCTCACCTCCAGCGATGCATAGAATTTCTCGTATTGAACTCCCCGAGGCTTGGAGAACCAGGTCGCCACATCCTGCTTTACCTCACTCAACTCCCCAGCCTTTAGCGCCAGTAAGGTCCCCTTACCTTCAAGGGAGAAGGACGCTATCTCGTCATGAACTGTCCTCGTGTCCTTCTCCACTGCATCTATTAGCCTGTCGAGAACCCCAGAATCCTCAATGAGGTACCAGTCCTCATACACGTCACCCTGAGGCATCCACGAGACCCCAGAAATCCTGTAACTGGTAGAATGAAGAAACCCCCTAACCCCTACCCTCTGGAAATTCTCGTGAAATCGGATCAGGTATTCCTCGTATCTCTCCCTGTTCACCTGCGGATCTCTCCTGTGCCAGAACACATAGGCCTCCATCTCAAGTCGCCAGTTTCTTCACCAGTTCATAGAAGTTCTCATAGGGATGTATGGGATACACCTCTATGTCAACTCCATACCCCATTTCCTTCATGATGGGGAGATTCTCCAAGATTTCGTCAAGTTGCTCGTGGGAGTTCACATCCAGAACCGCTACGACCTCCCTCTTCCCCGATACCTTCCATAAGCCCTTGATTACTCCCTGCTTCAACGCAGGTAGGGCTGCCTCAGCCTCCCTTTGCCAGATCTGCATCAGATGTCTCTGGGTGAGAGACTTGGGCTGACGTATCTTAAACCAGACAAGGTATAACATTATTACAATTTCGTTCCATAAGTAAATAAACATTTTTATGGGATGAAGGTACTGAGTCACTGTCTAGTCCATCCCTGCGTCCAAACACAAAGCATGTTTCCCATCTGTTATAAATTGCTTATTAACCTAGTAATCAAGTATAATGCCATGGGCAGACAGGAAAGGTTCTGGGCCTCAATTCAAGACGTGATTCAAGGAATTGAGCAACACCCCTTCATTACGGGGCTTGTGGACGGATCACTTCCCATGGAAAGCTTTCAATTTTACATAGTTCAGGATGCCCTCTACCTCAAGGAGTTCGGGAAGGTCCTTCTAATTGCATCCGTGAAGGCTGAGAACGAGGAGCAGAGAGTGAATTTCCTTACCCACGTCCTGGACTCCATCAAGGTAGAGGAAGGACTTCACTCCTCCTTTCTGAGGAAGTGGGGAGTGGATCTGGAGATGCAGGAAATGTCTCCCGTGAACAGGGCATACATCTCCTTTCTACTCAGCGTTGGCTATTCCTCCCCCTTCCCTGAGATTTTGGCGGCAGTCCTGCCCTGTTACTGGATATACATGCACGTGGGGAAGTCCCTTGTGAAGAGGGGATCTCCCGTGGAGGAGTACAGGAGGTGGATAAACACGTATGGAGGCGAGGAGTACGAGAAGGGAGTGAGATGGGCCATCAATCAACTGGAGAGGGTCAGCGTGGATGAGATCACGGAGAGGAAAATGATGGAGAACTTCAGGCTCGCATCAATCTACGAATTCATGTTCTGGGATTCAGCCTACAGGAGGGAACATTTCCCCTTTCCGGTAAAGAGTAGAGGATAAAAAAGAATATCTTTTCCAGCCTGTCAGGACATAGGTGCCCTTCCCAGGGGAGCTTTGGCACCAAGTGCCTCAGCCACTACCTGAGCCAGTCCTGTATACCACGCTGCTATTGCGGTCAATATGCCCACATATCCGCCCGCATGCGTCAGCCCCGCATTTCCCGTCATGGCACCTATCCCCAACAGGAAGAAGGTTATCCACAGGAGAAGAAAGGTCACGAATAGTCCCATGTTTGACTTGAAAGTCCCTATCCACATTACGAATGTAAATATTCCGAATCCCACCAGCACATATCCTATACCCACCGCAGTAACGTCTCCAAAAATTCCTAGAGACGTCAGGAAGAACCACTCCCAGAACGCGCCATATGTAAAGAAGGCAACGTATCCGAAGGTATTGCCTGCCCTCCACTCCAGTATTCCCGCAAGGAGCTGGGCCAACCCTCCATAAAAGGCAGCCAAGCCCAGAACCGCGTTAACTCCACTGGAAAGCAGACCTGCGTTATACGTACTTAAAACGAGGGTGGTTAGAGCGAAACCTGAGAGACCTAGGGGTGCGGGATTTGCTCTTTTTTGTTCTGTCATGTAGATTCCTCCCATCTTCTCATCTAGAAAATTTAAATCTTTTCTAAGTCTTCCATACTACAGCAAATTTATAATATAAATTTCCAAAGGTATTTGTATGTCTCAGTCGGAAAATGAATCAGGTCTACCTTTTCATGAGAAAATAACACCGGAGCTACTCAAGCACAGGCTGGTAACTCCCGAGGAATATCTGAGGATCCACAAGAGGACGGTGGAGAACAATCAGGAGTACTGGGAGTCTGTTGCAAGGGAACTGGACTGGTTCAAACCATGGGAAAAGGTGCTTGATGACTCACGTCCGCCCTTCTATAAGTGGTTCGTTGGTGGAGAGCTCAACGCTTCTTACCTAGCAGTGGACAGACATGCCCACTCCTGGAGGAGAAACAAGGTTGCCATAATATGGGAGGGCGAGCCCTGGGAGAACGGTCCCAAAGAAGTGAGGAAGCTAACTTACCTTGATCTCTATCGTGAGGTGAACAGGGCAGCATACCTTCTCAAGGAGGTTTACGGGCTCAAGAGGGGTGATACAATAGGGATTTACCTTCCCATGATTCCCGAACTCCCGATCTTCATGCTGGCCGCCGCTAGGTTGGGTGTCGCCTTCACTGTAGTCTTCTCAGGTTTCAGTGCACAGGCGGTAGCTGACAGAATGAACGACGCTGACGCAAAATTGTTGATCACCGCAGACGGCGGTTGGAGAAGAGGTAAGGTTGTCCCCCTAAAGGAGATTGTGGACAAGGCCCTTGAGACCGCCACCACGGTGAAGAACGTTCTTGTGGTGAGAAGGACAGGGATAGAGATCAGCATGAAACAGGGGAGGGATGCGTACCTGCACGAGGTCATGGCCAAGGTCCCAGCGAACGCATATGTGGAACCCGAGAGGATGAAAAGCGAGGATCCTCTCTACATACTTTACACCTCAGGAACAACAGGCAAGCCCAAGGGAATAGTCCATGATACTGGGGGATACATGACCCTTCTGCACAACACAATGAAGCTGGTGTTTGATATCAGGGACACTGACGTTTTCTGGTGCACAGCGGACATTGGCTGGGTCACGGGGCACTCGTACATAGTCTTTGGACCACTTCAGGAAGGAGCTACAGAGGTGATGTACGAGGGGGCCATGGACTTCCCTGAGCCCGACAGGTGGGCATCAATTGTGGAGAGGCATCAGGTCTCAATACTCTACACCTCCCCAACGGCGATAAGGACTTTCATGAAGCAGGGAGAGCAATGGATAAAGAAGCACGACGTTAGCAGTGTAAGGCTCATTCACTCAGTGGGAGAGCCTATTAACCCTGAGGCGTGGAGATGGTTCCACAAGCTTGTTGGAAGAGGTCAGGTTCCCTTCGGGAGCACGTGGTGGATGACCGAAACTGGAGGAATCATGATATCCCATACACCTGGAGGTTACCTGGTACCAATGAAACCTGGGACCAACGGTCCTCCAGTTCTGGGGGTGGAGGCTAACGTGTTTGACGAGGATGGGAAACCCATGCCGGAGGAGCAGAAGGGTTACCTGGTGATCACCAAACCGTGGCCAGGAATGCCCCTCACCATCAACAAGGATCCAGAGAGATACGTGAAGGTTTACTGGAGCAAGTTCCCCAACGTTTTCTATGCAGGGGATTATGCCATAAAGGACAGGGACGGATATTTCTGGATACTGGGAAGGGCTGATGAGGTTATGAAAATTGCTGGGCACAGGATAGGAACATACGAACTGGAATCTGCACTGGTTCAGCATCCCGCCGTGGCTGAGGCCGCTGTGGTGGGCGTTCCGGATCCGGTCAGGGGTGAGGTGGCTGAGGCATTCGTTATCCTTAGATCTGGTGTTGAACCAAGTGCGAAGCTCAAGGAGGAAATAGTGAAGTTCGTGAGGGAGAACTTCGGACCCATAGCCGTGTTCAGGGAAATCCACTTCGTGTCAAAGCTACCCAAGACCAGAAGCGGTAAGATAATGAGGAGAGTTATCAAGGCAGTTGCCACAAACTCCCCTGTGGGGGATGTGACCACGCTGGAGGACGAGGCCTCAGTGGAGGAAGTGAAAAAGGCCTTCCAGGAGCTCAAGGAGCAGATAGGGAAGTGAAATAGGAGAAATAGATCCTCCCAGCTACGTTGCAGATGGCCATAACATTCTTTTTTAGAAACTCCTTCATCTCCTTTTTCACTCCGTAATAGGCTAGGGTGATCTTGGGATACACCGTTATACCGTTTATGGAGGCGTTGAGCTGGATCACGAAGTTGATTGAATTGTTCTTTTCATTCACGTTACTCTGAAGGGAGAAGCCAAAACCGGGGTTATCAAACCTGATCTCCATTTTCTTCTCCACATCCCTGAGCTTATCAGCTGTGAAGATAACCATAAAGTATCTCAAAAGGTCCTTCCTCGTCAGTTTATACTGTTTGCTTCTTCCCAGTTCCATTGTCTCCAGATCGCACAGGCCCTGGCACTGGGAACCGTAACATAGCTGACAGTACTTGGAAAGCAATATCCTAGCGAATAGATTTCCCATCCCCTCCACGTCATAGTAGTAAAGGAGGTCTCCATCAGTGATTGCCCTGTCCACAAAGTCGGAATAGGGAATGTCCTGCTCCTTGGCGTTAAGGAATTGAACCACGCTGGATTTTCCCCTGACCATCATGTAGTTCTTCAGATCGTATTCCATTTCCAGAAGCCTCATGAGAGGTACCTCACCGTTCTCCGCCTTCACCTGGTCCAGTATCCTCGATGTGGACCCCTTCCCCGATTTTCGTTCCACGATGTAACTTACGTCCACTCCCTCCTTGTGAAGGGATCTCAGCGCCTCATCCAGGTCGTCATACTCAGGAGTCTTTGGGGTCAGGGTCACAACAAGGTACTTAACCCCCTTGGACTCGCTCTTCCTTATCAACCTGCCCAGTCTCTGATAGAACCTGAGAGGGCTCTTTGGTACGTCAGTCATTATCAGGAGTCTGGCCTCTGGAATATCTATCCCTTCCTCTCCAACGTGGGTTGATATGATCACGTCTACATCACCGTTTTTTGCCTCATTTACGATCTGCAGGCGTTCCTCCTTGTTTAACTCCCCGGTTAAAGTCTTGACCCGGGTTATGCCCATGTTGTGGAGCAACACCTCGAACTCGTGGGCAGTTGAACGCCTCGCTGTGAAGATCAGAACCGGTCTGTGCTCCTCAACATCGTAGGCCTCCAAAATCTCCTTGATGCTACGGGCCTTGTGGCCCAAACCCTCGGTACTGCACAACGTCCTCAAAGCCACGTTATCTGACACCTTATCCCTGAGATTCTCGAGGCTCTCGCAGAAGGCCATCTTTCCATGACTGTAAAGAGTGAACCTGAGGAAACTCAGGGCCCTTTCATCGCCGGCCACCTTCCCCTTCAATAGGGCATCGTATGCCACGTTTTCTACCCCGTCCATCTCGGCGTCAAAAACGTCTGCTATAGCCTTTGGAAGGGTGAAGGATGGATCGATCTCCGACAGCTTCCTGAAATCGTAAGCTAAGAGAGAGGGCATACCAAAGGTTTCCACAAACCTGGAGTCCATACTGTACCTTTTGGAGCTTGGAAGGAGGGCAGTGAAGCCTATCACGATCTTTGGCCTCATGGAAAGCAAACCTGACATGTACCTGGGATCGCCGAAGGCATGATGGACCTCATCCACGATAACTGCATCTACCCTAGGCATGCACTTGGAGGAAGTAAAGGGCGTTGAAACCACGAGCTCCTTTCCCTCCTCGAAGCTGGCGCAATTTCCCTCATACTCCTCCCCAACGCTGTCGAAGACCTTAACCCAGAAGTTATGATACATCTGATCGCACAGAAGCCTGGTTGGCTCCAGGACCAGTACCCTCATTCCCTTCCTTCTGAGATGGTCAGCCAGCATAAGCTCCACAAGCGTCTTTCCAGAGCCTGTGGGCATTGAGACCACTACGAACCTGCTTTTTTCCAGGGTGTTAAGGACGTCAGTGACTACCCTTTCCTGATATGGGTAGGGCGTGAAACCGAGGGAGTCCCTAAGTTTCTCAGCAAACGTCTCGGAAATACTCACAAAAAGTAAGCGACTTCGAGGGTTAATATTATTGATCCGTTCACATCAGGGGCGCGTTACAGTAGAGGCAGGTGGTTCTATTGGCTGGATTTGACCTGGCACATTTGGGACATATCTTCACCTGAAGTGCGCCGAACCTGTTGGGGAGAGTTGCACCACATCTCTTGCAGTGTGTAAGAACGTCTGGATTCATCTCTCCACAATTAACGCATTTAACTTTTCCCATTTCCCCTGATAAAATTCAAGGGGACACCCTTTAAAATTTTCTTTGAGGTTGTTGAGATTTCTAGGTAGCGAAGGGACCACCAGGATCACGACCTAACTTCCCTCAGCTTTAGATACCAGAAGGAGGTGATCAATCTCAGGACGGCCGACGTTAGTAACAGGGCCCTAATATCCGTCACTAGCCCCAGAAAGGGAATAAGAAGGTTCAGTATGAAACTTGATAACACTGACCCAGCGAGGGCCCCCAAACCTTGCAGAACAGAGTAGAAAGCTAGGGCCACCTTCATATCCTCCTTGGAGGAGCTATCATACAGGTAACTTATGTACGCAGTTGACCCCACCATGCTCGTGAAGCCCGCAACAACCTCAGCCAGATAAATGTAGTATACGCTTGGAGATAGGACATAGGATAAGGGAAAAACAGTGAGGAGTGCCCTTCCCAGGAACATGGCTATCCTCCTGTTTCTGGTTATTAGTCTCGCCACCCATCTCCTCATGATAAGGGAGGAGATTCCTCCAATTACCGAGATGATCGCAATATTCACGTAATTCATGTGAAAGATGTATATCTGTGCCAGAGGGAAAAGGGGCCAGGCAAAGGACCAGAAAAAGGTGAATACGGTGGTGAGTGAGAGGAAACCCCACATGCTCCTGGGAACGTGAAATCTCCTTGCAGGATCTTCATAATCAACGTCAGATTGCCTCAACACTAGGATCGTGAACAGGGTGATTACCCCGCTTAGAATGAAGGGAACCTTGATGAGTTGTAACGACGATCCCGCGAATATCCCTGCACCAAGAGTTGCAATGAGCCCTCCAACATTGGCATAGGCCGTGTATTGTGTCAGGACCTCTCCCCTAGATGTGGAACTCAGCTTCTCCATCACTAGGTTCCATCCCATTAATGACATTCCAAGACCCAACTCCGCCACGCAGTAGGTTAAGGTAATATAAGGGCCAGTGAAGGGTAAAAGAGACATGATAATCCAGGCAATTCCTGAGATGAGATTTCCCAAAATCAACATGTTGAGCGCCCTCACCCTGAAGAGGGCAGTTATGAACTCAGAGACTGAAGTTAGCACGGTGGAGGCTGAGCTAATTATACCCAGATACTCGTTCACAACTCCAGACGAGGCCGCGGTGAACGTGATGAAGGGTTGAGATAGGTTGTTGGCCAGACTCTTCAGTACAGCGTAAGTTCTCAACGGTTTCAAGGTTATACACAGATTGAAGAAATGGTATTAATTTTCTGCTCTACATATGAAGAATCTCAATTACATGTAAGTGTGAGGCTTTCCCATTTTCCAGGATTCCATGAGCATTACGTCCCTGGGGTCAGCCAGATTCAGTGACAGGTTGTGCGCGAAGCTTCCCTCACCGAACTTCTCGTCCACAATCTCCAGAGTTACTCTCCTCACCTCCCTCTCATCGGCTATCCCCAGAAGATGAAGATATTCATGCAGGATTACCACGTAAAGATACTCAAACAGATCGGACTGAGGGATCCCACTAAGAGGCACGGTGTTCACATAAATGACGTTCTGACCTGCTCTCACAAATCCTAGAACGGATGGAGTAAACGGTACCAGTTCTATCTCCGCCTTCACAGATTTTCCGCTTCTCCTTAACACATCTCTCGCCACCTCATTAAGTACAGAGTAGGGCGTTTCCAGGGTTGGCATACTAAAATCTCTGCGTCTACTCTTTTATACAAGTGTTAAGATATGGTGATGTTAATTTACTAAATATTGCAATATTTAAATCGTGACTTTTATATGGTCCAAATTAAACCCTGTTAAAGTGAACTATAATTACAGAATAAGTTGGAATGATGAACATCATTTATTTTAGTTTACTTTGCAATTTGAAATGTTTAATCATCAATCTTATATATATGATTGATACAATATAAAGTAGATAAACATGTCCGAGTCGGAAAAGCTGGAAAGGCTAATGAAATTGAAGGGAGCAGTGGCAGCAGGTAAATACACCATGGACGGGAAACTAGTGGAGTACAAGGGAAATCTACCAAAGGATATGGCGGAGATGGTAGCTATGATGTGTGCAGCGAACACCATGATGGGGAGGATGCAGGCTGAGGGTTTCACTAAGTTTTCTGGAATGAAGTGGTCTCCATTTCACGGATGGGCAGTGGCAGCTGGCGACTATGCAGTCTGCGTGATGGGTCAATACGGCGTTTTCGTGGAAATGGCCAAGGCTGACTTCAACGAGATATTCAAGACATTAATGGAAGTAGCCAAATAGACGGGAGACAAATCTCTAAAGCGGAAATTCAAGTAAGGCTTTTTTCCTTCCCCAATTAAGAGCGGATATGAGGCTCTTCACCTTTCTAAAATTTGGCGAAACTAGGATAGGCCTGGAGAGAGATTCAAGGAGGCTCGATCTCTATGAGGCCTACAAGCTGGTGTACGGAACTAAGGAGGCGCCAGGTTTTCTCCTTGATATGAAGAAATTAATCATGCTTGGGAAACCTGTAATGAATGTCCTTCATGAACTGGAAAGGGAGTGGCCTAAGGAGGCTGAACTCACGGGTACGCTGGAATGGTCACCTCCTGTACCCTATCCAGAGAAGATTTTGTGCCCAGCAGTTAACTACAGGGCTCATGGTCAGGAAGCGGGGACAGCACCGCCACCCAAACCATATTTCTTCACAAAATTCGCAAGTTCCCTCGTGGGGCACGAGATGCCTGTCATAAGACCAAAGGTCACGGAAAAACTGGACTGGGAGGTGGAACTGGGCATAGTTATAGGCAAACCTGGGAAGTATATAGAGCCTGAACGTGCCCTGGATTACGTTTTCGGATTCACAGTGTTTAATGACGTTTCGGTGAGAGATTGGCAGTTTCCAGAGGGATGGCCTAAGACGCTGAACCCCTATGGCCAGAACTGGGTTTGGGGTAAGGCCATGGATAGGACAACACCTGTGGGACCAGTGATTGTAACCAGGGATGAGATCGGAGACCCCAACTCCCTCTCCATGACCTTGAAGGTTAACGGTAACATTGAACAGAACGGCAACACTAGAGATCTTATCTTCAATGTCCAGCAACTGGTGAGCTGGGCCTCCCGGGGAATTACCCTTTCCCCGGGTGATATAATCTCCACAGGTACTCCGCCTGGAGTTGGGTTCGCAAAGGGAAAGTACCTCAAACCGGGAGATGTCATGGAGGCAATTATTGAGGGGATTGGAACACTAAGAAATAAAGTGGAACAGGAATAAGGATCTTGGTGATTTTTTGGATTCCTTTAACTGGCTCCTTCTCTCCAGGGCCCTTAGAAGCGTAGGGATAATGTTCGTGACAATATCTAGCTCCCTTTACCTCTCAACCCTAGGACTTTCACCGGTGATAATTGGTCTGGTATTCCTGGGAATGACGGGGTACATAGCTGGGTTCTCCCTCTCCTTGGGCATGCTGGGTGATAGGATAGGCTACAAGAAGTCACTGATTCTTGGGGACCTTGTACCGGCCATTGCCCTCATCCTTCTCATCTCCACTAGGAATCCAGTGATCGTGATACCATCTGCCATAGTTACAGGTTTGGGAGGTACTGCTGGAGGAGCCAGAGGGGCCTTCTCTCCTGGGTTGACTGCTCTGATCGCGAGGAACTGGAGGGAGGATCAGGAAAGGGTAAAGAGGATGGGAAGGTTGACCTCAGTCTCAGCCTTGGCTGGAGCAGGAGGGGGAATTCTGCTAAGTTTCCATGACTATTTACCCTTTGGAAACGTGAATGACTTCCGTTTCCTTTTTGCCGTCGCGTCGGGACTACTCTTCGCTTCCGCCCTGTGTATCCTAAGGGTGGAGGAACGTAAGGGTGAGAGAAAGGGTAGCAGGTTCATGAGGAAGGGGAGTCTTAAGTATGTGTCCAAAATAATAGCCTCAAACACGCTCTCCGGGGCTGGAGTTGGATTGGCTATTCCACTTCTACCCCTCTGGTTTAGCCTGCGCTTCCATGCCTCGCCCCTTGTGATTGGGGCCATATTCACAGGCGCCTCGCTGAGCACGTCTTTGGGTTCCTATGTGGCCACTAGGATATCTGGGAATGCGCTTAGGCTGGCGTCGCTAACCAGGATAATGAACGGGGGATTTCTCATAGCCATGGCAGTGTCTCCCTTTCTACCACTGGCGGGGGCACTCTACGTGATCAGGGGATTTAACGCCGGTGTCGGTATGCCCAACAGGACCGCAGTGAACGTGAGAGGAGTATCAGAGGACGACTTCGGTACCGCATCCAGCCTTCAGGGAGTGGCCACACGACTCTCACAGATGAGCTCTGGAGCGAGCGGATACCTGCTTGAGGAGAGCTTTGCCCTACCCCTTGAGATAGGAGGAGTGGCGCAGACCCTTGGTGGAATTCTCTATTACGCGCTTTTGAAAGAAAGGGAGGAGAGAAAGGAGGAGAGACCTAAGACCGTGTAGGCTCCTCAAGATACTTTATCCCGTCCTGGAAATACACTGTCATGGAAAGGATATGGATAGTTGCCTATGCCTATCTAGTTTACCTTTTCCTGGCCACCATTCCCCAGCTAACTAACCTTCCGGGATTCAATCTAGGTATACCCATTCTTGTCCTGATATCCGTATATTTTTATCACTCCTACACAAAGCTGAGAAAGGGCTCCGTGCTCTTCTTCATTATAGGATTTCTGATCGGATACCTCTTCGAGTTCCTGGGGGTACATACTGGTTTCCCCTTCGGTAAATACTATTACACGTCGGGTTTGGGATATGAAATCCTAGGGGTACCGCTTATCATTCCCTTCCTCTGGTCCACTCTGGCTTACTTCTCGTACCTTCCATCGGGAAATCCCTTCATTTCCTCCTGGATCATGGTGATGATAGATCTCACTGTTGATCCCCTGTTCTCCAGGTTTGACTGGCACTGGATTACACCGGGTCAGTATTTTGGCGTACCCATCTCCAACTTCGTGTCGTGGTACGCCATCTCCCTTCTAATCTATTTTACATGGAGAAGAAGGGTTACCTTCAAGTACGACGTAAAGGCCTCTCTCTTTGTCTACGGGCTCATTCTGGACCTTGCCCTTCAAGACTACTTCGCCGGACTAGTGCTTCCCTCTCTCATATCCTTTGTAGTGGCCTCCCTTTCCTTTCTCCTTCTACATGTACTTGCTCGTGGGCTGGGGCACGCCAAATCTGTCAGCGAACATGAAAATAACTAGAGTACCCGCGTTCCTCACCTTGTACATGGTGTTCATCACGTCGTTCTCTGTAAGGTCCTCATCCAGCATTACCCTGCTCACGAATATCAGTTGAGGGATCTCATCGTCTGGCGGAGTGAAACCAACATCAACCTTCATCCTTAACAGCCTGTATCTCAACCCATTGAGGAATTCCTTTCTTTCATTGGGAGGAAGTGACCTGAGCTGGGATTGATGATACTGGTGAATTCCAACAGCCATTCCCAGGACGTATACCCTTGAGTCCTTATCCGGTTTAATGAGCTCCAGCTGGGGTCCACCCTGTTGAGGAGAGATGGCCAGATGGAGAAACTCCTTCGCCTGTGGAACTTCCTTCACGTTAAGTCCCAGAGACCTGAATACCTTCACTGGATCCATGATCTCACCCATACATGGTGCTGGGCTTTGTTTCCCCAGCCCCAAAGGCATCCAGGAACCTCAGAATCACGTAGGTTCCGGCATTCCTCACCGAGTAGAAGGCCTCAAGAAAGTCGTTGGCCCTCAGGCCGTCTTCATAGATCACCTTGCTTACATTTATCAGCTGTGGAATCTCCTGACCTGGCGGTAGAAACGCCACGTCGACTTCCATCTCCATGAGGTAATACTTTATCTCGTCAATGAAAGCTTTCCTGGTGGAGGTGCTCATTTTCCTGAGCATGTCCTGGTGGGTCTGATGCACTGCTATACCCATTCCCACAATGTAGAAGGGAGTCATGTTTGTGGGACGTACCACATCCACCACTGGAGCACCCTGAGGAGGGGATACGCTAACATGAAAGTACTCCTTGGCACCGTCAGGAGTCCAGACCTTCATTCCCAGTCCAGTTAACCACTCCTTTATCTTATTCTCCATAGGGGGAGATGAGTCCAGGAATTAAAAACCCTGTCGAAGGTCCTCCTCCACGGCCAACGCCACATTGTAACCGGGAATGCCCGTGACCTGACCACCCGGGTAGGTGCCAGCCCCTGAAAGGTAGAGGCCCTTCACGGGAGTCCTGTATCCCCATCCCTTCATTGGCCTCCCGTCAAAGAGATAGGGGTATCTCATGGGTAAGTGGTTGAGATTTCCTGCAGGTGCATGATAGTGCTTTAACGCATATTCCGCGTTTATTTTCTCCTCGTAAATTATCTCTCCAGAGAACATGGAGAGAACCTCTTCCCTGTCACCCATGAACTCAAGAACGGGGGCCCCGCGCGTATTGTCCACGGCTGACGGCATGACAATCTCTCCAACCTCCAGATCTATTATGCCCTGTAAGTAAGGCTTGAGTTCCTCCTTGACCTTTACCCCTTCCCTAAACACCACGTTATACTTAACCCATCCTCCCCTTCCTGGATCCAGTTTCAGGTCGCTCAAGGGTTCAGTCATGGAGAAAGTGCTGACGGGGCTGATAGCTGACACAACGAGGTCTGCCTTTATCTCTTTCTTCCCTACCCTCACTCCAGTTACCTTACCGTTTTTAACCAAGATCTGATCAACCTTACTCCTAGTTACAATCTCGACCCCCAGGGATCTGGCCTTCTTCTCTATGTAACTGGCAACTGTCCCCATTCCCCCTGGAACAAGTGACCAGTCGTTATAAAAATAGGCCACAACGTAAGCCGGAGAGTCCTCCATGGAAGGATAAATGAAGTATCTGTGCACATCTCTTGGAAGATACTCATTCAGGAAGTGATGAGAGGTTTCCCTCACTATCTCAGGGACTCCCTCCGATTCCGCTACCTCAAGTACCTTTTCCCTTGAGGGAGGTCTTGAAGTGAAGGTGAATCTCGACATGATCTCCTTCATTTTGAGGAGTTTATCCTCGAACTCCGAGAACCTAGGGAAATATCTATTTAGAATCTCCCTTCTCTTCCTGGGATCCCTGTAGAAGGGGATCAATTTTCCATCATATTCAATGGTCTGAAATATATCGTTCTCTATGACGGGTATCCCGAATTCCTGTCTCAGGGATTCGGGCATCACCCCAAGAACATAGGAGGCCCTGCTTATTACTGCCTTGCCCTCCACGGCACTCTCGGTCATTCCGCCCGTTCTGTGGGAGGCCTCAAGAACCGTCACATCCAGACCCAGCTTCCTAAGGTAGTAAGAGGCGATAAGCCCGTTATGTCCAGCCCCTATTACCAGAGCTTTCATTTGACCCAATTCCCCAAAGAAGTAAAATGACTTTTGGACAGGAACTGGGAGGAACATGAGCTTAAAATCCCTTCCACATCAGGTAAAATGTGAAGATAGGACTAATATACTTCGGTGGTCAGTACAATCACCTCATCCTGAAGAACGTGAAGTATCTGGGAGGGGATATTGAAACCGTGGATCCTTCCCTATCCCTGGAGAGGGTGAAGGGATATGACTGCCTGATCTTCAGCGGAGGTCCCCAATCCGTGAAGGAGGAATTACATAGGATGGGGAACTCGCCCCTCTTCGTTAGGGAGCTCAGCGTTCCGAAGCTGGGTATTTGTCTGGGGCATCAGCTCATAGCTCACGTCCTGGGAGGAGTCGTGGATAGGGCTAACACTCCGGAGTTCGGGCTGGTCAGGATCAAGGTGGAGGACCATGACACCATCCTAAGAGGTATTCCCTCGGAGTTCAATGCATGGGAGAGTCACAACGACGAGGTGAAGTTCCCTCCTCCGGGGTTCAGAGTTCTTGCAAGTAGCGAGACCACCAGGGTACAGTCCATGGTTAACTCAGACAACGCTATCTTCACCGTGCAGTTTCACCCTGAGGTTAAACATACCGAGCATGGGACTCAGGTACTTAAAAACTTTCTTGAGGTATGTAAAAAGTAGATGAAGAACAGCGGATCAGCTGAGGTGAAAGGTTGTACTGGGTGAGGAGAAACAGATTGGGCGGATCCCACATGCCCTCCCATCTGGAGGAGATCCGAGAGTGGAAGAGGAAGGGGGTCAGGAAAGTCCTGGTGTTAACTGAGGATTGGGAGATTGAGGATACGTGGGGGAACCCTGAGTATTATTTTTCCCGACTCAAGGAGGAAGGTCTGCAGTTCCTCCATGTCCCGGTCCCAGATGGTTATGCCCCCACGAAGGAACAATTTGATGAGATTGTGAGATGGCTGGACAGCGGTAACAACCTGGTTCATTGCGTGGCCGGTATGGGAAGAACAGGCACGGTCCTTGCGGGCTACCTGATTGTGAGGGAGGGAATGAGTCCAGAGCAGGCTGTGCAGGAGGTAAGGAGATACAGGCCAGGGGCCGTGCAGACCATGCAACAGTTCATGTTTCTTCACGGGTTGACCAACCCTTGAAACTGGAACAGGACTACCTGGTGAACTTTCTCTATCTGGTTCAGAACATGATAGCCAAACAGGTCAACCTGGTGAAACTGGAGAGGGAGCCAAGAGAGATGTGCGGTGTGGACGTCGCATATAAAGGAGAGATGGGAGTTGCAGTGGTGGTCTGTGACGGTGAAACTCAAATTATCAAGAAGGTCAAGGGAAGGGTGAGTTTCCCCTACATCCCCGGATTACTCTTCATGAGGGAAGCTCCCCTCATGGTAAAAGCACTGGAGGACGTCAAACCCGATCTCCTGCTAGTGGACGGACATGGTATAGCCCACCCAAGAAGGAGTGGCATTGCCACTGTGCTGGGCGTTCTTCTGGAAACTCCCACTGTGGGAGTGGCTAAATCCAGACTCGTGGGTGAGATAGTTGAGGAAGGCGGAGTGAACTACGTAACCCTGAACGGGGAGAGGGTTGGGGTCAAGGTGGGAAAGTACTACTACAGTCCTGGTAACCTGGTGAGTCTGGATGACGTGATCCAGCTCAGCAGGATGGGTTACCCCAAGGTGTTGAGGGAGGCTGACAGGTTATCCAAGGTGTATAGGAACGAGATGGACATCAGCTAAACCCTCGTCGTCACCAATCGGTCGGGCAAGTTCTCATCCCAAAGGGGGTCCATTCCGCCCTCGAAAGGAGCACCCCAACTTCACGGAAAGGGAACTTTGACTCCCCAAAAGGATTAAAGTGTCTGCATTTTAATTGTTAGTCATGAAGCGAGTTCTCAGAATCCCTAGATTCAACAAGGAGGGAAAGCCCAAGACGCTGGAGTTACTGGTGGACTCCCCGGTGATGAACGATAAGGGATTTCCGCAGGAGGGTAAACTGCTTCTAGTCATAGATGACGGAAAGAACAGGGTAGGATTTCAGTTGAGTACCGCTGAGGCAGCACTCCTTTATCAAAGGTTAAGTTACGTTCTAAACGAGTCAGCGAAGGAGTACATTCAGATTGAGGAAAAAAGCAAGAGGAACTATCAATCTACAAAAAAGGGTAGGGACGTGGAAGAAGAGCAAAGCGAAGAGGTCCCACCAGAATACTTTGATGAAATGCCACCAGACGATCTTCAGTGACCTTGATCGCCTCGTGATAGGGAGGATCTCCAGACAACGTTCCTGACAGGGGCGTGAAACTTCTCTGTATCTTCAGATAGTACCCTGTGGCGTTAACCGAGTTATTCTGGCCGGCCTCTGCTAGAAAGTTCTCCTTGAACGCCGTTACCCCGGGTTCCTCGTAGGTGAAGGTAAGACTCTTCTGCGTCAGGGCGTTGTTAGACGTGAGCTTCACTAGAACCGCGCCCCTGTAACTGTTTATCACCTCGATTATACCCGAGAAACCACCCTGCGCTGTCAGGTTTTCTTGGAGGGATTGCCTTGTGGTGTAACCATTCAGGTTGAAGAAGTAGGAGTAGTAAGCCCCTAACTCCACGGATCCATTCTGAGCATATGAGAGGTTGAAGGGAATTTTATTGGGAGAGGATATTGGTGTGGCAAAGGCTGAGATCTGCATCGTTACAGGATAGTTTCCCGCCAAATACATGGATGAGGTGTAAAACCCGGACTCGTTCGCTACTTCCTTGAACGTCTCATCCAGGTAGGCGAATTGATAGATATTATTGAAGGTTTGGGAGGCATAGAACTTTCCGCTCTGCGATACTGTTGCTATCTCATCTCCATGAAGGAATGTCAGAATTGAGGAATAAGTCAATGTGTAGCTTCCGCCCTCCTGATAATGAACCCCTGAGAAACCGCCCGCAAATATGGGTGAGGAATCCAAGAACCTGGAATAGGCCTGTACCATCTTTCCAGAGATCATTGGGTTGCTCTGATTTACCCAGAGGGCCAGGAACCCGGAGAGGTCCCAGTCGAAAGAGGGACTTCCCGTGAGCTCCTTGGCAGTTGCCAAGTTTGTGATCGACACTGTGATGTTGGCTTTGGTTCCCATTGCCAGCAAGGGAGTGAGGTCAATCTGATATGGGGTATGGAAGGCCAGGGTGTTAATGCTTGGCAGTGGCTTCCACCAGAACAGATCTATCCCTCCAGTGTATATTGTCTCATAGGGAGGTATCACTGATGTCAGCAGGCCGTTATAATACATCAGTATATCCCTGGTAGCCGGCTCATTGATGTACCAGAACTCGTCAAGACCTCCTCCCTCCTCGTAAAGGAACGCTGTCATCCTGTACGTACCGTTTGGTATGGTCACGGGAGAGGTGTAACTATCCTGGTTGGGATTAAGGATCACATAGGAGTAGTTGTAATTGAACGTCCCGTTGACGAAGAGCGGTATGAACTCGTTGGGGAGGTTCCCCGGAGCCTTTCCAGGGTAGAGGGCCAGAGTTATGTTGACCACGTAGAGACCGGTTATGTTGACCTTTGCGTCGTATAAGTTAACCAGCACTGGCTCGAAGGTCACGTTTCCGTGCAGGAGGTTCTCAAACATGGTCAGATCCACGGAGGCACTGGAGTTCTGAATCTCCTGTGTGGATCCCCAGAACACCGGTATCCCATCCACAAAGATGTAGAATGGGCGGTCAAACTGTGTACCATTGACCTCCTTCACGCTCACATTCATTAGGATGAAACTGTAGGATCCGTTGGGGATGTGAACGCTGAGGTAGTAGGGTTTGAAAGCGGTGTCGTTAAAAACTAGGTTCTTCGCCACGGTGACCAGGACAGGGGTCTCGTTCGGCGGAAGATATCCGACTGCCTCGAAAGAATAGTACTTGGGATCCAGACCCTGCATGGAGGTTACGTTGTAGAGGGTTACGCTGTGGAGTTGCGGAGATGACTGGGCAATCACACCTATCCCTGGGAGAAGTCCCAGGATCAGAATGGTTAAGAGGAACCAAGACTTCATTTTCTCACCCTCAGGATAAGGATAAATAATATGACTACCACAACAGCAAGGGCTATTATGCCCACCTCGAGGTATGTTATCTGCTGATGAAGTACAGCCTCAGGGTAAAGATTGTCCACGTTAAAGGAGACGTTGTACTCCAGCCCATTCTTCAGAACCGCCACGAAGTGATATGTTCCGGAAGGTAAAGAGGAGGCGTGGAATGGGATGTGAAGTGTCACCGATCCGTTGCTTGCGGTATAGGTAAAGTTCTGGGCCTCTCCGTTCAAGTATACCGATACTGGCTTCAGGAAGGGCGAGATGGTCACATTGATCACCTGGAAGGAAGAGGTAACGTTGCTGGTGACCTCCAGGACTCTGGGGGGAGGAGTGAGAGAGAGGTGCGGTGACAGTATTGTGGTGCCCTGTAGTACCACGTTACCACCACTCACGTTAAAGGCATAGGTTGAGTTTACCAAGGATGAGATAAGGCTGACGTTGGAGTTACTCAGCGTTAAGGCCACACCGGAACCACGAATTGTGGAGCCAACAACAGTCAGGGTGGAGTTCAGGGCATTTATATGCCCTACTTGAGATGACGAGACCGTAACGTTGGAGTCGATAGCCGTCAAGTTGTTTACAGTAGAGCCCACAAGGTTCAGTGAAACACCCTTCACTGTGAGGTCAGGCGAGTATACCTGATACAGGGTATATCCATTTCCGTCGTGTACCGCGTAGGGCAGGGAGGAGTTTTCGCCAATGGTGAGAGGACCCATGTAGGTCTGATCTGCAACGTATAGATTCTCGCTGGAAAAGCCGGGATAGCCCAGGGCTGTGGTACCCTGAACCACTCCAATCCATGGGCCTGAAATTACTCCGGGCTGACTTCCCCTGAATTGTGCATTGCCAGAGAAGTAGGGGACAGTGAAGTTACCCACCCACATCCCAAGGGTGGCATTATACTGGAGGGGTACCTCGTAATTCACCTCATTCAGGAGAGATTCGAACGTTGTGCCAGCGGGCATCAGGGTCAGGGTGAACATCCCCTGTGTGACAGGGCTTCCGTTCTGGTATGTTATTTTCACCTTTATTGGCACATTCTCTCCCTGATAGAGATAGGTTGGCATCAGGATGGTGGTCTTGATCGAGGGACTTACATAGAACCACGTGGTGAAGTTTCCGTACTCTAGGCCCACGGACGTATTGACAACGGAATGATATACAACCCTGTAAATTCCCGGGGTGAAATTATACGGAACGGTGAAGTTGGCCTCCTTCAGACCAAACAGCAGGAAAATACCGTACTGCACCGTGTCTGGGGCCGAAACCATGGGGACCTGTGCCACCAGCTTGTCTCCTTGATACACATAAGCTGTGACATTAGAGGTGAATAGGCCTAATCCGAAACTGCTTATGGTCTCCGCGAAGAAGGTTACATTCTCTCCAGGAGCAACTCCTGGCAATCCCGTTATGATAGAAGGATAGACAGTGCCGTAAACTGCGTCGCCGAACGTTAGGTATGTGTACGTTGTTCCTCCTGTGGTGTTTATGACCAGAAGATAAGTTCCCTGTGGCATATTGGGAAGCAGGGAAAACTGGCCGTTATAGATACCAGGCATCTGCGACTGTAACAGGGTAAAGTTCAGCAGAGTTTTCCCATTCTTCACCAGATATCCGGTAACGGACATGTTGGAAAGCGGTGTTCCATTTGGTGCTGTCACCTGCACTTGAACTGGAACAGGTTCATTGGGAGGTATGGGGAGTGAATAGGGGAAGGGAACTGGCTGGGATATTACCACAGAGTCCCCCACATCTATGTCCACCTGAGCCACGCCCTCAACACCGCCGGAGGATCCCCTAACCACTATGGACCAGATGTTGGGTGGTCCTCCACTCACCGTGAACATTCCATTCCAATACGTTCCGTTAAACTGCAGAGGTACTTTCATGAGGAGGCCATTGACCGTGTAGATATATGCCGTGAAATTGCCAGAACCGACTATGTCCCCGCTCTGATTTGTGATATACGACACGATCTTCACCGTGGAGTTATATGGATACCACGGATAGCTCTGGTTTCCCGAGAAGGTTGAGACTGAAATCTTGAGTTGGGGCTGCTTTAGATACTGCTTCACGGCGTTCAGCAGCCCAGGATAGTTGGGCGTTCCCAGGCCCGTAACCATGTTATAGCCTGGCTTCGCAGAGTAAACGCCATTGAAGCCAACCGTCACCTGATGGAAAGCCTGTGTATACAGGGTGGAATTTGAGTAAATCCAGTAGAGCATGGGATTGAGAAGTCCCAACGACTGATTTAACTGGGAGTCAAGGTCGGCAGTCACACCTGCCCATATGGGGGAGGCAAGGCTTGTACCTCCGATCACCTCCTCCACCCCCTCAGCGTAGATGACAATACCCGTATACGGGTTGGCATCTGCACTTACGTCTGGAACTTCCCTGGTTGAGGCATTGAGATATTGAATCTGATACCAGGGTGCAGGGAACAGTGAACTAACACCTCCTCCCGACGCGACGCTAGTAATCCCAGGTTCAAAGTATTGGGGAAGAACTCCCCATGCAGTCTCATATCCATAACTTACGTTGGCGTTCTTGTTCTCGATGGAACCAGATGTGGCATTCACGTAAAGGGAAGTGCCTCCCACGGCAGTAACAAAGGGAGAGGAGGCAGGAAAATTGACACCACCGTAACTTGTTAAGGTCCCACCAAAAGCACCATTATCCCCAGAGGATGCGAAGAACGAAATACCCTCAGCGGTCCCCAGGGCAAAATAATAGTCTAGATACGGGTAATTGGGCGTACTGCCCTGGAAGTAGGCGTAAAAGCCTGAGGCACCAATCAAGTTCTCGGGGAGGCCCCAGCTCATGGACACCACCTGAGCTAAGTCCTGCGATACCACAAGGTCAACCGCTTCAAATAGTGCTGATCCAGGGTTAGATGCTACCACGTCCATGACGTGGGCATAGGGAGCCATGGAGTGAACAGTTTCCACGTCCAGGGCTGTCTCTATATCCCATCCGGTGAAGATTCCATAGATGGGGTGATATGGTCCCACCGGTAAGATGGTGAGATTTATGGGAGGAAGGTTGTTCTGCGCGTCAAAGGCCTTAACGTCCTGCGTAAGCTCTGGATCTCCGTAGGCGTCAATTATGGCCACTGTAACGTTCTTCCCTCCAGGTATCACGTTGTAAGCCTGTGAGATTTCTCTCCCTGTGTAGTAAGTTGCTGAGAACTGGAATCCATAATATCCCGGAGAAGGAGAGGACAATCTTAGCTGTCCATTACTGAGGTTTCCCAGAACCACCAGATCAGGCTTAATCAAACTGTAATTTGAGAGGCCCATAATCAGGGAATTGCTTAGAGGGCTGGGAATTATAGGTGTAGTTTCTGGTCTATAGTATAGTAAAGTCCCGCTCTTGTACAGGGAGAGGGAAGTGTGGAAAACTTCCTCCACGGTAGAGGCATTGGAAACTGCCATCACAGAGAAGGGACTGCTATACACCACTGTAAAACCGTGGCTTTTCAGGTAACTTATCACCTCTCTCTCCTTCTGCACATTTCCAAACATGGATATGAGCTCTGACCTGTTCAGGGGATGTATCTGATGGTTCCCTATCTCCTGGACCAGTAAGTATAGGTAGTTCATGTTCTTAGGAGGTATGAAAACCGACACGCATACCTGGGAACTGGGAGGCAATATCTCCTGGAATGTTCCCTGATACTGTGGACCATAGTAGGTTGCG
Source organism: Metallosphaera javensis (ex Hofmann et al. 2022) (assembly GCF_022064045.1). Taxonomy (NCBI): domain Archaea; kingdom Thermoproteati; phylum Thermoproteota; class Thermoprotei; order Sulfolobales; family Sulfolobaceae; genus Metallosphaera; species Metallosphaera javensis (ex Hofmann et al. 2022). Next base: position 202,415 of record NZ_JAKNCW010000002.1, on the reverse strand, counting down.
TAAGAGCTAACCTGCAGTGGAATAATGGGTGAAAGAGCAACGACCAGGGCCAATAATAAACCGAGTTTCATGCATTTAATGCATCGGGAACAATATATTAACTTTTTGAAAATATCAAATCAATTCTTGATTTAGACCTAAAAAGGATCAAAAATAGGTAACTTTGGAGAAGTTATAGTTGGCCTAAAAGGTTTTGAAGATATGAGAGAAGCAGGGACTGGCTGGCTACATGAGCATAATTGGTTTCCATAACTAGATACTGACCTGATACCGACTCCAGCACCAGTGTGTTATTGTTAATAGGGTATGGATTGGCGATGAAGTACGGAGCACCATTAAAGTTTCCTTGAGTTATCACGGAATTCATTCCCGTGTATTCCTTCATGTTTTCATAGAAGGAGAGAGTCATGTTATACTGAGCTTGAGCTTGCGATGGCGTGTTGAACTGAGTCACTTGAACCGCAAGTATTGAGGAGCTGTTAGCGTAAATGGCCAGATATCCAGCACTTACGTTGAGCTTCCATTGATGGAACAGTTGCTGATACTTTGACTGCGCATTACTCATGTTAAGGTTTGAGAACTTCATGCCGTGGAAATTGCTCATGAATCCGTTTCCTAGACCTGTGGAAAGATTAAGGGAGTTTAAAGCGGTGTAGTTGATGTATGACCAGTAGGTCAACTTCATTTCGTTCACGCTACCAAAAATGGAGGGTGGTTGCACCACTGCTGATTGAGAATTTACGGCATCCTGATACTGGTTCATAAATAGGTTAAGTGAGGCCTGAGAAGGATCACTTACACCTGTCACCATAACTCCAACTAGGTATTCTCCGTTGTAGCCAAGCGCTATACCATACTTTGAAATGTTACCATACACATATTCCAAGTTACCACTCTTATTTACGTTGAAATTGTAACCTGCAACTAAGATCAATGCAAGTTTTCTAAAGTCCTGTGTAACATTGGACGAAGTGACCTTGGATACGAAAGTTATAGCCGTGGAAGTGCTGTTATGAACTAGAACCTCCGCGAAGGTGGTTCCAACCATTTGTGAGAAATTGCCCAGATACTGTGAGGTTATAGTGTTCATTGGAGCCAGTCCGGATAAGTTACTTAACTCCATCCATGCTCCAACCGTGTAACCCGACACTCCAGTTGACACTTGAGCCTGAACTGGAGAGAGAAGAACAGTACTGCTGGGCGCTGAGGCAAGATTAACTTTAGCCTGCTGAACAGTGTTATGTGGAACAGATAACTGCATGAACCCAATCACTACGACGGCTATCACCAAAATGGCTATTACTCCTATAACTAGAGACTTGTTCATAATAGTGATCCCATCCGAGATGTTTAAAAACATTGTCAAAATAGCTTAGAATCTGCATCCTTGACAAAAGCCAGATATCATCTCGACTTGGCCTCAAATATTCACTCGATGGTTCTCTGGAAATCACTGATACCGTGGGTCTTTTTCAATGCCTTTACCACATCTTAGAGCTCAGAAAGATTTATATCTGTAATCCGATATCGGTATTTAGATACACAATGTTTCACCACGGATTTGGTCATAGGGGAGGTAGGAGAGGGTTAAGGTTCGTAATACTCTTCTCGTTGAATGAGTCGCCCAAGAACGGAATTGAGATAATGAAGGAAATAGAGGAAATGACCAAGGGTTGGTGGAGACCCTCGCCCGGCTCCCTTTATCCTATGCTGGCAAAAATGTCTCAGGAGGGATTCATAAGGAGGAGAGAAGATGGAAAATATGAATTAACCGAAATAGGCAAAGATGAAATAGAGATAATACGGCAGAGGATGGCCGTGATGTCCAGCTTTAAGGAGAGCATGAGACGTGAGCCCTCATCCCCCGAGGAGATAATTGAGGAGATAGAATTTTACGTGGACTACCTAGAGGATCTAAAGAGGAACGATCCAGGGAAACTAAGCATGATTTCAGATAGAATTAAAAGACTCAGTGAGAGATTAATGAAGGTGGTTTCATGAAGGTCGCTGTACCTGTAACTAATGGCATGATAGATGGACCTGGAGAGGGACTCACGGTGAGGATATACGAAGTTGATGAAAAGATAAGGCTGATCGAGGAGTACGAGAATCCAGCACTCAAGGCTACCGCTGCTAGGGGAATATATATGCTTAGATCAGCTCTGGATAAGGGAGTGACGGCCTTTGTGGTGGCTGAGATAGGGCCTCCAGGTGTCAGATTCCTGGAAGGAAAGGCAAAAATATACATAGCGGAGGGCAGGGTTGAAGACGCACTTGATAAACTAATCAAAGGAGAACTAATGGAAACCCATGAACCCACACATGGAGAGCATCACGGTCACGGAGGACATCACATACATCACTAAGACTACTAGGTTACCTTCTCATCCTCCGACTTTCTCGCTTTGATTTTCCCATACTCGTTTGACTTCTCATGATGATTGGCCTGTCCATTATGTTGTCCATTGCTTTCCTCATGATCCTCCTCGTCCTTACTCGCTTCGCTCATCTCTATAATTTCGGCTGCCAAGAAACCCAGGATTATGGTTCCCATAAAGAAGTAAACGATTATCGGTGAGGAGGTTTTGATGGATTGGAACAGCTCATAGGATGAAAACAATATACCCCCTAGGGAGAGCACAAGCCAGTTAACTCTCTTGTTAACCTTAGTGATAGAAATTCTGAATAACGAGAAATCTGACGCCAAATGAACGAAAATGTTGGCCAGCAATGAAACCAGACCTGCTATTGTGAACGCTAAAAATGCGTTAAAGCCTGTAAGCAGGATTCCGCCTAGAACTATTGCCACAAAAGTGGCCACTGTGACCAGGACAGCGTTAATTGGTCCTCTTCCCGATTCTAGCTTTCCAAGGAGCTCTGGTAAGAATCCTCCTCTAGACATTGCGAAAATGGTTCTGGATGTGGCCATCATGTAAGTTAGGGTGGCCAATATCCCATCGTTGGCAGCAGCAAAAAGAACAAAAACGAGAGTTATCAATCCAAATCTATCTTCAATGAGTTGAACCAAATTTAGCTGATTTGCTACTAGATGGAAATAAATGACGTGATCTGTTATTCCGTATACATCAAAGGCCGCAAGGAGACCGCCCAAAAGGATAACTGTCACTATTGCCCTTGGAACGCTCTTCTCAGGGTTCTTGACCTCACCAGACAGAGGAGTGATGGAGCCGTAGCCGGTTGGTATGGAGGACCCAAACAGGATTGCTAGGGCTAGTGTGCTAAGGTTAAGATTCGACGGAATTGGATTATAGAGATAGAAATGGGTAGAGGCCATAAACAATACTGCCAGAGCTGCCATCATACTAATTTCAATAAGGCTCGCAACTATAGCATATTTTGCTGTGGGTTTTATTCCTAGAATGGCAAAAACACTGGAAATTGTCAGAATGACCGAAGCAATAACCACGGAGGGTACGGGAATTATAGTGGACAATATGTAGGAAGCTCCCAGCACATATGCAGCACCATACATCGAGGAGTAGAGAAGATATAACCAGCCTGTTTCGAATCCCAGCCTCTTGGTCAATGTGTAGTATGCGTAGGTATAATATCCTCCAGTTTTGGTAAATTTTCTAGATAAAACATAAACTGAAAGACCGTTAACCAGGACTAGGATTGTCCCCAGGATAATGGCCAGGGACGCCCCGGTACCCACAAGCAGAAATGCGTACAAACCGTAGGTTAACACGCTGAGAAATGGAGATTGACCTCCCAAGGAGAGAAATATAAGGTCTAGGATTCCTATGACCCTTTTAGGTTCCTCATTTAGCTGTTCCTGAGATCCCTTTGACATTCAGGGAAAATGTTATTACCATAGAGATTTTAAAATCTTCTTGTAACAGGCAAATAAAAATAGCTTAACGTGATAATTGAGAAATTATTTCATTATATCATGAAGATTCCATAAAAGGAATTCGTTATTAAGATGTTCTGATAGCCAAGCTTCTGGAAGGACCATGATTTCCGCAATATAATAAAGGGTGGAATGGATTTTGTCCATTAATGAAAATTATTGGTGTTGAGGAACTTCCTATGGATGTCAGGGTCAGGGACGTGCTGAAGAGGAGAGGAATAGTAACCCTAAATCCCGTGCAATGCGAGGCTGTTGAAAAGGGTTTGTTACAAGGTAAGAGACTACTCCTGACTTCACCCACCGGTTCAGGGAAAACACTCATAGCTGAGCTTGGAATGATCTCCCATCTTCTCAACGGGGGAAGAAGAGCCATCTACGTTACTCCCCTGAGGGCGCTAACATCTGAGAAGTATAACACGTTCAAGGACTGGGAGGCGCTGGGTTACAGGGTAGGAATGACCTCAGGGGATTACGATACTGATGACGCCTTTCTCAGTAAATATGATATTGTGGTCACAACGTACGAAAAGCTGGACTCCCTCTGGAGACACAATCCCTCGTGGTTAAAGGAGTCCGACTATTTCGTTCTTGATGAGTTTCACTACCTGAATGACGGAAAGAGGGGCCCAGTGGTGGAAAGCGTGGCAGTGAGGGCAAAGAAAAGGAACCTTCTGGGGTTAAGCGCCACAGTGAGCAACGCTGACGCCATCGCGGAGTGGCTCAACGCCATCCCTGTGAAGACCAACTGGAGACCAGTCCCACTGAGGGAAGGCGTACTTGTGAATGACAGAAAGATAATGGTTTCCTATTCAGATGGGACCATCATCCAGCTGAAGGGAAATGACGGAATTCTCGCCTACACCAAGAGGGTTGTAGAGGATGGTGGTCAGGTCCTTGTATTCAGAAACTCAAGGAAGATGGCAGAAACCACCGCAAGGAAGATAGCCGAGTTGAATCTTCCGCTCAAAAGAAAGGAGATAGAAGAACTGATCTCCAGATTGAGGGAAGTTGAAGATGCGGGTTCAGACGAAAAGACAACTCTAGCGGAGCTATTGAGCAAGGGAGTGGCGTTCCATCATGCCGGTCTATCAAAGGGACTGAGGGATTTGATTGAAGAGGGGTTTAGGAAAAGGGTGATCAAGGTGATTACGGCAACTCCAACGCTGGCTGCAGGTGTTAACTTACCGGCCAGAGCTGTGGTAGTGGGAGACATTTACAGGTTCAACAGAAAGATCCTGGGCTTTCAGGAGGAGATCTCGGTTATGGAGTACAAACAGATGAGCGGAAGAGCTGGAAGGCCTGGTTACGACAGTGAGGGCGAGGCGGTGATAGTGGTGAGAAACAGAAAGGATTCAGAGAGGATAGCGAAAAAGTACATCCTATCTCCACCAGAACCCCTGGAGTCCAAGCTAGGTAACGAATCTGCGTTCTATTCCTTTTTGCTGGGCTTGGCGTCGGAAGAGGGAACAACAGAAGATCAGGTTAGAAACATGGCGCAGGAGACCTTTCTGGACAAGGAGCTTGTGAAGTCCTACCTTGAAGCTGGACTCAACTGGTTGAGGGAAAACGGATTCTTCACCGAAGGAGTGAAGTTGACCAAGTTCGGGAGAAGGGTTGCGGACCTTTACATCAACCCCTTCACTGCAAAGCTGATCAAGGACATCCTATCCATGAGCGAGGCAGAAAGCTGTGATATTCCCTACATTCATATGCTAGCCCTGACACCAGACGGACCCATAGCCAACGTGAGCAAGCCTGAGGAGGATGATCTCCTTGAATGGTCGCCATGCCCTACATTCACTGAGGTGCCAGATGACGAGGACGAAGAGTTCCAGTATTTCTCCGCCCTTAAGATTGCTCTAATTGTTCATGATTGGATTGAGGAAGTTGAAGAGGACGCCATTCTATCAAAGTATGGGATAGGTTCTGGAGATCTAAGATCCATAGTGGAGACCATGGAATGGCTCACTTACTCGGGTTATCAGGTGAGTAAGGCCTTGGGGTGGGAATCCCACGCTGATATCATGTTCCTGCTCAACAGGAGGGTATCGGACGGCGTGAAGGAAGATCTGCTGGATCTGGTGAGAGTGCCGGGAATTGGAAGGAAGAGGGGAAGACTACTGTACCAGAACGGTCTCACGAAACCGGAGGATCTGGTAATGAATCCTGAAAAGGTTAAGGCAATTCTCGGTGAGAAGATAGGTGAGAAAGTTGTCAAGGACGCTGCAAGAGTTATTGGAGGAGTTCTTTAGGGCAAAGGACGGGGAAGAACTTGCGTTCCAGGGAGATAGGGATACCTTGAAAAAACTGGAATTGGTGTTAAGAGCTTTAGCCCAAGATACCAGATATGATGGAAATAGATTACTGGTGAAGAAAAGAAGGCCTTAGAGGGGAATATTTCCATGCTTCTTTGGATACCTGAACTCCCTCTTGTTCTTCAACATCTTGAGTGCTGAAGCTATCACCTTTCTGGTGTCCTTCGGCTCTATGACGTCATCAATCAATCCCTTCTCTGCTGCCCAGTAGGGGTTGGCGAATAACTTCTTGTACTCCGCTATCCTCTCCTTGATCAGATCGTCAGGGGACTTACTGTTCTGTATCTCCCTTCTGTACAGGATTCTTACAGCACCCTCAGGCCCGGTGACTGCGATCTCAGCGGAGGGCCACGCATATATGAGGTCGGCACCAAGGCTCTTGATGCTCATGGCTATGTGAGCCCCTCCATAGGACCTTCTAACTACCACGGTGACCTTAGGAACAGTAGCCTCAGCGAACGCGTACAACATCTTTGCACCGTGCCTAATTATTCCCTTGTACTCCTGATCTGTCCCTGGCATGTAACCGGGTGTGTCAACCAGGCTTATTAGAGGGATATTGAAGGCGTCACAGAACCTTATGAATCGGGCTGCCTTATCTGAGGCATCTATGTCTATTGCCGCTCCAAGATGAGCTGAATTGTTGGCAACTATTCCAACCACATTCCCGGCCACCCTCCCGAATCCAACTACCATGTTCTGGGCCCAGTGTTTCTGAACTTCCATGAACTCACCGTTATCCACGGTTCTGTATATCACTTCCCTGATGTCAAAGGGCTTAACCGTGTCCGTGGGAACCACGCTCTCCACATCTTTCATCTCCCTATCTGCCGGGTCCCCAGTATCCATGAAGGGAGGTTCCTCCATGTTATTGGAGGGCAAGTAGGAAAGCAGCCTCTTTGTTATGTTAATGGAATCCTGTTCATTCTCGGCAATGAAATGGACAACTCCTGATTTAGTGGCGTGGATCACGGCCCCACCAAGGTCCTGGAAGGAAACATCCTCTCCCAGCACCACCTTTGTTATCTCCGGACCTGTTACGAACATGTAGTACGCATCGCCCTTGATCATGATGATAAAGTCGGTGAGAGCAGGGGAATACACAGCGCCACCGGCAGCTGGACCGGCCATGATGGTTATCTGTGGTATCACGCCAGATGCCATGACATTGGCCTTAAAGACTGTACCGTAACCCTCCAGGGCAACGGCTCCTTCCTGAATCCTAGCTCCTCCTGAATCGTTTATCCCGACCACTGGCGCTCCAACCTTTAACGCAAGCTCGTACACCTTCGCTATCTTGGATGCATGGGTCTCTCCAAGGGTTCCACCAATTGACGTGAAGTCCTGGGCAAACGCAAACACTGTCCTGCCTTCGACCTGGCCCCAACCCGTGACTACTCCATCTCCATAAACCTTGTTTTTATCTAGTCCGAATTCCGTAGCCTTGGTTGTGGCAAAGGTCATGACCTCATTGAAGGTTCCCTCGTCAAATAACAGGTTCAATCTCTCCCTGGCAGTCAGCTTACCCTTGGCATGTTGAGCCTGTATTCTTTCCTCCCCTCCGCCCATATAGGCCTTGGCCTTCAGGTTTCTTAACTCTTCAACTAACTTTGACATGTCCGGTTTTTCGAAAGTTGCAGTCATGTGTAATCGAAACCTATTGCAAACTCTCTCTTAAAATTTTTATCATTTAAACTTTAGGAAAATTATACATGCTGATATTTTATAATTATAACTTTCTTAGTCATTCCCTCAGAGTTCGCGTATGGGCCCTCACAGATCGGATCCCGGATTCCTCATCACTGGTGAGTAGTAGATGATGGCCAACGTTAAAAGTGTAAGCTGGACTTGAGATGAGGACTATGCAGCATATATACCCTCTTCCGCAACGTACTTCTGCCTGGCCAAGTCCATGAGCTTTCTGGTGAAGAAAAGGGAATAGATCACCACCACTATCGCAAACAGAATTGAAAGCCATCCCACCAGCGCGAGGTTCCCCTGACTATCTGCAAGTGCGAGCTCTTTCATTAAACCTTGATGAACCTGAAGTGTTCTCCCGTCATATATGTCTGGCCAGTACTCTCCTATCGCCAGACCTCCCCAGGCGCTGTTCACGGTGCTGGTCAGGCCAGCAACGATGTATGGCATTGCCGAGGGAATTACCACCCTTCTCAGCCTCTGCCAGAACGTGAGGTTCAGATTATCCATGACTTCCCAGTACTCCTTGGGCATGTTCTTGATACCCATCCAGTAACTGTAGAACACGTAGTAGAAAGTGGAAATAAAGCCCAACAATAGAACATAAAATTCGTTGGTGAAACCTCCCAGAAAAGACCTCAGAACGGGGTATGTCGCCCCATACAGGAGGGGGAAGTATGCAGGGGCGGGAAAAGATGCCAGAGTCTGTATAACTGGTATAATTACCCTCTCTGTTCTCTCGTGAATGGAAAGCCAGTATCCAACAAAGATAGCTATTATCAAGGATATTACCGCTATTATTCCCACCCTGAGGTAATCTATTCCTATTAATACCAAGTCGTAAGGAGTTGAGGAGACCAGTGAGTTCCACGTCTCAGGGGGTACAGACTTGACCACGGTAAAGACGGAGTAGGAAATTCCTATCAAGAAAAGAACCGCAATAATCTTACCCAGATTTCCCCAATGGCGCACTCTCTCCTCATCCTCGTCAATATCTGCAGGAATAGGTTTACTCCTAGTCACGTATCTGGCCAACTTGGCCACGGGAGCTATGGCATTACTTATCTTGGCGGAGTATCTGACCCTGAACCTTCCCCTTCTCACGGCCATGTTGGAGGATTCTGTATCAAGACCGTATCTCTGAACCGAGAATGAAGCGAACTCCCTTAACGCCACGGTTATGAAAACTACCACCACTGCTAGAATTCCCAGAGCGTAGAGAGCCTGGTTGTAAAGTCCCGAAGTGGTCAACCTGGAGATAAGGGATCCGATCCCAAAAACTGCATAGTTACTGTTTCCAACACTGAAGACCTCACTTACCGTGATGTAGAACATTGCATCCGCGAAGCTGGGAATCAGATTGGCGGCAATTCTGGGTATGGAAAAAGGAATGTAGAGCTTGGACATCTTTCCCAGGAAACCCAGTCTCATGTTTTCAGCAACCTCATTCAGGTTCTCTGGAACTGTCTTGAAGGCCTGGTAAATCCCCATCCATATGTTCCACACAACTGCAGTGAACACAAGAAATATCACTGCCAGCTCAGTGCCCAGGAATCCTCCTATGTCTGTAACAAAGAAAATCAACACTACAGGGAAGAAGGAAATAACGGGGACGGATTCCAGGACCTCTGAGACCGAGATGTACACGTTCTCAAAGGCCCTGTTTCTCAAGGCCAAGTAGCCCAGAAGCCATCCCGTTACAATGGAGAGGATGATGGTGATGAAAACTCTTCCCACTGTGACACCAACAGCCAGCAACGCCAGGAGGGGAAAAATCAACTCTCTTTCACCCGTTTCTTGACCGGGGTCAGAAGCTTATACAACGTGTCCAGATACTCCTGAAATCTAGGATCCTTAGGATTTCTGGGCCTCTCTAAATCTATGATTACCTCACCAGCTATGGTGGCGGGACTTCCGTTTAGAACATAAACCTTGTCAGATAACTCCACAACCTCGTTCATGTTGTGAGAAACCATTACCGCTGTCTTGAGCGAGGTATCATCGTTGAAAATGGTGGAGTAAATTTCCTGCCTGAGACCTTCAGCGGTGAGCTCATCCAAGTGAGCGAAGGGCTCGTCCATGAGCAGAACGTAAGGATCTGCCGCCAAGGCTCTGGCTATAGCCACCCTCTGCCTCATTCCCCCGCTCATCTGTTTAGGATAAAAGTCCTCAAAGCCCTGAAGTCCCACAAGCTCAAGCATCTTTCTGGCTATCTTTTCCTCCTCCTCCTTGGGAAGCTTCCTATACTTAAGGCCGAGTTTAACGTTCTCCAGGGCAGTTAACCAGGGAAAGGTGGCAATCGACTGGTGAATGAGAGCTATTCGCGGGGTGGGATGGAGAACCTTTTTCCCCATTAATCTGACCTCTCCCTCGGAGGGCTTGATAAATCCTCCCAGAATCCTGAGCAGAGTGGATTTCCCAACTCCTGAGGGCCCCACTATGGCAGTGAGTTGATTCTCCTCAGTCCTGAGAGTGACGTTCTCGAATACCCTGTAGTTATTGGGATACTGATATGCCAAATTGACTCCCTCTAGGATTGTTCCATCTGACCATCCCCACTCAACGTTAAATTCAATTCTTAAAAGCTTATTCTATCATAAAGTAATATTTTGTGCTCGAGGATTTAACTTATCCCGTAAATACCTGTTCCAGATCCCTTATCACGTATCTCTCTCCCCTCTTTCTTAGCAGATGTAATTTCACCATCTCCCTTAGAACATCCCCTCCAAATCTGGAGGAGACTTCCTTGAGGCTAAATTCCTTTTGACGGTACTCCTGAATTGCCCTCCTAACGTCAAAGGTCAAGGGATCGTTGGAGTAAACCTCCCTGCACATCAACTCTATCTGGACGTTGGACCTCCTGAGCTCATCCCTGAGTTCCCTGTAGCCCACCTTCATGCAGAGCTCGCGCAGATCCTTTATTCCCAGGGACAGAACGTGCACCACGGCGTCCCTGGTTAACCCTGACTTGGCAAGTTTCACGCCATCCGGAGGAACACCGTATTTCAGGCTGTCATGAATTTCTAGAGCCTTACGAAACCTGTCATCTCCCAGCGCCCTCAAAACGCGGAACATGGCGAAGGAGATCCACTTGGCGTTTGAAATGACCTCCCCCAGATCCTTGGAGGTCAGCTTTTCGCATACACCATCCAGACTGTTCCCGCTCATCCATCTGGTGAGCAGTTCCTTCCCTTCCTTACAACCCCTGAGGGACTGGGCAACCGCCGATGAACTCGCAATGACGGTCAGCAGGTCTGCTCCCTTGTCCTCTATGGGGAAACCCGAGAGGGCCTTAACGTCAATATAACTCACGGCCACGGCTCTTCCCAGAGGGGTCACCGTCACCCCTTGATCAGTGGTAACAAGTTTCATTTCCCTGAGCCTTAACACAGAGGACTCGATTACACTATTCTCGATCCCTCTGAAATTGAACGTTGAGTTTAATGACCTTCCAAGATCGTCTATATCCACCCCGTCATTCCACGAAACGAAGGCCAGAGAGAGTGTGTCAAGATCCGGTTTGATTACCTCTGCCTTTGTTCTTCCACGATAATATTTCTCCTCCAGTTGAACTGCAAATTTCTCGGAATTGGCAATGATTATGGCCATTCCCTCCTTGTCATACCTGGGCCTTCCTGCCCTTCCTGCCATCTGCTTGAACTCTGCAGGAGAGACGTCTTTCCATCCCTTGAATTCTCCCCTCTCGTCAACATCTGGCAACTTAAGTTCGTAAAAGACGACAGCATAAACTGGCAGGTTTACTCCCTGACCCAGGGCAGTGGTGGACACCACGACGTTGAGGTTTCCCTCCATCAACATATCCAGCACCTTCCTTCTCTCGTCGTGGGATAGCCCGCTATGGTAGTGATTAGCCTTGAAATCCCTTTTCTGAAGCTCCAGAGCGAGAGTCTCAGCAGACCTCCTGCTCTTCACGAAAACCAGGGCGTTCTTGCCCATGGAGACAATCCTTTGGAGAACCAGAACCAGTAGCTCAAACCTGGGACGTGTTAGCCTGGACGGCTTCAGGTTCTCCTCCCATTCTCCACACCTGAGAACGTAGGGAAAGGCAACGCATTCATGAAGGGGAACGGTCCTCTTGTCGTGGGAAATGAGCCTAGCGTCGAGCCACCTCACGTATCTCTCAGGTTCACTAAGGGTGGCACTCAGGGCTATCAGGGGAACCTTCCTGGATTTTGCCCAGAGCACTAGGTTTTCCAGCGCTAACCCCCTATCGCTTTCCACGTTATGGACCTCATCTATTATGATCTTCGAGACGTTATTGAGCCAGGAGTAGTTGTGACGTATGGCGCTGTCAAACTTCTCATAGGTGGTGAGGAGAACGTCTCCGCTTATCTTCCTGAGATCCTCTTCATAAACGTCAGAATCCACCATCACTGCCCTGGTTTTATCCTTGATGGAGAGATATACTTCCCTGGATAGAGCCTTCAAAGGAGAAACGTACACGGAAATCCCTTTACTCTCAACTAGAACTCTCTTAGCAATGTGAGTCTTCCCGCTACCGGTAGGTGCAGAAATCAAGTAGTTCCTATCCCTGTCATTGTTATATTCCTTGAAGAACCTCTCGGCTAATGGAAAGTCCATTCAGAGAGAGTGGAACTAGACTAAAAATAACATTTTCTACAGGATACTCTACAAGAAAGACCATTATCAGGTCCTCCTGGCGTAGTCCCAGCACTTCACCTCTGCGTCCTCCATCTGAACCATGGGTGGCTTTTGCAGTCTACACAGCCTCTGTAGATCCCTCTTTCTCCTCATAACCTCACAGTAATCATGAAACCTGCATCCGCTCATGCTTCCCTCTCCAACTTCGACCACGCTAACCTTCTCTCCCTTCCTACCAAGGCGAATCACGGAATTTGCCAACACCATGGAGTAGGGATGAAGCAGACGAGTACCCCGCTCAACCACTTCGTCCTCATACATCACGGTAACAGAGCTACAAGGTGAAATAAGGTCAACAGAGCTAACGAACAGCAACGCGTCCAGCCCCCTTGATCTAATGATTTTGACTAGGAGTTTCTCTACCTTGAGCCTCCCCTGTTCCTCCACCTCCTGGAAAATATCCTCAACAATGACGAAACGCGTTTTCTCCATGAAGAGAGGAGAGAGGTAAACCTTGACCAGGTTTAGATCGCTCAGGTCATCCAGAGAGTCGTCGGGAATTCCCAGAAGGAACATTATTTCCTGAACCCTCTTACTGCTCTTTAGCCAAGCCGAAAGTAGGTCCTTTGCCTTTATTCTACCCCTCTCGAGGTGACGTGGAATAAGGTAGGTGGACCTTATACCATCCTTCCTCGACATGTACTCTCCGGTGGATGGATCGATATACTGAACTTCCAGATCTCCCCTTTTCAGGGATTGGGAAAGCCTAGCCTTGTACTCATCCCACTCTCCAAGAATGCAGGTAATGTCCTTTATCAAGGGTATTGGACCATTCTTTAGCTGTATCATTGTACCACCACTACTCGTAAAGGAATAGGGTTATATCCCGCAGGCATAGGCAATACACCTGACCCTATGGTTACCCATTGAAACCCAGTTCACGTTCTGAAAGCACTTGGGAGTGGAGTGTTTGCAGATCCCTGAATAGGGGCAACCCTTTCCTTCTACCTTCTCCTCCTCAATTTCCCCGTTAATTAGATCTATGGTGTAGGGATGTAAGGGTGACTGCAGGACCTCAGGACCCTCCTCCTCCACTTCCCCACGATACAGCACCATCACGTGATCCGCAAGCCTGGAGAGAATTCCTGGATTGTTTTCCAAGAACATGAAGGAGCTTCTGACGGAACCCATCAGATCTATGATTGAATTCATCAGAGTGGCCCGTCCAATATCTCCCAGTCCGAATTCGAGATCGTCAAATATCACGTAATCCGGTTCCAGAAACACTGCGAGAGCTATGGCGACCTTTTTCAGCTGTAAAGGAGTGAGTTGATAGGGCAACTTTTCCATTACGTCAGAGTTGAGTCCCATGAGCTTCAGATACTCCAGTCCAACTTCAACTCCATACTCGCTGTTTCCAATCTCATGGGAAACCACAATCTCGGCAAAGTGGGATCCAACCGTGTACAGAGGATTGAACATGGTACCGGGATCATAAAACACTGCTGATATCCTCTCCCATCTGACCTTATGAAGAAGGTCCCTCGATTTCAGCAGATCAATGCCATCAAGGAGGATGGAACCGGAGACGTTATCTAAGAGACCTAATGTTGCAGGAATGATGGCCTCCTTTCCGCTGTCCTTCTCTCCCAGAATTCCCACAGACTTCTTATCCAGCTTGGCACTGAAGCATTTCAGCCCTTTCACTGTAACGCAGTCATACTCCAGCATTTATCTCACCATTGAATCTGAAACCAGGAAGATGAGAATCAGGAGAATTGCCCTGAAACCTGCTGGGGGAAGAAACAGCCACCAGAAGTCAAAGAGACGCGAGCTATTCAAGAGTGTTGTCAGTGTAGGAAAGTTGGGATCCCCAACTCCAGCTATCACTCCCAGTGCGGTATACACGGCTATCCCATCAACCACTGAAGGCAGGAAAAAGCGTTTTGACAGGGCCTTGCCTATTCCCCAGGAACTTCTCAGCCTCTGGTAAATGGAGATTTCCGGGATCTTGAAAAGTGGATTTCCCTTACACACCGCTTCCGAGACCTGTCTCGATATCACAGACCATCCCGTTAGCCCCACAACCAGGGCAGTCAGGAAGAAATTCGCCTTTACAAAGGTCACCTCCGGTGTGGCAAAAAGTATGATGATGGCCATGAGAATGGGCACCCTCGGAAGTGAGGTTATGCCGTCGGATACCCTCATCATCAGAGACCTGAGGCTACCACATGAGCTACCGGCCAGGACCCCGTATGAAACCCCCAGACCAACCTCTATGAGCGCTACCATAATACCAAAGAGGAGTGTATCCACCACAGCTCTAGCATTAACGTTAATCATGTTACCACCATTCACGTAGGTGCCCAGCGGGTACTGGTGAGATGGAGGAAGAAGCGGGGAACCGCTAGGTAGCTGAATGAAGGTGAAAACTAAGGCCCATCCAAAGTAAATGAGGAACCCCAGCAAGGCCCATCTCATCTTCTCACCCTGGGATCAACATATCCATAAAAGATATCTCCCACAAGTCCAGAGAGCAAAACGATGGTGGAATAGAAAATGAGGACCCCCTCGACCACCTTAAAGTCACCGTAAACTGCACCCACCCTGAGAAGGAATCCTAGACCTGGCCAGTAAAATATGGACTCAACAAGAAATTCAGCCACCAGCATGTCCACGAAGGCTGCAGAAATCGTGGATAACGCAACTACGGAGGCACTTCCCAGCATATGCCTATAAACCAATATTGTCTTTGAGAGTCCCTTGGCCTTCAAAGGATCATTTACACCATAGGGCAAAACCAACCTGTTCGCGTAGGTTCCGATGAAGGGGAAAAAGAGGGCTATAACGGGGAAAACTATGTTAACACCGTTCTCCACCCTCAGGTGGAACGCATAGATAAGCGAGAGGGCAATGATCCAGGAAGCCAAGGCGTTACCTATGTACTTCCACCTCCTCACAACCTTGGCCACCAAACCCTCTTGGGCAATGCTTCTAACCGCCATGAATGAGCCCAAGTAAATGGATAGGGAGAAAGATATCCCCGATAGAATGCTTGTGTAAGGAAGTGCAGACACAAGAAGGGAATCCACACTTAGACCGTAATGTCTGCTTAAACCGAAATTGAAAGTTAGAAGCTCAAGGATTACCTTGAACAGGTTCTCTCCATGAAGGATCTCCAGGATAGCGGTTATAATGGATATGATGAGGATTGAGATCAGGAATGATAAAAATCTCTTAATAACATAAGCGGAGAGGGATCCTGCACCCCTAGAATTGGCTAAATCTCCGATGGCCCTCTCCTGGACAAGCAGGACGGTTCCCCTAAATCCCATGGCTGAACCCACGAATACCAAGAGTATACCAGGCAAGGACAAGGGAGCTAATTCCTCTACATATCCGTGAATCACGTACACATAAAATGATGAGGAGTTTAGTGATATGTTCTCTACCTGCTTCAGCACAATTGTTTTACTTCCGTTCAGTATCACCGTCGCGGTGGGAGGCCCTTTACTCATCACAGCCCAGTACTGATCCTGCCAGTTACTTGGTGGTAGCGCACAATTGCCCTCGCCGTAGGAAACCAGCGAGACGCGCTGACTTTGTGTCGCCAGAAAGGAAAGATATATTCCAGCCACGATGAGTATTAACGAGATTATTACCAGTGACCTTGCTCTCATTTTGAAGCGGTTGGTTAGTTGACCTAAAAACCTTTCTCTTTATTTAAAGTTTTCTTAGAAAATTAACAACTTTTCCATTCTATACAGCTTTATCTGTCTCATATGGCGCTGTCAGGGGGCTCCATAGTGTCGTCATATTGGCATTTTTTAAGGTTCAAGGAGTTCAATACAAACTCACGAGGCCATAAAACAAATTTATGCAAGTTTGACGACGCCATGGGGGGCTCCAACATCTAATATCACAGTTTTGAGATAAATATAGGAAAGTTTAAACGCTGTAATAACTAATTTGTCCCATGGGGCTTTCAGTACTCTTTAACGTTAGCCATGGCAAGAGCTTTATCCAGGAGATTAGGGCCATGTTTAGAATAGTTTTGGTACCCGAATCAAAGTTTGAGGCCAAGAACCTTCACTACGTTGTTCTGATTGACCGAAGCTACTCCATGAAGGGTGAAAAGCTGGAGATGGCTAAGGAGGGGGCTAAGTTACTGGTTGAAAACCTGCCCAAGGAGAGTTACTTCTCCCTACTGACTTTCAATGAGAAGGTCTCACTTTTGAAGGAGCATGAACATCCTTCCCCGTTGGGAAGGGAACTTGAGGAGATAAAGGTAGGGAGTGGGACAGCCCTGTATAAGGCATTGCAGGAGGCATTTAATCTGGCGAGAAAATTTGGGGGACCGACCTACGTCATTCTTCTCACAGATGGCGTACCCTCTGACATGGGATGCATGCCCGGTCTATCGAGAAAGTTTGACCTGAACAGATGTCTTCCCGTATACCAGGGATTGTCTGTCCCTGATAACGTGCAGATAATTTCCTTTGGGATAGGGGATGATTACAGTGAGGAAATACTCTCTCAGGTCTCTGAAAGGGGAAGAGGCTTCTTTTATCACATCACCGATCCCGCGGAAATTCCGGAGAAGATGCCCAGATTGGCTAAGTCTCAAGTGGCTGCGAGTGATGTGGTAGTTGATCTGGTGTCCGAATCACCTGTGAAACTGCTGAACTATGACTCCCTACCCGTAAGGATAAACGCCGTTGAGGGGGTGGTGAAAATCTTCGGGGAAACGGTTATCCCCAGGGAGTATTCAGGGAAGTTCATGACGCTTAAGGTTAGATACAGGGACGAGAACGGTGATCAGAACAGAACCCTTGAGTTCTCCTTAAGTAAGGCACGAAACCAGCAGGAGTTCGTCTCTGGGATAGACAGGGACCTGATCATGGAGTACGAGTACTTGCAAACTCTTCAGAACTACTCCAGGGATTTGGAGGCAAGAAATCTGGTCGAGGCCACAAAGAAACTGGATAGACTCAGGGAAATAGCGGAGCAGACTAGAAGGCAAGACCTCCAGGAAGTTGCAGAGGAGCTCACCAGGAAAATGTCAAGTGGAGGTAACACAAAGGAGATAGCCAGCGAGGTTACGAGGAAAATGAGAAATGCGGAGTAGCCATTTATTACTTGATAGAACTCTATTTAGGTAATGATTGAGTTCAGGATCGTAAAGGAGTTTCCACCGAATCTTCGCGAAAGAATTTGGGAGATAGTTAAGGATGTCAACTCCATGCCCAATTACTGGAAAGGTATACGAGAACTTCACGTGAACAAGGTAGCTGATAACATGTTTGAGGGTGAGGTGAGGTTTGCATTTCCATCAACCTCCAGAGTGAGGATAGAGATCCTAGACCACTCCGTGATTCTTCACTTTCTCAGTGGAATTCTAAAAGGAACAAACAGGATAGACGTTCAGGACTCCGCTGTTACCTCAACATGGAGAGTTGAGATGCCTCTCTACATGAAGCCCTTTGAGGGGAGAAACAGGGAGCATTTCTCTCAGGGGACCGAGCATGCCCTTGAGAGGATAATTGAGACAGTTAGATTAACTTCCATGAGCTCTTGATCATGTGAAGATCACGAGGGATCAGAGTAGCGCCCAGCGTCATTCCAGAATCTTCACCTGAACCCCGTGCCTGGACAGAAAATTCTCAGCCTTCTGGAATTCCCTGTCTGCCGTCACAAGTTCCCTGGACCCAAGGAGAACTGCGTAGCTCACATGGAGGAGATCAAGGGTTCTCAATTTAACTTCCTCAGCTATTCTCAACGCGTAGTGAACGACCTCGGACAGGTTACCCATGGGCGAGTTCCTAATCCCGCTTAGACTCCTCACGGATATGTTAAACCTGTAAAGAATGTTTACCGCACTGGGTAGAGGGTCAGGCACATTTCTTGAAAGGTAACTCACCAATTCCACGAAACCCAGCTCTGATGTTATACCGCCTCCCTCCAGTTCCCTCAGAGCCTTATCCCTTCTAGGATCATTGAGAATAGACAAGACAATAACGCTAGTATCAAAATATTTCAATATCTATCCCTTTCTTGCAAGAAGTCCTCAAGTCTCTTGTTTATGAGCTGAGTGCCAATCTCCTTGGACTTGTTTAGAATCCTTCTCCACTCGTTGACTTCCTTAAGTCCCTCTGAAATGATGAAGTTGAGTGCCTCATTTCTCGAACTGAATGTCCCCGAAGCTACTAGCTCGTCTATCTCCTTGAGTATCTCCCTTTTGACCCTCACAGAAACTACTTCACTCATAGTATACTATAGTTAGTACACCAGCTATAAACGTTCCTCAAATGTAAAGAGTTTATCCATCTCTACTGGAGAATAATTGTAAAAAATGGATTCCTGAAACATATTAGGCACACGTTTATATTTTTGAGATAACCATCTTTTTTGTGATACCCATGGACGTTCTTATCTTCTCATCAAGCCGTGAAGCTGAGATGGAGGAACCTGTTTTCTGCGATAGGGACACTGTGAAGGTTGATGAGAGCAAATGCAAGGGCAAGTCCCTGGGCGTTGCGCCCACGGTCTCTAGGATGTTGAAGATGCTGGGGTACAGGGTAATCATAGTGGATCCATTCGCTGAGGATGGGGATTACGAGGCGGATCAGGTAATCAGGGGAAACACGTTCCAGATCCCAGACGAGCTCGTGAAGGACAAGTACGTTTTGGTCGCGACAAAACACGTTTATGATACCTGGGCATTAATGAAGGCCATCCTGGGAGGCGCTAAGGAAGTGTCCGCAGTGATGAGCGTGAGGAGAGCAAAGGTAATCCTGAAGAGATTGTTGCAGGCAGGGATTCCAAAGGAGAAACTCCTCACCTTGAGGATACCCGCTGGCCTGGATCTTAATGGTGAGGAGGAGAATGAGATCGCGCTGAGCATTGTAGCAGAAATTGTGGCTGTTTCTAGAGGAGGAACAGGCATTCCATTGAGGGATAAGAAGGGACTGGCTAAAGTAGTGGAGGAACTTTGATAACATACGAACCCATAGGTTTCGTAGAGGTGGAGGGTGAACCCTCCAGAGGAAAGGAGTGTTTTGTGGTTGTGCGACCTGAACTAGCTGAGGGTCTGACTGGACTAGAGCAGTTTTCTCACGGGATAATTATATATCATCTTCACCTTTCTCATTTCAATGGTCTCATTAAGGTTCGGGGAGGAGTGAAGGTGGGAGTATTTGCAACGAGGAGTCCCAATAGACCCAATCCCATTGGTATATCGGTTGTGGAGATCCTGGAGGTCAAGGGGAACAGGGTCAAGGTTAGGGGACTCAATGCCTTTAACGGGACCCCTGTTCTGGATATCAAGCCGTATGATAGATGGGATTCCGTGATTAACCCGCAGGTTCCCGGTTGGCATCAGGTACAGTAGCTAGATGAGCAATCTGGCGGTCATCCTCACGAATGGCGCCACTGCCCCGTGATCCTCATCCAGGTACACGAGCCTGGTATCGGATGTGATAGCATCAAGGGTGCTGAGTTCTGAGAAGGGAATTGCAATTTCTCTAACAAGTATCTCTCCACCACCCAGCTGAATAACCCTTCTGGGCCTGATCCTTATGCTCTTCTTCACAATCTCCGATTGGGTAGCACCGAGTACCATCAAGGCATTTTTTGACTCCTCCATCAATTCCCTGAGTTTCCAGTCGCCCGGTTTCAGCACGGCGTTAAAAAAGTCGGGCTTGGGGTACATTCCTCTACCGTTACCTGGCGCGCCCGTGTAAAGAGTTCCCAGGTAGTTTAACACCTGTCCATTTCCCACGAGTTCCTTTCTCTCTGTCTTCACTCCCTCGTCATCAAAGGTATAATAGGCGTGAGAGTACGCAATTAGGGGATCATCATACAGGGTTATGTCAGGAAGGCCTCTCTCATCCTTGTTCAGAAGAGGCGAGTCTGCCATGAGCATGGCCATTAAAGATTTCAGCAGATGGGAGGTGGCCTCTGGATCTAGGAGAACTCTCCCCTTTTCCGCGAAGAACACAGTGTGCCTGAACCCACTCTCTTCCTTAAGAAATTCCAGGACGCTGGGTATATCCATTGGATCGCCTGTGAACGCGAAATCCCTTCCGTTAACCGTGACGTAGTTCACCAGCTTTTCCTCGATGCAGGAGTAGTCATCCCAGATTATCTCCCTCCTCACCTTCCTGATTTCTATTCTATCTCCCAGCTGGATCCTGTCAAGTAATTCCCTTGCCCTATCCCACTTGGCAACTGAGGGGTGAACAAAGGAACCGCAGATGGGATCGGGTTTTCGATCCTTTCCAGTGTTGCTCCATCCAGAGTCCGTTAAGTACCTCGTTACACTCCAGGTGGAGCCCTTGTCATAGGTGACCGATGTGTTACCCCTTCTCTCCTTAATTACGGACTCGTGATGGAGGCTGATTTTCATGGTAGATATTTAAGACCATCAATTGAAAAATGTTCTCAAGATTAATGTCATCTTACAACCTCGATCAATGATGTTGAAGAATGTGTTATCCCTTAAAGTTTAAACCTGGAAAACTCTGTTATACTCATGATAGTTGTAGGAGTTGATGGTGGAGGGACAAAGACAAAGGCCATTGCCGTGGAATGTGTGAACGGTGCCGGAAAGATAATAGCGGAACATGAAACTGAGGGATCCAACTTTCACAACGTAGGAATAAGGAAAGCAACCCAGAGAATAAGGGAGGCAATCATGGAGAGTACAAGGGGGGCTAGACCTGACCTCGTTGTAATGGGACTGGCGGGTCTAGATTCCAAGTACGACTATGAGGTACTCTGGGAAAACCTTCACGGGTTGGGAAAAGAGGTCATAATGGATAACGATTCCTTCTTCTTGTTATACAGCGAGACGAGGGGTGGAAAAGGGGTCATAACTATCTCTGGAACAGGTAGCGTGATCCTCGGAATCGATGGGAATAAAAAGGTTAGAGCGGAGGGTGCGGGATGGTTCCTCTCGGACACAGGGTCAGCGTACTGGGTTGGAAGGGAGGCGTTGAGATACCTCACAAAGGTTCTCCAGGGAGTGGAAAAGGAAACGGAAATGACCAAGGCTCTGACAAAATCACTGAGGATAAGGGATGTGGATGACCTGATTTACTGGGTCTATCACAAGGGTCATAGGGTGGAGAGGGTTGCCTCTGTATCCAAGATAGTGGATAAGGCTTCAAGGAAGGGAGATAGCGTGGCCAGCTCCATTCTGAGCAGGGCTGCCAGCGAATTGGGTGAGATAGCCTCACGGGTTGCCAGGGAAGTTGGATCCAGCTCCGTGTATGTGGTGGGAGGAATGTTCAGATCTAAAACTTACGCCAAGGAATTTGAGAAGGCCTTGCTGAAGTGGAGAATTAAGACGGTAAAGATAGATAAGGACCCCACAATGGGTCCCCTCATGTATGGACTTGACAGGATCAACTGCAAGTTAAGTGAGAGTTAAGGATTTTCAGAAGCGTGAATGGCTAGACGGAAAGTGAGGGGGTTTTCCGACTAAATGAGCTTTCCACCTTGATATTTACCCTGATATACCTTTTCCGTAGGTGAATCCAGCCTGGAGAAAATGAGGTGAATGACACCCATACCCTTCCTTAACTTTCCTCCTCTCAAGGTGCTTATCGCTATGATAATCTTTCCTTGATAACCTGCATCGATTACCGTTGGGGGCGCAATGAAGCCATTTCTTGCCAGCGTGCTTCTCAAGGTCATTATGGCAATGGTGTCGGAGGGCATGTTCACCTCCTCACAGCTCTCAAAGAGGTAAGTGTTACCGGCTTCCAGGTCAGCATAGTCCAAGAAGTTAATCTCCTCAAGCTCCGACTTAACCTCAGGTAACTGGGATCCTCCCTTCACCCTCCAATACCTTTCCCCACAAATCCTCAGATCATAACCATTCTCCTTGACGTTCTCCCGTGAGTAGTTAAGTATCATGCTTCCCAGGGACTTGAGAATGGACTGGTGAGCGTAAATCACGAAATGTTCTTTATGTTAAAGGACTTTTAAGGAATACAGCCTCAGATACTCCACTCTTGGAAATTGATCTTCCTGACCTTAGCCTTTAACATCTCCACACTGGACCTCAAATTATCCACTGCTTTTCCCAGATCTCCTACTTCCGAGAGGAACGGAATTGACATAAGGAATAGCTTCTCCACAGCCTCCATCAAGTCCAGGGCTGAAGATTTCAGATCAACCTCTAGATTCACTTTTTCGTTCCGAATCAGAGATAATACATACGCAACTGTTACCGTCTTGAATACCTCCTCTAGCCTATCTATCTCCCTAGCCGATTCCAGCACTTGAGACACCTGTTCAGCCAATTCCAGTTTTCCTTCTTTCATGAAATCCTGCAATCTCTTTGCTAACATATCCGTTATCTCTGACCTAGCTAACTCACTTGCCCTGATCACGTCCTCGGCTTCGGGAACCTTAAGATATATCACCGTGCCGAAAACATCATCACTGGTATTAAGCGGTATATCCTCCAGGTACTCCCTGAATCCTAGATAGTGTTCTGCTCTTCTCTTGTACATAGATAAATCTTTGAAAACCGCTATACTCATTGATAATCATATATGAAATTTCTGACTTATAAAGATAATCAACCTTTTTGGAAAATGTAATGGAATATGGCTAGACTCGTCTAAACCTAGTGGTGAGGGTCTGAGGATCTGGGATCAATGCTCCTTCTCTTCTATCTCCTGTGTAACCAGCTTGCCTAGCATGTCTGAAAAACTCTTCATTGAGCTTCTCGGTAGGCATGGAATCCAGTTCCCTCAACGCGTTAACCAAGCTCTTCCTCAGCACCTCTAGGTACTTGGAATCCAAGGGAGTTGGAATATCGGCGTCTGAGTGATACACCCCTATCATATCGTCGTTGTAAAGGACCAGACCCGGAATTCCTCTCTGCACAAAGGGATAATGATCGGAAAAGGGGGTGGGCATTTCCACCCTCTTTACAGGAAAATGTCTAGACAAAAACCAAAGGTCAGGTGTTCCAGAGAATACAACCCTGGAAGGATAGATCGCATCAAGTGAGATCATGGCAAACACGTCATCCACGGGATATTGGGACGAACCGGTACAGCATCTGGGTCCCTCCTCTGAACTGAAGAAAACCAGCTTAACCCCGTGTTTCAGGTCCAGTCTCTCCAGATCCCTCTTAAGCTCCACCAAGAGCTGAACGGATAAAATATTATCGTGAAATCCTGTCAACCAATGATCCACATGGGCGCCTAGAACCAAGAAGGAATCTCCTTGACTCACTGTGACCTCAATATTTCTGGAACTGACCTCCACCAGCCTGGTATCAGAACAGAATTCAACAAAACCCTCTACCTTTCTCGACGTGAAAAGGGTGGGAGGTGAGCCCTGCGGGAGGGTTATTCTTCTCAGCTTACCATCCTCCACAATTATTACCCCCTCATACTGAGAAAGTGGTAAGTCCTTCAGCTCGAAGGGATGTGGAGTCATTGAAAATAGACCCACCTCCCTCCCCACTCTCCCCTTAACGCATCCTGAGGTATAGGGCATAGCCACAGAAGGTATCCTCTCACCGTTCACAAGGGCCTCCGTATATCTAACATCCCAGAACTTGGTGTTAACGGGAATAGACCTGCTATCTGGAAACAACTCCTCAAGGGTTTCCATTATTCTGGACTCTACAGGTCCGCCGTGAACTGCCTCGCCCATTCTGAATATTCTCTCGGCCAATTCCATGGACAACTGTAGACCATGGGGAATAATCAATCTTCTCTGCTTCCTATCTCTCCCTCCACCACTCTCATGAACCTTCTGATCGTCCAATACGTTACTGGTTCCCTATTCTTCCGAAGGTCTCTAACTCTGCTGAAAAGCTCGCAAAGCTCATCGTTCCTGATTGTTTTACAGCACTCCATCACCTCCCCATCGGATAGGGGAATATTCCCTTTCGCACAACACTTGGACCTTATGAAGGACCTTATACCTCTGTAGAGATTATTAACAGATGATATCTCGTCTCCTCTCGCTACACCCTCAAGGCTCAGCTTCACCTGTGTCCTCGAGTAACGGAGGAGCTTACTGCATGTCTCTTTGGTGAAATTAAAGGTGAAATTGGGAAGGGAACCACATATTAACTTGGAGTCATTCAGAACATAGTAACATAATGGATCTCCTTCACGGCATAGCACGTGTAGAGTCTCCTCATTCATTACCACAGGAGAAAGGTCCATGGATGCAAGCTCCATGAGAACACTCTTATCATCAGTGATGGCAATTACGTTGATGTCCGAAACCCCCTCTACGTAATCCTCCCTAGTGTAGGATCCAAAGTACAGAAGTGCCCTAACTCTCCCGCAGATCTCCTTGAATTGATGTTCTGATATCACAGTTCACCTTTATCCGGATTGGTATATGTGCTCACCTCCATGGAAATAGACGGTCAATCCACTCCTAGCCTAACTTTCTTGCTCGAATCCAAAGCCTAAAGTTCTTGCACAAAAGTATCATGACATACCGAGTTACTTAAAATAGATCAGCAAGGAATCGTTATCCAGCTTATAACTAAATAACACGTTAATACTTGCGTTAGGAAGGGCTTTCTTACCCGATTCAAGAAAGCCCTTCTCTGAGCCCAGATATTCTCTCGACACTACTATCACAATTTTCTGAACATTCTTAGGTAAAATCAGCGAAAGCATTTTCCCTAGATTCGAAACCGCTTTCATGGGGATCTTCTTGGGGGTCGAATTAACGCCGAAAGAGGATATTATCACCTCTAACAGCTCCGGCTCAACCTGCTCATTTCCCCCCTTGGCCTTGATATCAGCCATCATCGTCCTTCACCAACAGCGAGAAAATAATCATGAGTGTTGAAAGACCCCCGCTTACTGACTTCTTTGCAAAATGTAATTTTAAAGATTACGCTCTTGATTGATCTCGAGGCAGGGGAGAATGGCCGTCGGTATTAAATTTGAGTATTTTTGATGTCATTTTTAAATAAACTTTGCATAATTTCAGATATTATCTATCTCTGAGCTTTAAAAGAAAACAATCAACCTTTTACCAAACCAATTACCAAACCTATAATGAACGCGATGGAATTGTAAGGAAGCAGATCCAGATATGCGGATACTTTGGACTCTGCCTGAGTTGCCGTTTGACCAAGACTCATCAGCGCATGTTCCACAGACGTGGGAGTTATTGCCCCGACGGCTATTAATATGATGATGATTGCCAGGATAATTATTCCAACCTTGATAACATTCTTTATAAGGAACCCTATAAGTAATCCGAGCACAAATGCCACTATCAGTGATATGATTCCTGTTTCAGTAATTCCAGAAATTGGTGTCATAATCTCTATCCGAAAAGGTGACTTTTAATGTTTGTGACAATAAACTGAATCCATGAAAGTCGTAAAATATGAACTCGAGGGAAAAATTGAGATCAATGGAAAGATAACCACATTTAAACGAAAATATAGACATCTCAAATTCGCGAAGGACTACATCAGATCATTAACCGGTACAGAGGTCAAATGGAGTGAAGACAGGGATAAGATACTTGCCGAGTATAAGGGGCAGGGAATCTCCTATCAGTTCGAGATCAGGAAAAACAGGATAATTAAGCCCAAGAAGGAGAAACAAGAAAAGAAGGAGGAAAAGCAGACAAAAGAAGAGAAGAAAGAGGAGAAGACAGAGGAAAAGAGTTCAGGTCAATCTCAGGCTGGTACTACTGCTAGCTGAACGTGTGCCTTAAAGTCGTTTTTCATGGCATTGGCCAAGCTTATCATATCGGCAATAACTCTTTCGTATAGTTCTTCCCTGTTCACCCAATACATATACGCTGGCCTTCCCTTTCTCTTCTCGTCCTCCGTCACTTTCTCCCTATTTATTAATCCTTTGTAAAGCAGGTTATTGATGGACTTGCTTATGGAGGCCTTAGTTACTTTCAAGGTCTCTGCTAATTCCTCAGTGGACATTTTTTCTCCCTTGCATGTTAACACGTGCAAAACCTCGACATCGCTTCTTGAAAGCCCATACAGAAACCCAATGACGTCTTGAATATCAACTTCCCTTCCGTCTGGGAATCTTATTTTATTTGCTATCTTGTTCATTTCTTTCTCACTAAAATCCTTATGGGATAACTTGATTAAAAAATGTATATATGTTAATGTTCAGAACAATATGAAAATATGCACTTATATATAAAAATGTACATCTTTGTCTAGAGCTTTAGACAAAAGTGGTAAAGGTTGTTAAAGTTAAAGTTATGAATTTGAAGGGCGCTTTTTTTTTCAGCGGATCGGAAGAACTCTATTGCCAAGAAAGAGATCACCTTGATAGGAATTTTCCTTAGGAAAGTTAACCCCTTACTCTGAGATGTCCTGAACTTAGAATGAGCAGTATATTAACAGGGTTAATACTATCAACCTGAATATCATATACCAAATGTATAACTTTGCTGAAAGAGATAATTGAATTCATGAAGTGGGAAACGCCATGTGAACAGGCATTTAACACTGTGGTTCCTTACCTCAGGGTCGCAATTATGAGGAGGTTAGTGGACAGAAAGGTTCCAGTTAAGAGAGCCGCAAAGCTCATTGGTTTGTCCGCCACCTCCTACGAGAAAAGGGTGAAGGATGAGATGAAGCTAAAAACTCTTCTCAGTGATCCAGAGATATCAGACATGATAGATGGGGTTGCGAGCAGAATAATTTCAGGGGAGAGAGTGGAAGAGACCACATTTTGCCTCCTCTGTTCCAGGTCTAGGGAGATATTCGGGTTACCTCCCTGCATGATCTAGTGAGAAAACTAACCCGATCCGATTTTCAAGTTAGCCTATGCGTGAAGTGTGAATTGATCTAAAACGTTACCCTCACATCCACCGCAAATGCGCCCTTTTCGTTCACTATGAGAGGGTTAATGTCCATCTCCTTCACGTTCAGGTCCAGAATTAGCCTCGACACGTTGGATACTGTCCTTATAACTGAACCCTCATCGTAACCCCTTTTCCTTGCCCTTATCATGTCAAGAAGCCTACTTTCTCGTAGCATTTCAAGGGCCTCGTCTTCGTACACAGGTGCTATGCCGTAACTGACGCTCTTGAGGACCTCAACGTATATCCCTCCCACTCCTACTAACACCGTGTGACCAAACACTGGGTCTCTAATTCCACCCACATAGGCTTCCAGTCCCGTTAGTTGCTCCTGTATCATGACTCTCTTGGAAATCTTGGAAAGGAGTTCGAACTTTTCCTTAACCATGTCTTTCTCCACATTCATGTAAACTCCCTTCAGTTCTGTCTTATGCACAGGCTGGTCCGTGGAAATCTTCATGACCACCGGGTAACCGATCGAGTCAGCATACCTTTGTGCCTCCTCCGCTGTGCTTGCAATACCCCATCTGGGTGTCTTCACACCATAAAGTTCCATGAGTTTTAGACCCTCGTAATCGCTCAGGAAGCTTTTCCCTTTGCTAAGTTCCTGAGCCGAGTTTATGGGTTGGGTTACCCTGACCTTCTTCCTGGGAGAGGGTCTCCTGACCAGCTTGCTTATGGCATTAACGGCCTCCTCAGGGAAAGTAAACACAGGAATGGAGGCAGATTCCAGTATCCTTGAGGCTGAATCCTCGTCATAGCCCATTGTCACTCCTATGATTCCCTTCCCCTTGAAATTAAGGAGAACCTTGGCCACTTCAGTACAACTGATGAAAGGTAGGGACTCCACTATCACCAGTTTAGTACAGTCTAGGTCTGAGACTATCTTAAGGGAGTTGAGGTACCTATCCCTACCAGCATCTCCGGACAGGTCCAGAGGATTCTTGGGAATGCTTTGGGGCGGAAGGACCTTCCTCAACTCTGCGCTGAGCCTTTCGGGGATCCTCACCAGTGAAAGTCCTGCTCTCCCCATGGCGTCCGAGGTTAATACGCCGTGACCACCTGAGTTGGTCACCACAAGGATCTCATCCCTGATGGGTTCGGAGGAATTGACCAACTTGGAGAGGTTCAGGAAGTCCTTGAGGTTCTCAACGAAAATTCCGCCCACGGTCCTGATTGCGGCTTTGAAAACGTCGTAGGAACCGGCCAAGCTTCCCGTGTGGGTCTTAACTGCCTCCGCACTCTGAGCCGAGGCTCCGCCCTTTATGAAGATAACCGGTTTCCTAGATGTGGCCTCTGGTATGATCTCGAGGAACTTTTCGCCATCGGATACACCCTCAATATACACGAAAATGGCCTTGGTCTCGGGATCCCTGGATAGATAATCAATGACCTCGTACTCCTTCACGTCTGTCTGGTTTCCTAAACTTACCAGAAAACTTACCCCTGTCCGGGATTTCTGCGCCCAGTTAAGCATGTAGGCGCCTATACCACCGCTTTGTACCACAAGCGCGATCTCGCCTCGTCTAACATCAGCGAAGGCAAACGTGCCGTTATAATCGGGAGTTAGAAGTCCCATCGTGTTTGGTCCAAGAAATCTTATCCCATACTTACTCGCAATGGATGTCACTTCCCTTTCCAGTTTCTCTCCTTCTGGCCCCACTTCCCTAAACCCTGAGGTTATGACAATTCCAGCCTTGACACCCTTTTCCCCAGCCTCCTCCATAACCTCTGGAACTGACTCCCTGGGAACGGAAATGATGGCAAGATCTACATCATCCTGAATATCCTTTAATGATTTGTAAGACTGAACTCCCTCTATGGTCTCAGATTTGTTGTTAACAGGATAGACCTTACCGCGGAAAGTGGAGGATACGTTTCTAAAGATCACATTTCCGACCTTCTCCCTATTTCGTGAAGCCCCCACCACTGCAATGGTCCTCGGCCTGAAAAGATAATCTAGATCCATGAAACAATCTGGTCTTCACGGTTAATAACGAGTGCGGTCCGACCATGTGCGTAGATAAGTCATTAAACTTTGGAGAACTCCAATAACACCATGAAAGTTAGATGCACGAGATGTGGAAGAGAAAGAGAAGGCACAGAGGTAAGATGCAAGTGTGGTGGAGTTTTCAAGGTTGAAGTGGACATCCCTTTCTCCAAGAATCTCAGGGAGAACTTCCCTTATGTCGAGAGATGGGTTTCCCTGGGAGAGTGGAACACGCCCTCCATCTCTGTGGATGGATTCACGTACAAGCTGGACTTCCTTAACCCCACGGGCTCGTATAAGGACAGGGGATCAGTTACCCTAGTTTCCTACCTCTCTCAACTAGGGATAAGGGAGATCTCCGAGGATTCCTCAGGTAATGCCGGAGCTTCCATAGCTGCATATGGAGCCATGGCTGGAATGAAGGTAAAGGTTTTCGTGCCTTCAACCGCAAGGGGAGGAAAGCTAAAACAGATCGAATCCTACGGAGCTGAAGTGATAAGGGTGGAGGGCACAAGAGACGACGTATCCAAGGCTGCAGAGAACTCTGGAGCCTATTACGCGTCCCATGTACTTCAGCCTGAGTTTAGAGATGGAATTAGATCGCTAGCATATGAGATAGCCAGGGATAGAGGATGGAAGGCTCCCGGAGAAGTGTTTCTACCCACTTCCGCCGGTACCCTTCTGCTGGGTGTATATGAGGGGTTCAGACACCTCTTGGGGGAAGGGATGATTGACAAGATGCCCAAGTTGATTGCCGTTCAGACAGAAGAGGTTAGCCCGGTGTGCTCCAAGTTTAAGGGAATAAGTTATACTCCACCGAGCAGGGTAACCTCCATCGCTGACGCTTTAGTATCAACAAATCCTGTGCTTCTGGACGAGATGATTAGGGTTCTTCGTGAGACAGGAGATTGCGTTATTGTGAAAGAAAACGAAATAATTGACTCGTGGAAGTACCTCTCCAAGAAGGGTATACTGGCAGAATATAGCTCCGCCGTAGCTTTGGCAGGAGCTAGGAAATATGAGGTATCCGATCCAGTGATAGTGCTTACAGGTAATGGACTCAAGGTTATTTAAACACGAGATCGTCAAGCTAATTTATTTTAAATAAAATTCACGAATAATAACTGTGTCTCCTTTATAAACTCCAAAGAAAAATTAACAACGTTAATCATTATGCAATCTTATAAACTAGAAAAAGAATGAAGATAAGATAGAAAAAGACTTGGCTAGTTGTTTATGATCCGATTTTCAGTTTTGGGATTTAAAGGTGGAGTTGGAAAATCGACTATTGCTTATCTGCTAGCTAAAAAGTTGGCTGAAAGGTATAAAGTAACCCTTGTCGACAGGGATAATACAAATACTATAGGAAGACTTCATGGACTCAACGATGGTCTGATAAATGCCCTGACCGAAGGTAGGGAGGGTAATTTCCTGACTAGACGAGGAAATCTTCAAGTATTGAGCCTGACAAGATTCTTTCCCAGAACTATTCCTACCCCCGAACAGATAGCTCCCCTATACAGGGATATACTCAAGGGTAGTGACATTGTGATAACCGATAATCCTCCCAACTTGGATGAGCTGTGTGAACTCGAGTATAAGGCTTTCTGGTTAGCTACTGGAGACGCCCATTGTAACAGCATTTTCGTCACAACCCCGGGAGTTGCCCTCAGACTTACCCTTAAACACATGAATGAGGTTCCTGCTCTTTTGAAAACGTGGGTTCCTGATACACGTTACTTCAGACTAACTGCCCTAGTCATAAACATGGTCAAGGGAGAGGTAGAGGAAGTCCCGGTTGAGAGGAAAGTGATTATCCCGTTCCACAGGGATATGTTCTATAAAGGGCTTCAGTTGGATTCGAACCTTCCAGGAATTGAAAGACTGGCTGAGATGACAGAACAGGCCATACAGCTCAACTTGGTAAGCGAGGAGGAGTGAGCTTATTGTAGAAATGCTTAAAAAGGTGTAATTCACACTATCTATTTTAAGTGATGGCAAATGCTATACAGAAAGGTCTTTGAAGGTATTGCCTATTCCATAGTGGAGGACGACGAAGCGTCCATCGTGTTCTTGGAGGGTAAGCCCGTTGCGGGCTCCTGCATAGAACACGGGAACCACGAGCTGTTTGATGTAAATTGTCCCCACATGGAACAGCTACTAAAGAAAGTTTTTTCTTGAACTAAAATTTGTACGCAATAACTGCTATTTCTACTAGGGATCCCCTGGGTAGATCTCCTACCTGAACAGTTACCCTCGCTGGAGGTTTTTCCTTGAAATATTTGGCGTACACCTCGTTGAACTTAGGGAAATCCTGAAGATTCTTGAGGAAAACGAAACTCATGGTTACGTTATCTAGGGTCATTCCGGCGGAGGAGAGGATTCCCTTGAGGTTCTCCATGACCTGCCTGGTCTGTTCCTCAATTCCTCCCTTAACCAGCTCATTTGTCTTTGGATCCAGAGGAATCTGACCTGATACGAAAAGAATCCTATCAGTTAGGACAGCCTGAGAATAGGGACCTATGGGTTTTGGAGAGTTCTCGGAATAAATTATTTCCTTCATGGGGTATGATCCTCGTGGAAATTAAAATGACTTCTCCCCTTCTACCCTGTTCTATAGCTTAAAAATGACTTCTAAATTAAATCATATGCAGTTGAAAATATCATGGGCTGATCTCCCCTCCGAGGTCATCCCTCACTCCAGCAACGATAGCGATGAAGATATGGACGTGGTGTCCTCAGCCCTGATAGATACGCTGATTCAGAACATGCCAAGCGAAATAGTGGAGCTTGATCCCGGAAGAATCATTATGGCATCTCTCCTTTCCAGCAGACTCGTGTCGGGGATTATAGATTACCTGGAAGGGAGAAGATGGGGAGGAAAGTACTATTCGGGTGACGTATCGGCGACCCTGGGAGAGACCATGGCCTATGCAGTTCTGGAGAAAAAATTCGACGTTAAGTTCCTTGACGTTATTCCCCTGAGGCAGGTGAAGTACCTGGGTTTTTCTCCCGATGCCATGATAGATGTAAACAAATATCCTAAGCTCCTCTCATTCCTGGGAGGAAAGGGCCTACTATTCCTGAACGCGAGGGGGTCCTACAAGTGGTCTCAGGCCTGGCTCATGAGGAATCTGAAGAGAGACCTTATACAGGTGGAGAAGGTCAGATACCCGGACAATTTCGCCATGCTTACGTACCTGTACAGGGATGAAGAATGGAAAATGATGATGGTGGTGATAAGACCTTGAACTGTATGGAAGAAATTGGGAAGGCGTACTTCCTGTCGTGGGTTGGTGACAGGGGGTACGTGGAAAGGGTAAGGAGGGAATGTCTCAAGCAATTTGAGGAGCCTGCACTGAAGGAGGAGTTGGCTAGGGTAGCTGAGATGGTAAAGAGGGATTGGGAGTTTCCACTATTCCTGAGAGATCACGGAATAGATAGCCACAGGCTGGTCAGGGCAGCAATTCATGAGTTCCTTGAGAGATTGGGCTTCACCACTGAACCTAGCACGATTGAAAGTTTAGGGGACGTAAGGTTCAGTGTAAGTGACCTTGAGTTTGTGAAGATAGTGAGGGGTTACTGCGAGAGTTGTACAGGCTACAGATTTGAGAGCAACGGAAATGGATTTGGAATAAGGTATGAGAAACTAATATACGCGGAAACTAGAGGAGACGTCAGGGAAATGATAAGAAGGTTGATTGAAAGGAGATAACTTCGGACCAGGAACAAAAGTGTAAACCTCAGCTCTTGCAACCAAAGCATCACAGTTCACTGAGCCTGGAAGCTCATCATCATTCATGATATCGTCAACTAAATATTATTTTCTTCACTCCTAATATTTCCCCATGAACGTCCTAGAGCTCACAAAGGATGATCTCTCACCTAACCTGGGAATAATACCTGTGGGAAGCCTAGAACAACATGGTCCCCATCTTCCCTTGGGAACAGACTCCATAATAGCTGAAGCGGTGGCGCAGAGGGTAGCCCAGGTGGAAGGACTCCTTCTATTTCCCACCGTCTATTACGGCTGTTCCATAGAACATGGTAGTCTTCCCCATGTATCCCTTGACGACGTGAACTTCATCAACATGATCAGCGATATCCTAGAATCTGCTGTGAGGCTGAACGTGAAGGGAATTATTCTGGTAAACGGTCACGGAGGTAACACTCAACTGCTTAAGGTCGCGGTCAGAAGAATTAACTTCAGGCAATCTCAACCCCTGGTGATGCTGGCTGATCTTCGCGAAATCGACCTCTTCTCCAGATATCAAGACCTTCACGCGGGGAACGTAGAGAGCTCCTTGCTGATGTTTCTCAGACCTGAACTGGTGAGACAGGACAGGATTCCCACAAAAACCGTCTTCTCTCCGCTCACGTTCACGTTATTCACCTCCGAAAAGGGAGGAAGCGACGGAGTTGTGGCAGACAGGGTTGAGCCCAGCAGGGAGCTGGGAGAAAGGGTATTCAACGAAATGGTTGAACTTGTCACAAGGAAAGTGAATGAGTTAAGATCAGTCTTAAAGTTTTAAACGGTCTCTTTCCCCACGAGAATCTTGGAACACTCCCTGATTCTTGGCTTAAGCTGTAGGGAAAGGATTCCCTCATAACTTGCCTCTAGAATAGTGCCCTTGGTTATCTTTATCCTGCCTATTCCGTCCGGGCTCCTAAATCTAAACTCTATTTCCGTAACTATCCCAGGATTAACCTTGAGGGTCCCGGATAACATTATGGCTTCCCTTAACTTGAAGGCCCATTCTAGATCTGAGATCTTTCTCATTTCCACGATCTTTCCCATGCACTTCAAAAAATCCTCGATATCTATCATAGCATTACCACCACGTCCTTACAGTCATATTTACGTTGAATCAGAGGCTTCAACTTCGTCTGAAGGGTTCCTGCAATACATTCAAGGTACTTAGTGTTCTCATCATCTACTTGACCAATTCTATATGAAAACTTAAAGATAGACACTTGGGATGGGGGCTTATATCTCCCCAGCTGATCTCTCCAAGCGTCAACCACAAAAACCTTAGCAGGATTCTCAAGCACCACTATTACATCTTTCCAGTAAATGTAAGGGGCTTTCAGGGAAGGCGTGTAACTCCACTGAATTGTGGGCCTGATAATCATCCATACATCTTCCTCTCAATATTTCTCATTCCCAAAGAGGTCACAATGGCAACAGCATTGAAAATCATGGCCACAACTCCACTCCCCATAAAGGGCAATTCTGTTGCTGCATCAAACGGGTTATCTGGTTTATGCCCAAGAACTGAGGCAAAGATTACTCCCATTAGAACGATGACCAACACTGACTTCACAATATTCATCGCATAGATTCTGTTAAGCATGAGCTGAATTCCCAAGATTACAACTGCATCAAACATTACTGAAAATATGGGAGTCCCAACTTACAGTGCCAGCAACAGGATATTTGGTACCTCAAAGGAACCCGATACGTCATAGACGTAAGCTGGCCTCGAAAGTAGCTCTGATAATGGCTAACGTCATGAAGACGACAGCAGCTGTCGAGGAAAAGAAGTACGATACAATCGTTGCATATCTGAAGTAATTAAATCTCGGATCTGGATTTTGAGCCATATAATTCAAGTATATTTTCTAGAAAATCTATATAAAATTTTCTTTTTGGTCTAAAGGTATTTTGATCACTTCGATAAGGAAATGAACTCTTTTTAGAGAAAGACATTACCAGTTTTAAAAGATTGAGGATATGGTAATCTAGATTTTGAATGATCTAAAGAAGGTAAAGAGAATTAAACTTTTCTTTGAATTTTATTCTTAAAAATTGAAAACCTTCACCTTATCATTGAGCCAACTTGCGTCCTGTGATCTTCTCTCAGGTTAGCTCAAAACTTTAAAGAGTGTTAAAGATATATTATCATAATGAAAAATGAGTCAAGAAAACTCGTGATTCCCTGCGAGACTGCTATGAGGGATGTGATCCCAGCAATCAAGGCACTTCTGGTTAAGGAACTGGTTAACCAAGGCGAGTCCCAGTCCCATGCAGCCTCACTCTTGGGTTTAACTCCCGCTGAAGTTAGTTACTACCTGAAGGGAAAGAGGGCTGAGGGAGAATGCAAGGCGATCTTAGAGAAGGACGAGGAGTTCATGGAAATGGTGAGGCATTACACAAACAAGCTTCATGAGGCCGACCAGGTGAATATTTGTCCCCTTTGTAGTCTGGCCAGAAAGAAGTTAGGGATAATGGACTACTCCTGTCCGTATGACTGGTAGTTCTTCAGGATGAATTATCAAGCTAGGACCGTTCTCTAGAACGGCTACCCATGTTGTTAGGATTTAGGGAGCCTTTAACCTGAAATACACAACTAGCCGACAAGGTCTCGAGAATGTAGCGGTTTCCCATAATGGTTGTGGAGAATAGATTAAACTTCCCATACGGGAAAACCTACTCCTTTAATTCAATTCCAGAACTCCCTTAACCTGATCCTCGTCGTACTCCAGCTTGAAACCCAGCTTTTTCCCTATCCTTATCATTGGATAGTTCTCGGGAAGGGTGTAAAATCTAACCCTATGGATACCCATTTTCTTTGCCCTCCTTATCAGCTCAGCTACCAGCTCAGTCCCAATACCCCCTCTCCTCTGATTGGGCTTGACCGCAACAGAGAACTCTCCGTCGTCATAGAGGGTGGCCTCTCCAACCACCTCACCGTCTATCTCTGCCAATAGCGTGATATGATCCTGCCTGCTGAAGAGCTGTTCTATCTCCTCGTGAGAGACCCTGTGAAATGAGAAAAAGCGCATGTACAGGTCCTCTGGAGTGAGAGACTGATACAGCCTGTAAACCCCCTCTATATCGCCTCTGGTTGCCTCCCTGATGGTCAAGGGCAAACTTATACTCTCCGACATAAGTTTATGTTTCTATACTAGAATTTAAACTCTTGCCATTCCCCCAATAGGCACTAGTCGATTGTGTGGAGCTTGAGTAAGTTAGTCCTCCCGGATTCCATCTTGGGATCCCCGGCCACGATAACCACGTTTCCCCTAATTCCCAGTTCCTTGCATTTACTCTCCAGGATTGACACCAGATCATTGAGATCGCTTGCCCCTTCCTCGAGCGGTATGGAGACAACGCCCCAACAGAGCTTGAGTCGTCTGGCCACCTTCATATCTGGGGTGAAGGCCAGGATCATGGCCCTCGGTCTCAGTCTAGAAACCCTGATGGCCGAAAGACCGCTTCTGCTGTGAACTGCTATCACGTGGGACTTGGAAAGTTCACATAATGACGAGGAGGCATAGGCAATTGCGTCATCTGGGCTTCTCATGGGCGATGGGCTGAGGGGTTTTACCTTATCCTCGGAGGAGGAGATGATCTGATCCAGGTATTGCACTGCCTCAACTGGGTACCTGCCCACCGCTGTCTCATCGCTGAGCATTATGGCGTCCACACCCTGATAGACAGAGTTGGCGATGTCGATTACCTCTGCCCTAGAGGGCAGGGGGTTACTCACCATGGACTCCAGAACCTGTGTGGCGAGAATCACTGGCTTACCCAGCTGTTTTGATATCCTGATTATCTTACGTTGAATGTAGGGCAAGTTCTCCAGGCCGATTTCCACTCCCAGATCTCCACGAGCGACCATTACACCGTCACTCTCCTCCACGATCCTGAAGAGCCTCTGCACTGCCTGCCCTTTCTCGATCTTCGAGATAACCCATGCCCTCCCGTTTATTTTCTCCTTGGCCCTCATGACGTCATTTTCGCTGAGCACAAAGGATAGGCCCACGTAATCTGCCCCTAGGGATAAGGCATCGTCCATCAACTTGAGATCATTTTCGGTCAATCCGGAGTCCAGCGTCATATCAGGAATATTGATACCCTTCCTGGAGGTGAGGGTGCCAGGGGTTAACACTACTCCCCTGACCTGGTTGGAGGAGACCTCAGTTATTCTCACCTTTATGAGTCCATCTGCCAGCAGAATTACTGAGCCCGGTTTAACACTTCTATAGAAGAGCGGTTCCTGAACCACTATTCCCTCGTCTGGAGAGAATAGAACTTCTTGGCCTAGGGACAGTTCAATCTTTCCTATATCCCCTACCCTGAGCTTGGGACCTGGAAGATCAGCAAGGATGGAGGAGTTGGGGGCCTGAGTCTTCAACAACTCGAAATACCTGGAATGAGACTCGTAATCCCCGTGGGCCAGGTTCACCCTAAAAATGTCCACCTTATCCCTGAGCTTGGGAATTAAACTCTCGGAGGAAGGGCCTAGGGTGGCGACAATCTTGGTCCTTCGTGTCATGTTATTCTTGAGAAAACCTGGTTAATATCTCTACAAGCTTCCTTTAATCCCTTCTCGCAGGCCTGCTTTAGAAGTTCCTGTTCCTTCTTCCTGTTACCTATCTTTCCATAGGCCGTGGCCAACTTCACGAGGAAGGGTGCAGGGATTTCGTTCATCTCCGTGAGTAACTTATCCAGCTGATCCTCCCTTCTTTTCTCCACAAGAGCTGAAAGGGCCATATCCACGAACTCCGAGTTCTCTCCGGCCCTCATGAAGCAGAATATCACCCTCTTGAGGTTACCGCAGGCCGTGATGTCAAATATCTTACCTATGGATTTCAGCGTTTCAACAACGTAGGCACAATCTGCAGCGTCAATGACATTACAGATAACCCAGTTAGCCTCCTTTATGTTGGAGGAATTCACATGTTTCCCAATTATTTCGACTCCCTGCTTCACGTCTCCTGAGATAATCTTTTCCTTAGCTTCCATTAGGGATTTAACTAGTTCCCTGCTCTCAGTTACCATGAGTAATATACCGTACCAAGGCTTAAATGGTTATACCATAATTTTCCTTAAGAACTGTATTAGGGACTAGAGCGTAACCTTTCCACGTATCTGGAAAT
Organism: Metallosphaera javensis (ex Hofmann et al. 2022); assembly: GCF_022064045.1. NCBI lineage: Archaea > Thermoproteati > Thermoproteota > Thermoprotei > Sulfolobales > Sulfolobaceae > Metallosphaera > Metallosphaera javensis (ex Hofmann et al. 2022). Next base: position 164,179 of record NZ_JAKNCW010000002.1, on the reverse strand, counting down.
GTATCCAAGCGTGTTTCTCCTCCCCAGAACCAGCTCACTGGCGTAGTAACCCATAGCTGGCGCGTAGCTCCATCCCAATCTGCACGCACCAGTGGCAATAACAACGTTATCCAGTTTGCCGATTATGGGGAAGCCGTCCGGTGAGCATGGCCTGAAACCCATGTTCTTGTCTATCACCTCCCCGACCTTCACCAAGCCTGAGACCTTTGACAGAATATCCGTTCTCCATTCGCTTCCATAGTCGGCTGAAAACCCTCCTGTGATCTTGATATGATCCGAGAGTGGAGATACGGCAACTCCTTCATCAACAGTCACGAATGCACCCTTTATCTTGGAACTGCCTTTAACCCAGGCTCCGTAACCTTTGAATGAGGTTACCGGTAACCTGAGAAACTTAGTAATCCAGACTCCGTTTGCGAGGACTATGGCGTCGAATTTCTCGCCGTTGATGGTATACCCATTGAGATCTGGTGAGGCCTCCTCATTACGAAAACTCACCTTTAACTGAGCCAGTTCTCGAGTTATTCTTTTCACAAACTTCTCAGTGGCAATCCTGCTCAGTTCTGGAAAGAATATTCCCCCAGCAAACCCAGGAACTTCAGTTACCTCAAACTTGGGTGAAAAAGGGCTACGTTTCTCCTCTTCCTCGCCCTTTTCCAGGTCCTCCTTACGCGTGTAGATCTCCAGCAGACCATCGTTATAATAGTCGAAATCGTTCCTCTCTTCCGCCATTTTGGCGTAGGCCTCAAGGGAGAACCTCGCCATCTCCCTCATCATCTCCCATGCCTCCTGAGGTGGTTGCTTATTCAGGGAGGAGAGGAGCTCGACCACCCACATGGAGTTCAGTTGCTTGACTTCCGTGACTCCTCTCCTCATGAAACGTAACATCTTCACTATCATGGAGGTTGTATTAATCCTGTCAAAACGATAAGGTTCTATTAGCCCTGCTGCATGAACAGAGTAGTTGCCCGGCGCAGGATCATACACAGTTACGGATGCGCCTTCCCTCGCCAGAAAGTAAGCTGTCATTAATCCAATGATACCGCCACCCACAACTCCTACCTTCATTTTAACTCCTCCAGGATTCTCCTTGCCCTCAAGGAAAGGGAAGACTCTCGTTCTGTGAGCTCTTTCAAATAAATAAGATTTTGCTCAACGTCTTCACTGGTGAGTATGCCCTTCTCCACGAGAAACTTCGCCGTTGACCACGCCATCATCCTAATTCCAGGCTTCCTGATTTTCAGGAACTCCAGCAGCCTCTCCCTGTCCCTTAGACCAACTATCCCCAGGTTCACCAGTACGGGAAGAAGTTTCCAGGCCTTTTTCCTCACGGTGGGATAGTAACTCCTTAGCATCCTCCAGAAATGTTGCCTGAGTCCCACAAGCTCCTCCCTGGAAAGGAGGCCCAGTTCAATGACCTCCCTCACGTGTTGCCATGCAGTGAGTTTTATCCTGTCCGATCTTGAGGAAAAAGCCTTCTCAAGGCCCTTTACCTCCAGCTCCTTATACAGGTGGAGGTGTTTCCAGGCCTCCTCCCTCACTCCCTGAACTCTGCTCCAGAGGAGGGAACGAAGGTAAAGCCTTATACCCCGGAGTTTCTGGGGCTCTTCCCTCATTATCTTTTCCATTCTTTGCCATTCTAAATTCCTGGTCTCTGGATCCAAGCTCTTTAGGTTCCTAGGATTCAGCTTAACCACCTGACGCTGTCTGCACCACAGTGAGTTTTTCCCCATCCTTAACCTTTTCGTCCTCCAGTAGAGGTACTCCATCCCTGAGTACAACTGAGCCCTGAACAGTGAGCCCCAATTTCCTCACAAGGTCCCTCACTGTGGAATTGGGGTTTAACTCCACCTCCTTCTCCCTCTTCTCCCTGGGTAGGTACACGATAACCTTCATCTTCCCAGCCTAAAGGTAGGCAGAACCCCTATATTTAGCCATCACCAGCGCCCTGGAATAGCACTCGAGTGCCTGATTGGTGATGGCGTTCCATCTGAACGTGGTATCGACCTTCCTTATAGCGTTCTCCCTGATCCTGTCCCAGGATTTCTCCTTCACGCTGGAAGATACCTGGTTGAGCAATTCCCTGTCTCCTGTTTCGCTTGCCTTGGACAGGAGCAGGGCGTCCGTCAGGCTGGACCTCAAAGCTTCAATATTCTCCCTCTCAGTGAGGAATCCATTACCGTTCTGATCAGCCCTTACGTCATCAACTATCTCAGTTAAACCTCCCACGGCCGATGCCACCAGGGGCGTACCAAGTGCCATGGCTTCTATGGCGGTAATACCAAAGGGTTCCCATCTGGACGGCATTGCCATCACTGAGGCTGAATAGTGCCATAGCCTGAACATGTTTTGATCCATGGTGCTCACTGCGAGAATCCTCACGTTATCCCTAAGCTCCGACGCCCTATCCACTATGTCCTGCAGAAGTCCGTAATCGTCTGAGGGAATTCCCATGACCACCAGTCGCGCGTCCGGAACCCTCTCAACAACGCCCCTAAAGGCCCTCAGTAGCAGATCAATCCCCTTCTGATAAACCAATCTACCAGCGAAAAGTACCAGCTGACCCCTTTGAAGAGGCTCGTAACTCCAGTCGTCCCTGATTCCGAGTCTACCTCTGTTGGCCCACAGCACGCTCCCTGTGGTGTAGTCTGAGGGAACAAATCTGTTGCTGGAGAGGGACGCGAATAATTTCTCCCTTATGCTAGCCCTATTGTCCGTTCCCATTGAGGAAAGTGCGTAACCCTTGACCTGATTGATGTCCCAATCCGTACCATTGTAGATCACACACGACTTGTTCTCGGCGAAACTGCCGGAGAAGGGAAGCACGTCATTGAACAGGTAATTCTTGCTCACGGTGGTGATGAGGTCCGCCTCATAAAACCCGAACCTCTCAATTTTTCCCTCGCATGAATCCCAGAGATTCCTGGTGCTGTTCAGCACGTGCTTCGAGACCATCCACACGTAGTGGGCGTAATTCTCTAGTCCGGCCCAGTCCTCTGAGGCGAAATGCCACGGTGCGCCCACCCTATTGAGAAGATGAACAGTGTAAACCAGTGGAACTATCACCCTCCTTTCCTCCAAACTCATCTTGGCCCTCACTCCAGGGAGAACCGAGTGCCAGTCATGAGCGTGAATTAGTGAAGGAATGTTCTCCAGGTTCAGAGTGGAGACGAGATGCTCAACTCCCCTGGTAAGCAGGGCGGACTTCTCCATGACATGATCATAAACGCCCCAGGAGTCGATTATCTTTCCCGTATCGTAATCCAGCCCCTTCACGAGGATCATCTCCACCCCTTCAATCTCTCCCCTCTCGAAACCGAGCCTGAAGGGATAGTTACCTCCATCCAAACCCCTCCTGTTTCCCGTGACTGACGTGGGTATTTCCTGGAGCTTTAACTTACTCCTGTAAATCCCGTCCAGATGCCTTCCGTGACTTGGCATTATCACTGTAACTTTCTTTCCCATCTTCGCGAGAGAGGTGCTTAGGGCATAGACTGCAGAACCTAGTCCCCCGGAACTGGTTATTCCCCTGAACTCAAATGAGATCATCCAGACACTCTCAATGGACTCCGGTATCCAGAAGGATTCCATCCTTTTCATTGTAACCACTCCTTCAGATACTTCAGGTGATCCTTGAGTGATTCGTCGCGTTTAACTATTTCCCTGAACTGGTTCTCATCCCACGCAACTCCAACCCTCTTCCCGTCCTTGTAGAAGAAGAAGGGCTCGTTCTTTATCCCCAGCTTTTCAAGTTCATCGTGAAGGAAGGAGTTGATGGCATAGAACTCGTTCAGGAACGCATCTATGGGTGAGTTATAGGCATTGAAGTAGGAGTGAACCTCTCCTGGACCTCCCCCTTCCGTGAAGAGATAGTAGTAGTTGTCGCTGGTGGTGAAGTATCTCCACGCCTTCAGGAAATCTCCTCCTAACTCCTTTGAGGTCATTTCAGACCTTCTCACTGCCTCATCGTAGGCCCATTGCATTATGTTTCCCAGCCAGCTCGTATGATCCTTCCTGATGTCGGCCCAGGATGAAGTTCCTGTAACCTCAAGGTCGTAATAGGGACTGCTCTCAACCTCCCTAGGTAGGGTCATCTCCACTCCCTCCCTGTTGAGTTCCCTGGGCAACCACCTCAGGAACTCCAAGATACCGCTCTCCTTCCAGTGATGTTCCCCAAAAGTCTCGTAATCCACGAACACCGTGACAACCTGGCCCGGCGAGGCCTTAATCCAAGAGGAATATTTCTCCGCAGTGAGTGGATATTGATCCCAGTTGGGATTGGAGAACCTGAAGGCTATGTCATCGCTCAGGGTGAAGTTCCTTGGAAGGATGGAGATTTTACCGCCCTTCCTCCTGTACACGAAGTTAGGAGACTTTCCCTTCAGTACTGACTCCTTTCCCTCCATCATGATGCCCTTGAACCCCATGCTTTCCGCCTCCTCCACCACAGCCAAGTTGGTCAGGAGCTCAGTGTTCTCGAACGTGACTGGCGTCTGTCCCAGAAGGGATCTAACGGTCTCAGCGTGAAGCCTTACCTGCTCCCTCCATTCCGTCCTGTCCTCCCACATGGAGGTAACAGAGTGATAGTAGGTCTGGGCTAGGAACTCGACCTTACCTGTGCTTGAAAGTAATTGAAGCAGGTCAAGAAAGTCCCTACCCCATCTCTCCGCCTGTTCCAGTAGAGTTCCTGACACCGAGTAGAAGAACTTCACCTCCCTTCCCTCATCCTCTCCCGCCTCTATCTCCTCAAGGATGATGTTCGTGGCGGGAATGTAACACTTGGCCCTCACCCTTTCAAATATTTCCCTATTGAGCCTGTCGTCGAAATATTTATCCTGTGGAGACCCCTTGAACCTTGGATTCCAGAACGCGTCCTTCCTGATCCTGAACGGTTGATGAACCTCAAAGCCCATTATTACCTTGCTAGTCATAATACACTTAAGTGAGATCTGATAAATAAAAGACATGCAATGGTCTCCTGAGGATATAAAGGTTATCATTCCCATAGGGGGAGAAGCAACCAGAATGCGACCGTTAACGGTTGAAACCAGCAAGGCCACAGTGAGGTTGCTGAACAGACCACTCCTTGAGTTTCCCATCTTAGAACTGGCAAAGCAGGGAGTTAAGGAATTCATCTTCGGCGTAAAAGGGTACGTGAATTATAAGTCGCTCTTTGACACCTTCAAGGAAGGAATAGGGTTTTCAGCAAGGTACAGGATTAAACCAAGGGTCCACTTCAAGTACCAGCCCAGAGTGGACAGCGTGGGCAACGCTGACTCGGTGAGGATCAACATGGATTACTACAGAATAGATGACATCACCCTGGTAATACAGGGTGATAATCTAATCAAACTGGACCTGAAGAAGCTTGTGGACTATCACCTCTCCAAGGGGTCTTTAATGACCATTGTCCTCAAGAAGTGGACTGACGTGAGGGAGTTCGGAGTTGCGGACCTTGGAGAGGACATGAGGATAAGGAGATTCGTTGAGAAACCAAAGGAGGGGGAGGCTCCATCCAATCTGATCAACACCGGAGTCTACGTCCTCTCTCCCAAGATTAGGGACATCTTCGCAAGCGAGGAGGTATCGGCAATGAGGGAGGAGGGAAAGATGGACTTTGGAAAGGACATAATTCCTTACCTGATCCAGAAGGGATATCCCGTTTATGGTTACGTTACAGATTCCCTCTGGTTTGACGTGGGAACTCCAGAAAGATATCTGGACGCCATGAAGGTTCTCCTCGAGAGCCTGGATGAGCATGAAATGGGCGGAAAGAGAATTGATCAGTCCAAGAGAATATTCGTCCAGGGAACTAGCCCGGACTCCATAAGAAGGAGGAACGTAATAGCCATGAAATACAGAAAGGGGAGGATGAGGATCGAGGGGAGCGTGCTAATAGGGAGACACTGCCAGATAGGGAACAATGTCTACCTTGAGAACTCCACAATAGACAACTTCTCCATCCTTAAGAATAACGTGAGGGTTATTAGAAGCTCTATCATGGATAGGGCCTTCATTGGTGAGGGAGTTGTGATAGAGAACTCGGTGATAGCGAGGCACGTGGAGATCAGGGGAGGGGCAAGGATTATCGGGAGCGTGATAGGAGATGACGTTGTTATAGACGCTGACACGGAGATAGTGAACTCCAAGATATATCCACACAAGGTTATTAATGCCAACAGCAAAATTCACGATACAGTTCTGACTTGATGTCCCCATGAGATTGGCTAGCATTGGAAACGGAAAGATGCTTGTGAACTTTGATGACCACGGAAGGATTATTGACCTCTATTACCCCTACATAGGAATGGAGAATCAGACGTCTGGAATTCCAGTCAGGGTAGTACTCTGGGATGGGAAAAACGTTTACTTTGACGAGTCGTGGAAAACGGAGGTTTCATATGAGGATGGAACAAATCTCGTGGAGGTCAGGTGGACCATAGATAACCTAGGCCTGGAGATAACCTCCTATAACTTCGTTGATGTGAACGAGCCTGTAATGAACTCCATCATCAAGGTTCTATCCAGGGGTATGGAGGGCAAGATAAAGCTATTCTTCATACACGACCTGAACATTTACTCTAATCCCTTTGGGGACACGGCCCTTCTGGACCCGGTCACGTGGTCCATCATACACTACAAATCCAAGAGGTATGTGGGTATCAAGTTGATGTCCACTGAAATGAACAACATGGAGTTCTCCGCAACCAAGAGTGACCCACTGGATGACGTGAAGGATGGAAGACTTGACGGTAGCCCGATCTCCCACGGAGACGTGAAGTCAGCAGTGGGCATAGAGCTTAACCTGAGGAGCAAATCCTTTGTTAAGGCCTACTATGTGATTGGGGCTGGAAGAAACCTGGAGGAACTGAGGAGGCTCCTCACCGAGGCCAATCCGGCCAAGATAGAGAGCAACTTCGTTTCCGTGTTCCAGTTCTGGAAGAGCTGGCTCTCAAAGGGAAGCTGGACCTCCGACCACGAAAGCTGGCTGTACAACGTCAGTCTGCTCACGGTAAAGAACCACATGGACATAAATGGATCCATCATAGCTTCCTCGGACTTCTCCTTTGTGAACATTTACGGGGATTCCTACCAGTACTTCTGGCCAAGGGATGGGGCAATTGCTGCCCATTCGCTGGATGTTGCGGGATATGGGGAACTGGCCATGAGACACTTCAACTTCGTGAAGGAAATAGCCAGTCCCGAAGGATATCTTCACCACAAGTATAACCCCAACAGGACCCTTGCCAGTTCATGGCATCCGTGGCTCTACAACGGTAAGAGGATCCTTCCCATCCAAGAGGATGAAACGGCGCTAGAGGTGTGGGCCATAGGAAGCCATTACAGAAGGTATAAGGACCTTGACGAGTTAACTGAGATCTACAGGAAGTTTGTGAAACCTGCCCTGCAGTTCATGATGAGATATACCGAGGACGGTCTTCCCAAGCCCAGCTTTGACCTCTGGGAGGAGAGATATGGTATTCACATTTACACCGTTTCCACGGTGTATGGAGGGCTTACCATGGGGGCTGAACTGGCAAAGGGAATGGGAGACGAGAGCCTTTCAGAGGACGCCCTGGAGGTAGCCAAGACTATGAAGGAACAGGCCCTATCTAGGCTCACCAATGGAAGGAGGTTCCTGAGAAGGCTGGACGAGAACTATCAGCCCGATCCCGTTGTTGACGCCAGCATGTATGCCCCGTACTTCTTCGGGATGGTGGAACCCATTCATCCCATCATGGTCTCTACGATGGAAGCCATAGAACAGAGACTGATGGTGAACGGCGGAATTGCGAGGTACGAGAACGACATGTATCAGAGGAGGAAGGCTCAACCCAATCCCTGGATAATCACCACGTTATGGGTGGCCCAGTACATGATAGACACCTCCAGGTTGGATAAGGCCAAGGACCTTCTGAACTGGGTCATGAAGAGGGCAACTCCCTCTGGTTTCCTTCCAGAGCAGGTGGATCCAGAAACTTGGGAACCAACCTCAGTTATTCCCCTCGTGTGGTCCCACGCGGAACTAATAATCACATTAAATAAATACCACAGTAAATACTAACCGCATGCTTGATCCCAGGGAGTGCGAGGACAGGGAGTGGGTAATACCCACAGGGACAGGGGGTTACTCCTCCTCCACCTTGTGCGGAATAAACTCCAGAACTTACCACGGGCTTCTGGTCATACCCCAGGATCCACCCCACAGAAGGTACATGACTCTGGCCAAGGTTGAGGACTTCGTTATAACGGATGGTCAGGAGTATCCCATGAGCACCAACCACTATCTTAATGACGTATTCTATCCCGAAGGGTATAGGTTCTTGGATCACGTGGAGAGGGGAGAGAACTTCGTCAGGTGGGAGTACCTTTTTGGGAACTCCAGGGTGGAGAGGACCCTGCAGGTGCACAGAGGTTACGATGCCATAACCCTGTCCTACACTTCCCAGAGGGGCATCTTCAGGTTATGTCCCCTAATCACGTACAGGAGCCACCATGTGGCACTGAAAACGGTTCATCCAATCTTCTCGTATAAGATCCTTCAGGACCATATTCTCCTTCTGGCTAACGGAATACCTTTCCTGAGGGTAAGGATCAGGGGAAATTATACCCTTGAAAAAACGGAGTACTGGTACTATAACTTCTTCTATCGCTTGGACTTTGAGAGGGGAACCAATTACCTAGAGGACCTGTATAATCCGTTCTGCGTTATCAGCAAGGGTAACAGGATTGATATGGACTTCTACTGGGGCGAGTTTAAGCCAGAACAAAAGATCCTTGGTTCCAGGGAAATCATGGACCTCCTTTCAAGCGCCGGAAAAAGTTTCCTGGTGAAGAGCGGGGATGATTACGCGATCATTGCTGGATATCACTGGTTTGATGAATGGGGAAGAGACACCATGATCTCCATGGAGGGAATTCTCCTCATGAACGGGCTATTCGAGCAGGCCAAGAAAATTCTTCTGAGATATTTCAATGCCCTCAACAGGGGCCTGATGCCCAACAACTTTCTTGGAAACAATGAGAGCGCCTACAAGGGTGTTGACGTCTCCCTGTGGGGAATCAACGCTGTATACAAGTATTATCAGTACACAAATGATGGGGAGTTCCTGAAGAGGGTCTTTCCCAGGATGCTTGAGGTTGTGGACTGGTACTGGAAGGGAAACGGGGTTGTGGTGAATAGGGAAAACCTGCTCTATCACGTTGGGGCACCGAGAACGTGGATGGATGCTCAATTTGATGGGGAGATAGTTACTCCCAGGGAGGGGGCGGCTGTGGAGATCAACGCTCTCTGGTACAACGCATTGATGATCATGGACCAGATATCCAAGAGACTTGGGATACACGACGATGAGTTCGTTGAGAAGGCAGAAAAGGTGAGATCATCTTTCATGGAAAAATTTCCCTCTGAGGCCGGTCTCTACGACTACATTGGATGGGACGGTAAACCAGGAAGGGAAATAAGGCCCAATCAACTCGTTGCGCTTGCCCTCCCCTACCCCGTTGTATCCAAGGATATCGCCATGAGGGTACTAGAGGTGGTAGAGATGGAACTTTTGAGACCCTACGGTTTGAGTACGCTCTCCAAGAGGGACAGGGGTTACACCCCATTTTACAGGGGTGACAGGGCCAGCAGGGACAGGGCATATCACAATGGGCCCATATGGCCGTGGCTTGTGGGGATTTACGTTGATGCTAAGCTGAACTTTGAGTACGACTCCATCAGAATCAAGAATCTGCTGAACCAATTCAGTCCTCTCCTTGGTGTAGCAGTCAGGGAAAACGGTTACGTTCCTGAACTGTTCGAGGATATCCCTCCATACAAGAAAGGAGGTTGTATTGCTCAGGCGTGGAGCGTGGCAGAACTCAACAGGGCCATAAGAAACATCATAAATTACTCGTGAGGGTAATTCGCATAACAGGTGGAAAAATCATTCTTCATTTCTTTCTCTGATCCAGGAACACCTGTAACTTGTAACCTGTCCAGACCGTTTTGCCTGGTTCGACCCATTCTATTTCCACGTCGTCCTTGCTGAGACCTATCCTTTCGGCAAGAATCTCCCTAGCCCTAGAATCGTAACTGGAATCTACCATGTTCCTCCTGGTTTCAACCCTTATCTTCAGCTTGTCCATTTCGTTACCGTAAATTATCACGTTGAACATTCCAGTGGTGTCTGGTATCTCGTTGACCGCATCCTCCACGTAGATTGGAAGCAATAACTTGCCCTTAACCTTGAACATCCACTCCACCCTTCCCGGAATGGGCTCCACAAATCGGGCATGAGTTATTCCATATGTGGGGTCAGGATCCGTGGTGAATTCATTCTTCACGTAATCGCCAAGGCTATATCTTATCAGGGGCATGGTGAAGTGGTTGAGAAGCGTGGCAATCAGCTCTCCCCTCTCACCCTGGGATGCTGGCTCATCAGTTTTGGGATCCACAATGTCGAAGATCTCCATGTCCTCCCATACCACCAGTTGGCCGTCTAGTCCAGGAACCTCAACTGCCATATGCCCGTCTGTTGTGCCCCAGACGCTTATGGCCAACTTAGCGTTTGGATGAACCTGGAACAGCTTCTTCTTTGTGTTCTCCGCAGCTGCCCCTCCATGAAGGAGGAGAACCTTAAAGGGAGACTCCCAACCCTCAGCCTTAGCCTCCTCGCCTATGAGCCTGTGGAGCCACGGGGTTGTGGCGAGAACGTCGACCTTCCAAAGCCTGAATATGAGGTTGTGCCTCGCCTTCCAAGAGAAGTAGGTCTCTCCTCCACCTGCAATGGCTGTAGCGCCACACCTCCACATCGCAGTCTCCACCACTGGGGGACCCCAGCTGTAGAAACCCGACATATTGAGGTAATTGGCGTACACCGTTGTGGGCTTTACTCCGGCAAAGGTCCAGAGGTACCTGGCCTGCGCCTCTTCGAAATAGTCAAGCTCTAAGGCACCCCAACCCTGAAAGGTGGGCAATCCAGTGGAACCTGAAGTTGCACCCACGAACCTGATCCTCTTGGCCAGTTCAGGTACCATTATGGATCCGAAGGGTGGATTGGCGGAGAGGTCCTTCCTGAGCTCGTCCTTCCTGAGAATTGGTATCCTCACCACGTCCTTCCAGTCGCGAATCTGGTCAGGGTCGAAGCCCTTGGACTTCCAGAAGTTTCTGTAGAAGGGAACGTTCTCCCATGCCCACTTCACTATCCTTTTGAGCCTGAAGGACTTTACCTTTTCCAGCTCCTCCCTCTTCATGGTCATTACTTTCCTGTTCCACAGGGTCTCAGAGGGGTTTAGGGGGTACTGTGTGTTTATGTAACCTTCCCTTCTTAACTCATCGTGAATCCTTTCATACTCCTGGAGAACTGTCATGGTTGTAGAATGTTTAAATAATTTAAAAACTTTAAGCCTTGCCGTACTGGTAAAATCCCCTGCCCGCAGTCTTCCCTGTGTATCCCTGGGATACCATCCTGACTAGGAGGGGATTGGGGGAGTAGGCCTCGTAGCCCCTTGAATGGATCTCCCTGAGCGTGTTGAGGATCCTGTCAAGCCCTAGCTCGTCTGCCATCTCCAGGAGCCCCCTGGGGAAGTTGAAGCCTAGTCTCATCACCGTGTCCACCTCCTCGGCGTTCACTATGTTGTTCTCTATGAGCCATGCGCCCTCGTTCACAGCAAGGGAGATAATCCTCTCCGGGGGAACCCTGCTCTCAGCGGGTAACTGTACCTTGGTGTACTTCCCAGGAGCAGGGTATGTGTAGAATCCCTTACCTGACTTGACCCCCAGCTCCTTCCTTTCAACCCTCTCCCTGTAGCTGGAACACTTAACGTCTGAAGCTCCTCTCTCAACTATGACCTTCCACAGGTCAACCACCACGTCCAGGCCAACGTAATCTGCAAGCTCGAAGATTCCCATGGGTAGCTTCAACTTATTCCTTGCACTTGAGTCCACCTCCTCTACGGTGGCCTCACCGCTCTCCACCTCCCTGCACGCTTCCTGCAGAAGCCTGAGGAAGATCCTGTTACTTACGAATCCGGGCACCTCCACCCTCAGCCTTACGGGGGTTTTTCCCATCTTTTTGGCCAGTTCCACGGTGAAACTTGTTACCTCCTCTGAGGTGTACTTACTGGGGATAACCTCCACCAGCTTCATGAGAGGCGGTGGGTTGAAGAAATGCATCCCGATAACTTTCTCTTTTCTTGAGGTTATCTCCCCAATGTCGCTGATGGGAATGGAGCTGGTGTTTGTTGCCAGGATGGAGTCCTTGGGCACCACCCTATCCAGTTCCTGAAATACCTTCCTCTTCAGGTCCAATATCTCTGGAACAGCCTCTATGGCGAAATCCACGTCCTTCGCCACGTCGTAGCTCACGGACATTTCAACTCTGCTCATCACCGAGTCCGGGGTTTCCCCTATTGTGCCCCTCTCATGTAATCTCTTAAGCGATTCATACATCCTTTCCTTGGCCCTGTTCAGGATATCCCACGATATGTCGATTAGCTTTACCTCCATGCCCGCCATGGCAGCGACTTCGGCTATGCCATGACCCATGGTTCCCGAACCAACAACAGCTATGCGCATACGAGTATGAAAGAGAACCAATTTAAAAGAGTGCTACTTTTACACTTTAAACATTTTAAACCCCGAAGTCTACTGTAGAATGTGAGAGCAGCAGTACTTCACGGGTATAAGGAACCGCTGTCCATTGAGGATGTGGACATTTCCCAACCCAGGGCTGGGGAAGTCAAGATTAAGGTTAAGGCCACTGGCCTCTGTCACTCCGATGTAAACGTGTTTGAGGGGAAGACTCCAGTCCCACCGCCGGTTGTAGCAGGCCACGAGATCTCCGGAGTGGTGGAGGAGGTGGGACCTGGAGTGACCAGGGTTAAACCCGGGGATAGGGTTATCTCAGCGTTCATTCACCCCTGTGGCAAATGTGGTAACTGTGTGGCGGGTAAGGAGAACCTGTGTGAGACTTTCTCTCAGGTCAGGCTCAAGGGAGTTATGCCAGATGGAACCTCGAGACTCTCCAAGGACGGAAAGGAGATAAGGACTTTTCTGGGAGGAGGTTTCGCCGAGTATGCCATCGTTGGAGAGAACGCACTAACCAGGGTCCCAGAGGATATGGATCTGGAAAAGGTTGCCGTCCTTGGTTGTGCTGGCTTGACAGGTTACGGTGCAATATCTTCCTCGAGGATTGAACCCGGAGACACTGTGGCAGTGATAGGGGTGGGAGGAGTGGGTCTATCCACAATCCAGCTCCTCAGGGCCTCGGGGGCTGGAAGGATAATTGCCGTGGGAACAAAGAAATGGAAGCTTGAGAGGGCCATGGAGCTGGGCGCCACTGACGTGGTCAACTCTAAGGAAACTGATCCTGTAAAGGCGATAAAGGAAATGACCGGGGGAGGTCCCCAGGTCGTGATAGAAGCTGGAGGAAATGAGGACACGATCCATATGGCTCTTGACTCTGTTAGAATAGGAGGTAAGGTAGTCCTGGTGGGGTTACCTCCGGCCACAGCAATGATCCCCATTAAGGTGGCCTCCATTGTTAGGGGAGGCATAGAAGTCGTGGGTAACTATGGGGGAAGACCTAGGGTGGACATGCCGAAGCTTCTGGAACTGGTAAGACAGGGAAGATACGATCCCTCCAGGCTTGTGACAGGGAGATTCAGGTTAGAGGAGATAAATGAGGCAGTGAAGATGCTGGAGGAAGGGGAGGCCATAAGAAGTCTCATAGTACCTTGATTTCACGTTTCTTTTCACACGCTTTATCTTTATTCGACCTAACAAGGACGGCACGGTCACCAGATAGTCAGGTCTGTAGCGATCAAACCTAGACTTCTGGCAACATCCCTAAGCGACACGACACCAATAACCCTGTTGCCCTCCTTCACTACCAAATGCCTTATCCCCTTGCCCACCATGAGAATTGCTGCTTCCCCAACTTCAGTTCCAGCGTCTGCAGTTACCAAGTTCGTGCTCATAACTTCCTTTACCTTAGTGGTCAGGGGAAGATCTGAGGCTATGGCATAAACTATGTCCCTTTCCGAGATAATCCCTTTGGGTTCTCCTCCCTCAACAACCAGAAGGGACCCCACTATCTCCTTTTTCATGAGCTTGGCAGCATGAACCAGATCCGAGTTGGGGTCTATGGTTACTGGTTCCCTTCCGATTAGTTCTTTCACAATCATTAAATAGTATATCGTCGCGAAGGATAATAAAGTTCCCAATTCTCCGCGGTATATCTGCATGCCTTCACAAGACTAGATTCCAGATTCGAATATCGAATGAAAACCCCGGGGATATACTCCGATTAAAAACCAGCTATTTTTTAAGTTATTTAAATGTATTTAAAGTGATGAAAGCTGTCGTAGTGAAAGGACACAAACAGGGTTATGAAGTCAGGGATATTCAGGACCCGAGACCCGGCGGAGGCGAGGTAGTGATCAGGGTGAGAAAGGCGGCCCTCTGTTACAGGGACCTGCTCCAGCTACAGGGGTTCTACCCTAGAATGAAATATCCTGTGATTCTGGGCCATGAGGTAGTTGGAGAGATCGTGGAGGTTGGACAAGGAGTGAACAACTTCTCTCCCGGGGATAGGGTGATCTCCCTTCTCTATGCGCCTGACGGGACCTGTCACTATTGCAGAGAGGGAGAGGAGGCCTATTGCCACTCCAGGCTCGGATACTCAGAGGAACTGGACGGTTTCTTCGCAGAGATGGCAAAGGTGAAGGTGACCAGCCTCGTCAAGGTCCCAGCGGATGCCTCGGATGAGGGAGCTGTAATGGTCCCATGCGTTACCGGGATGGTGTACAGGGGATTAAGGAGAGCAAACCTGAGAGAGGGAGAGACTGTGCTGGTAACGGGGGCGAGTGGTGGAGTGGGAATACATGCGTTACAGGTGGCAAAGGCCATGGGAGCGAGGGTCGTGGGAGTGACAACCTCAGAGGAGAAAGCGTCAATTGTGGGGAAATACGCTGACAGGGTTATAGTTGGATCAAAGTTCTCAGAGGAGGCCAAGAGGGAGGACATAAACGTGGTAATTGACACTGTGGGAACACCCACCTTTGATGAAAGTCTGAAATCCCTCTGGATGGGAGGCAGAATAGTGCAGATAGGTAACGTGGACCCCACACAGTCCTATCAACTCAGACTGGGTTACACGATTCTTAAGGACATTGCCATAATTGGACACGCTTCGGCAACTAAGAGAGACGCGGAAGGAGCCCTGAAATTAACCGCAGAGGGGAAGATAAGGCCAGTGGTTGCGGGGACTGTTAGCCTTCAGGAAATAGATAAGGGATACGAAATGCTCAAGGATAAGCACAAGGTGGGGAAAGTGCTTCTCAGTCCCTGAGACCCAGGCATCAGGTTTTGATGGGATTGTGCCCTTGGGACGCTGGAATGGGGGTTTAACCGGGCCTTTCTAACGTACCCCTCGAACATGAATGTTTACGACCGGAATCGGGAAATAAGGAGGAACTCAACAGGTCCCTACCTGGGGGAACCCTCCTGATCCTGCTCTTTAACAAATTTTTCCAGGTTATTCTTTAGTTTCTCATTGATTTCCATGGTCTCACGGTTCTCCACGAAGTACTTATTTATCAGTCCGTGCACCTGCGTTACAACTTTGATAATGTCATTCTTCACCTGCTCCTTATCCTTATAGGGAGAGAAATCCGGATCGAAACCGTTATACTGGTAATCGTGAAGATCCAGCGCTATCTCTATTAACAAATATACATCGATTCCGATCTTCTCAAAGTACATTCCCAGAGATTTTAGTGAGTGAGTGGGTGCTGTATGTCCTTTCTTTTTTATCCATTCTTTCTCGTTTTCTTGTTTAGCCATTTCAACCAGGTTATCTCTGAATTTAACCACTAAGGCTGAGATTAATGATTTCACTGCTACAAACGCCTTTCCGGCGCCATTTCTGGTATGTCCTCCCTGAAAGAGATCTATGGCTAAAAGAGAATCTGCTAACGATTCAATAACCCTAGCATAAATATAGTCTTCATCAACATTAACTAAGTCCTTTTTCACAATCGAAATTAACGTTAGAGCGCATAAAAACTTGTTAACATATCAGGTTCCAGAGAGACATAGAGGAGTGTTCCTCCGAGAGCTCAGTAAAGGGCTTTGTAGAAATTAAAGACTACAATATGCATCGCAATCCTATTATGAGGAGTGAGAGGCACCCATGACAGAATGGACAAGGGAAATGCAGGAAAGAGGTTATACGGAAAGAGTTCATGTGGTAAGGTCTACAAAATGAATCAGGCGGCGTCTCATGAAGAGGTGAGATGAATTGCTGAAAGCATTCCCTTCATCAAGATTTAAAACTACCTCTTGTCAGTTTACGTGTTGTCACCTGACATAAAAACCGGTCATTATAAAACAAGGCTTATAATCTAGTATCATGCTAGAGCAGTGGGGATGGCGTCCCCCTGGGCTAGTTCCCGAACCGCCTGAAGCATGAAGGCTGATGACGCCTATCTCTTGCATGGGTGAGATAGGATGATTGGCCTAAACCTAGTGGGATGGATTATACTCACTCCAATTTTGGGAAGTGTTGTAGTCGTCAATGAAAAGTATTCTACGCTAGCCTCAGCTGGCGTCACTCTAATACTTGTGCTTCTGCTCAAACCCCTTTTGCCCATTATCTCTCAGTTCTACGTTAACACGTTAACATGGTACCTTATGGTGATGGTTGCAGGAGTCTATTTGCTTTCCGCCGTTTACTCAGTGTTTTACCTGGAGAAGAAGGGGCCCCAGGAAAGAAACTACTATTATTTTCTCAACCTGTTCGTCGCCTCAATGCTGTTCACTTTATCGGTAAATAATCTCGGGCTTATGTGGGTGGGATTGGAGGCCACCACAACCTCATCTGTACTCCTGGTAACCTTTGAAGGTACTCCTACAGCGCTTGAGGCAGGATGGAGGTATCTTCTCCTTGTTTCCTCTGGAGTTACATTCGCCTTCATATCTGTGATCCTTTTTTACTATGGTCTACACACCCTGACCATAACGGAGGTCCTGTACGCCCATTCCTCCCCTCTTTTCTCCTTGGCATCAGCAATTGCTCTTTTAGGTTTTGGTACAAAGGCTGGAGTTTTTCCCATGAACACGTGGCTTCCTGATGCGCATTCAGAGGCTCCTTCGCCTGTGAGTGCGCTCTTCTCAGGAGTTCTCTTGCCAGTTGCGGTATACATATTGCACATAACTTTCACCATCGCGCCACTTCCAAGCTTGTATAGCTGGCTGGCCACAATCTCCATCTTAGTTTCATCCCTAATGATGGCAAGCCAGAGGTACTACAAGAGGCTATTTGCCTATTCTACCATTGAAAACATGAATTTTGCCCTATTGGGGGTAGCGGTGAACTCGTTAACTGGTTTAGTAATACTCCTGGTTACCCACGCCTTTGCTAAAGCAGGAGCCTTTTATGCCTCGGGTTCCCTGCTTAGGAACAAGGGAAGTAAGGAAATTGATGAACATGGACTTTACGGAAGTCCCATTCTCGCCTCCTCATTTCTCCTATCATCCCTGGCGGTGACAGGAGCACCACCCTTCGGAAACTTTCTTGGAGAGTTCCTGATCCTGTCCTCTGTTATTAAACATGGACTTATCCCACAGTTCTGGATCGTAATAGTCTCTTTGACCATTTCGTTCATTTCCGTAAACTATCACGTCTCCAGGATGATCTTCAAGGGAGAACCCTATCAAGAGAAGCACAGGGAACTCTCAATTATTGCCATGATATCAGCACTTATCCCACTAATTCTCGGAATTGTGGGGGTGTTGCTATGAGAATCATAGGAGATCTGGGGCCATATTGCCTTACTTCAGAGGGGCTTACAGAAGGACCGTGTGCTAGGGAAGTAGAGGAACATAGAGATCTAGGTTATGGTTCCTTCAATTTCCTCTATGGTCCGTCAGCTGGAGGTCTGCTGGAGTCGGTAGGATTCGAAATAGCAACTTATGGGGAAAGCATTGAGAGGATTGGTCATGTCCCTTATAAGGGGAGACAAATCAAGATTACACAACTGCCCGTTGAGGAAGCTCTAATCAGAGTGGAGAGAATAAACGGAGCATTCGCGGCCTCCCATTCAATTTCTTTCCTCCAGGCTGTGGAGAAGGCCTTCGAGGCAGAAGTGCCCTATGAGGTTACCGTTTCTAGGATGGCTCAGCTTGAGCTAGAGAGAATCAGGAACAACCTGTTTGTGATCCAGAGGGTTCTGGAGTCCGCATCGTTCTTGGTTCCATCCTATCTTCTCCTTCAACAGGTGGAGGAGGTTAACAGGACAATAGCAAGGTCGTGTGGGCACAGGTACTTCTTTGGGGCCAACTATCCCGGGAGGGTGGAATGCGAACATGAGGTTCCATCCTTGAAAATCGGAGACGTGGAGAAAATACTGGAGAATAGAATCTTCATAGACAGACTGCAAGGCAATGGTGTCATCAAGGAGGATAACTCCATTGGTCCAGCTGCTAGAGCATCTGGGTTTAGATATGACGCCAGACTGGACTCTGACTTGTTTGTTTATCGAGACTTCGACTTGAAGGTTCCAACTCAGGATCATGGAGATGCTTTCTCCAGAATACTGGTTCGCCTTGAGGAGATTAAGGAGTCGCTCAGAATTCTCCAAGAGTTGAGGGTGAAGCCTCATACTTTCCCCATGAGAGTAAGGGATGGGGAAGGAATAGGAAGGGTAGAGAGTCCATCAGGAGATCTGGCTTACCTAGTTAGAATTAGACATGGACGAATTGAGAGAGCGTTTCTTCTGGCACCCTCAAGTGTGAATATGAGGCTTTTCCTCAGGTCAATGCCCGGAAATATATT
Source organism: Metallosphaera javensis (ex Hofmann et al. 2022) (assembly GCF_022064045.1). Taxonomy (NCBI): domain Archaea; kingdom Thermoproteati; phylum Thermoproteota; class Thermoprotei; order Sulfolobales; family Sulfolobaceae; genus Metallosphaera; species Metallosphaera javensis (ex Hofmann et al. 2022). The sequence continues at coordinate 145,352 of NZ_JAKNCW010000002.1, read as the reverse complement.
TACTGATTTTCCCTTCAACTGGGAGAGTTTCGGGATCTGGATATCTGAACTGGAGGTTGATCTAAAATGAATTGGTTCTTGAAGGGAATTAGGATGGGTGTAAGAACGGAAAAGGATTATCATCACGAGACCAAATGGCCTTCTAGGCTTAAGAGGGCTCAGGAGGGGGAGGTAAAGTGCCCCACAGATGCGATAGGCGAGGAATGGAGACCTGAGAGATGTATCTTCTGTAGGGCATGCGAACCTCTCTTCTCGCCAACTGGGGAGACCCTAACACCCAAGGTTGAGAGATCAGATAGAACCTTCAGGAGATCGTTCTATTTATATCCATTGGACGCAGGAAGCTGTGGTGCCTGCAACCTGGAACTGAGATTAATATCTTCCCCTCAGTATGATATGACCAGGTTTGGAATTTTCTTCACCAATACACCCAAACATGCCGACGCCCTTGTGATCATGGGAAATCTGGGTAAGAGAATGGAAGAGGTCATAAGAAGGGCTTACGACGTCATGCCTTCACCCAAACTGGTCATCCTGCTTGGTACATGTGCGATATCAGGTGGAGTTACTGGAATTCCCCCTGATATTAGGGGTGACGTCATAATCCCGGGGTGTCCACCAACCCCCGCCTCAATACTTGATGCGCTGATAAGAGCTAAGGGAGGAGAGATTCCTTGATTGCCGATTTAGTTCTTCTCGTTTATGCTTTATCTATCCTGTCCTTAGCGGGATCTTTCTTGAGTAACAGAATATCCCTGATACTGCTGGCTTTAGCCTCAGGTGTTTTTGCCATTTACGGGGCGACGAACTTACCCTCAGGCATCTTCTCCTTGGTAGCTGGGATTGTGTGGACTCTAGTGAGTATGTACTCCCTTGTGCACTACAACAATAAATGGCTTACAATGATCCTGAGCGGGACCGTACTGGGAATTATTGCGGTTCTAACAAGTTCCAACTACGTTGAATTTCTTGCCGGATGGGAAACCATGACTCTCTTCTCTTTTGGTGGAATAGGACTCTATAAAAAAGACTGGAGACCTGCATTAACTTTTCTTGCGTTTGGGGAACTAAGCACTGCATTACTGATTTCTGGTTTCGCCCTCGCTTATTCCATGACGGGAAGTTTATCCTTTGAGGATTTGAGCAGTCCGCTTCCCCTGATCATAACCTCGATGGGTTTCATCGTAAAGATGGGGATATTTCCCTTCCTAGTAGTGGAATGGTTACCCATAGCCCATGGGAACGCCAGATCTGATCTATCTGCAATCCTTAGCGCGACTATGACCATGACGGGAATTTATGGGATATTTAAGATGGAAACTTTGAGTCCAGTCTCTATGTACCTTGGGATCTTCCTCCTATTGATAGGAGCTTTCTCAAACCTCTTCGGGGCTCTCTACTCCTATGTTTCCGATCACGTGAAGGGACTACTGGCGTTCAGCACTATAGAGAACAACGGCTCCATGCTTGCGTTACTGGGAAGCCTAGAGCTCGTGTATGGTAATCTGAGGGAATTCGTCATGTTCAGCCTTCTCACCTACTTGATAGCCCATTCGCTTGCAAAGACAGGCCTTTTCCTGTCAACGGGATACATTGAGGGAGAATCCTTAACAACTGCGAAGGCGTTTAGACATGGACTCTCAGTACTGGGAACAGTCCTAATGACGATGTCCATGTCAGGTCTCCTGCCAACTATAGGGGGAATAGCAACGTGGTCTTTGCTTGAGTCAATGTTCATGGAGGCAATCACGTTGCCCCACCTGATCAATATAGTCCCGGTGATAGCGGGGATAATGATAGGTATGGGTGAGGGATTTGCTACAGGTGCCCTTGCGAGGTTTACGTCCTATACCCAGTTAACGCGCCAGAAGGGGAAAAGATATGGGATAATCCTTACGGTGTCAGGTATTCTTCTTCTGGTGACCATGGGCCTCGCGTATCTTCTATCCCCTTTCAATACTAACGTCTCCCAGTTGGGTGTTGGACTAAATTCCCTGATCTCTTCCCAATATCAGAGAGCGTTTGGGGGAATTTCTCCACTTTACGTCCTAATTGTTTGGCCAATAATTGCTTTGGTGATATATCTATCCCTAGGAAGGAGAAAAATCAGGGTAGTTGATACCTGGGATAACGGATCTGGTCAAGGGTTTAGATACACTTCATTCGGTATGGCAAACAACCTCAGGCTAATGTTGAGGGCTCTCCTGAGAACCAAGACAGGATCACTAGAGACCAGCGCGGACATCTTCTGGCAGGCAATGCTGGTTCTGGTTAGATCATATACAAAGTTTTCGAGGCTCTTCTCCAGGAGCTTCATGAACAGCTCCATCACATGGTACATGATCTACATGATAGTAGCCATCATCTTGATCATGGTGATTACGTTATGATAAACACGCTGATTGAGACGCTCGTTCAAGTATCCGCGGTTCTTGGCCTAGCGCCTCTCTATCCCGGTATTTTAGAAAGGATGAAGGCCATAGTCGAGGGGCGAAGAGGTCCTAGCATATTTCAACCCTATTATGATCTCATAAAGCTTTCTAGAAAGGAGATGACTATCCCGAGGAATGCCGGATGGCTTTTCGTGAACGGACCCTACCTAGTTTTCTCTGTCTATGTTTTGATCTCCTTCGTTATTCCTGTGGTCTATCCAAGGCCCGTATATCTCACTCCTGTGGTGGACTTTCTGGGAGGTGCACTACTTTTCTCTCTTGCTGGATTCTTAAAAATATACGAATCCATGGAGAGCTCCAGCAACCTTGTAACGCTAGGGGTGTCCAGAAACATCTCCTTTGCCTACTTGGGAGAGGCTACACTGCTCACCGTCTTCATGGCAGTCGCTCTGGTGACAGGGACTAATAATCCCTACGTTACACTGGAAACTATTCAATCTCCAACGGAGTATCTTTTCCTCCCACACGTTACAGCGAGCGTGGCCTTTTTCATGTTATGGTTGTATGAAACCGGGAAGCTTCCACTGGAAAGCTCTGGAATGTCGGAAATGGGAATGATTGATGATTCCCTTGTATATGAGTACAGCGGAAAGGGCCTAATGCTGTTGAAATGGGGAGGCTACGTAAAGTCCTATCTTCTCGGATCAGTCCTGTTGAATGTGTTCCTCATACCATGGGGAATGCAGACTGGTATACTTGGGGCGATAGAGGACGTTGGAATAATGTTCCTAAAGTGGTTGATCCTCCTAGGTGTAACCCTCGTTATAGAGACCAGCTTAGCCAAGTTCAGGCTATTCAAGATCCAAGATTTCCTAATTGTAGCCCTAGTGCTCTCTGCCTTTTCTATAATTTTAACGGTGACCCTCAATGGTTGAACCTGTTCAGGAGATTATATTAATACTCTCCTTTCTTTTACCCGTCACTGCCCTTTACGTTCAGGGTCAAGCATACTTCAATCCAGCAATAAAAATAATAGGAATTCAGTCGCTGTTGATTGGGATAATTTCCTTTATTTACTATTTCCTTACAGAGAATGTAGAATTTATTATACTAGGTGGAATTATATTTCTCACTAGAGCGTTCCTTACACCCTACATTCTCCTCAAGACTGTCAGGTTTAAGGAATGGGATAGAGAGAGGGTGAAGGTTCTATCCAGTTTCGTTGTAAATCTAGCCTTCTTCTTCTCGGCAACTCTTCTGGTAGTATACGCGGTATTCGTCAAAGTCATACCAACAGAGTATGAGGGGGTTATCATGCCAATGACGCTTTTCTTCCAGGGTTTATTCCTTATAGCCTCACGTAAATCTACCACAGCTCACATACTGGGATATATTGAACTCGAAAATTCGCTTGTGGTCCTTGGTATATCTCTTATACCGCCTCCAATTCTAATAGACGCTACAGTTTTTCTCGACGTTCTGGCCTTGGTGGTCATATCGTCGGTCATCATTGTGGAAAAGAGGGACCACGAGCCTGTTGAGGAATTAAGGGGGTGAAAGGGATGGATATCGCGCACGTGATACTACCTGTTTGAGCATCTCGGCCCTATTAATCCTAGTCCTCCGGAGGAATTTTGATTTCGCAAATGGAACATACCTTAAGAACCTTGTAAACAACAAACCTACCATGAAGATACTTTCGTGGAACATTAACGGTCTCAAGGCCATACTGGGAAAGGGACTGCTGGATCTGGTCAAGAGTCAGGAATACGACATCCTGATGTTTCAGGAGGTTAAGAGCAGTCAATTACCCATTGATTTTCAACTGCTTCCCTACAGGTCATATCTTTACCCGGCTAAAAAGAAGGGATATAGCGGGACCCTCACCCTAACAAGATTGGAACCACTCTCCGTTAGATACGGTATAGGCGACGAGGAGTTTGATTCGGAGGGCAGAGTCCTAACCCTTGAGTTCCACAAACTTTACGTCATTAACGTGTATTTCCCAAACGCTGGGGAGGAGTTGAAAAGGCTAGATTTCAAGCTCCGTTTTGACCAGAAGTTTCAAGACTTCGTGAAAGGGCTCGGTAAGCCATGTGTGATCTGTGGTGACTTCAATGTAGCCCATGAGGAAATTGATATAGCAAGGCCTAAAGAGAACGTTAATCACGCTGGGTTCACACCCGAAGAGAGAAAGTGGTTTCACGAATTCCTGGCCTCAGGGTTTGTGGACACCTTTAGGATGTTTGTCAAGGGAGGAGGGCATTATTCCTGGTGGTCCTATAGGTTTCACGCTCGGGAAAAGAACATAGGCTGGAGAATAGACTACTGTGTGGTCTCCAAGGAGCTCGAGAAATACGTAAAGAGGGCAGAGATCCTAGAAAGCGTGATGGGGTCAGATCACGCTCCCGTTACTCTAGAGATTGACATTTAATTTACTTCAGGATTACTCTGGGATATCTCTTACTGGATCGAGGAATTATCTAAACGTTACTACTTCCACGAATCAGAAGGCACCTGGTACAGTAGTTCCTTTCCTGAGAGAGTTAAAAAACCCTCAAATTGTCCAGAGTATTTAAAATTCTTCTGGCGGTAGTCATCCACACGTCCGATACATCAAGAAGAATTTCCTGTTTAGTCCTAGTTACCAGCTTATGTCTGAACGTCCTGAAGAACCCATGCCCTATCTTTGCCTTATCATCAAGATTTCGATCCGTGTACTTAGCCGTATAAACCCTCCTGAACTTCTCATAAAAGTTTTTATCGATCTCAGACAATAAATTGTCTCTTTCCATGTACGACATTGCGTCCCAGTTATCAGGTAACTCTTTCTCCACCAATACCTTAACAACATCTAAGATCTTAGTAGCGGAACTCCCAAGTTCTTGTTTAACTGAATGAGTGGAAATAACTCGATTTTCTTTTGATTATTTTTCTTAACATATTCAGTTATCTCCATTACTTGCCTTTCCTCTGCCTTATCTGGGTAACCAAAGACGTAGTAAAACAAAACGTTAGTGTCAAAGGTCACCCCTATAATTCAGTCACCAAAAAATGCCCTCAGAAAATCTTCGCTGTGTGCCATAGGTAATGGCGGGGCAAATCCAATGTCGAGTTCGATTAGGATGGTGGCAAAAATTGCCACTGTATTGTAGTTGTTTATCCCGCTTTTCAGGTAAAGAGCTATTGGAGAGAGGAAGTAAAATAGATACCAGTTTATCCCATGGACCTTCTTCGTGAGGGGTACATTATCCTTGGCCCTTATGTTGAAAGTATCAACTAACTCCAGGTCCTTGAGGAGATGGGCTAGCACATCCAGAAACATCTGATAGTAGTGTTCCAGTAAGGGATTTGATCGTTCCCTCTCCCTCAGTAACTTGATGAAATCATCCTTAAACCTTATGAACATGTCCAGCGTTTTTCTTGTTCTCTCAATCCAGAAATGTTTATAATCAGTGTCGTTAAGGTTCTCAAGTAGGGAGTATACCCCTGAGTAATCATCAGTAAGCTCCTTGAGTTCCTCCAGAGGGGGAGGCTCAATCATGTCAGAGGAGCTCAGCATTAATATATATTCCGAGAGTTTTTGATAAAATTTGGTAAGAGACTCTGAATACTTTTCGTCCAGCTCTTTAATTTTTCTCTTCAGCACATCAACTGAAATTCCAAGCCGAGCCAGTTTCATCTCGTCCCCTTTATCGAACTCTGCTGATAGTACAGCAATCATTTCCAAATATTATTAGCATTATTAAGCTAATAATCTTTTCCACCTGCCCTAAATTCTTTCTGGATTACGTAACTCCTACAGGAGCATGAGCAAGTAGACCATATCTAGTTTATGATAAATATTGTGTTCTTCTATAAAGTTTAGATAAAATTGGGAAGTATGAGGTTAAAGAGAGTTAGGATGGTATCTTCGTATTGAAGCTGACTGAGGGTGAAGAGGAGTCTAAGGCCGTCATAGCCCATCTGCCAGATTACAGACGAATAGGAGAAACATTCACTCCTTTACCTGTGATCGGAAAGGACGAATATGGAACTACCTTAATATTCTTCAAGCCTGGGCAATATGTTCCAGTAAATGCCCCAGATTCCAACCTTATTTTCTACGTAATTGAAGGAAGGGAAAGGCCCCCAGTAGAGCCTAGCTTGGTTTGTTGTGTATTTCACGTTAAAGTATCCTTAAATACACAACCATATGGTAGGCCCCCGAGTAAAAAGTGAGGAATAACGAAAACGTGCAAGGAGGTACTACATATGGTAGTTCCGGCTCCATCTCCAGAGGATCACGAAAAAGTGATGGAGGCAACAGCTAAGGGTATTAAGGAAGTTCAGTTAAGGAGCTGTTCTCGCAATATTCCTAAGCTTTTTAATTTTACTTTACGTTACACTATTTCCCATGGAAATCGAATACCTAGAGATTGAAAGTGATTTTCTCCGTGACAATCCCTGGAAGGACCCATACAGGAGAAGGGTTGCTGTCGTAACTACTGGATCCAAGGAGAACATTCCCGGAATTCTCTATCTCAGTGGCTATTTCTCAACATCTCTGGCTCAATTGAACCTTGATCCTCTCTCCGAGTCCCTGAAGGACAGGGTGGAAAGACTCTTCATGGAGAAAAAGATTGGTGATCTGGCCCTCATCCTCCCGGATACCTTCACCTCTCTGGGAGGAAATCAATACCTTGACTCTAAGGCAGCAGGCCTTTACGAATCCTTTCTCATGAGGGAACTCGTTCCCCAGGTGAGGGAGAAGTACCGGATCACTTCTCTAGGAGTTATGGGGAAGTCCTCAGGTGGATATGGAGCCTTACATCTGGGGAGCAAGTACGACTTTAAGGGCGTGGCAGTTCACTCTGCTGACGCCTACTTTGAATATGCCTACCTCCCCCTCTTTCCAAGAGTGATATCAACCCTGAGAAGAGCTGGTAATCCCAGGGAGTTCGTGGAGTTTTTCTGGGCTCAGCAGGACCGTAAGAGGAGGGACCTTCTGGATGCCATGATGATAGTGGGGCTCTCAGCCTTTTACTCCCCCGCGGATAACGTGGAATTACCCTTTGAGATGGACACCGGAAGGGTAAGGGAGGATGTCTGGAAACACTGGATTTCTCTTGATCCAGTGAGATTTCTTGTAGAACGGAAGGACGGTCTGAGGGGAAAGTCCCTCTACATTGACGTGGGAAGCAGAGACGACTTCAATCTCCAGTACGGAAACAGGATGATTCATGAGTTGCTGAACAGCTGGGGAATTCCACACGTCTATGAAGAGTTCCATGGAGGTCACATGAATACCTCGTACAGATATGATATCTCCCTCGTTTATCTTTTCGAGCACCTGAATGGCGAGCTCTCTTGATCTTCGCCCTAGATGATCATCTTTGTACAAATATCAGTTTTCAGCCTCTTCCCAGAATCTATTTCATTAGTGTATTATGTCTATATAAATATATCATTCTCTATCAGCTAGAAGAAAGATTATTAATCTTCTATAACAAACTATTTCTTAATGATAGAAGTCATATTGCTTACCAAACTGATCCTGCTGGTGGTTGGGGTAGTTTCCTCTGTGTACGGTGTGAGTTACGTGATACTGGGAAGATTTGATATACCCTTCATCCCTAGAAAGGACTCAACCATGATCGGCTCAATGCTTATTGGAATAGCGTTAGCTCTATTTATTGTGTCCATATTTATTCCATGATGAACGTTCTGGTTGGATTCGAAGATGGGCAGGTTTTTTCCCTTGATGATACTGGAGTCATAAGAAGGTCCACAGGAGTTCCCTCCATAATAATTGTAAGGGAATTAACCAAGGAGAAACTTCAGGACTATGCAAGCAGGGGGATGAAAGTGTTCCCCTGCGACTCTGACGAGAAGGAGTGCCTCTCCTTGGTTCTGAACAGGGTTTTCCCTCAATGTAAAACGTGTAAATTCGCGTAATTCTAGCATTTCCTCTTTAGGATCAAGCCAAAGTGGTAGGGCCCGGGAGAGAATTCCTTTTCCACCTCGAAGTCCTTAAAGGTTGAGAGGTAATCCTCTCTGGACATCCTTATGTGTACCGGGGGTCCAAAGGGAGCGTCCTTTCTCCAGTCCACTATTATTACCTTCCCGCAGGGCTTGAGTATCCTCAACACCTCCTCGTAAGTTCTCTCCCTGTCCATGTCATGAAAGGAGCTGGAAAACACCACCACGTCCACCGAGGAGGAAGGAAGGGATGTGCGCTCCGAGGACTCATTCAGGAAAACAGTGGAACTCTTCTTTACCCTGCTCTTAGCCATTTCCAGCGCCTCTTTGCTGAGATCAATGCAGTATAGCTTTAGGGAATGCTCTTCCAGGACTGGACAGTAATAGCCGGGTCCACATCCCATATCAACTACTACTTCATTCCCCTGGAGCAGAAATGGAATGAACTTCTCTGGGTCCTCGAACTTTTTCCTTTCTGGATCTAAAAGCCTCCTGAAATGATGGTCCATAAGAAATTGAAGTTTTTCAATATTTAAGGATAGTTTAATAGGTCATGATGGCTAGATGGAAAAGTGCGAACTGCCCCACCCTCACGGATGGGGCTTCTTGGTTCATTGACCGTGCTCGATCCCCTCTCACTCACGGCGTCGAATGGAACCCATCCTTGACGCCCCATGTGGAAGGGTTAAGGTAGCATCGGTCTCCTCAAGCTTAACTTCGGTTCTATCCCTGGGTGGTAATCCTACGTGATCGCATGATGGGGTTCAGCAGGCCACGATAGATCTACGTATTATCATTTAAAACCTTTCTTTGGGCTATCCATCCCTACCTCACGATGGGATCTTCCGCCTCCTTAACCTCCGAAGAGATAAAGTGTAAAAGGAACTGTGTGAGTTTAGTAATTAACTATTCTTTTCCTTTACTAATTCTATGCTCTTAAGGACTTGATCACTGGTATAATCTAGAACGCGCTCTAGGTCAACTTCAAGGGCCACTGCTACGGCCTGACCAGTCTCCAGTAAGAGGTTAGCCAGAACATCGTTACCTGTTATCACCTGGTTTCCCCTAATCATCTTCATAAGGCCTGGCTTTCCTCCAGACACTTGAATGCTTGCCCTTATGTTCTTGCCCTTAATCACGATGACTCCAGTTTTCAAACTACTGATCAGTTGTCTAATCTTTGTTGCTACCTCCGATATCTCTCCCTCCACTCTGGCTACCTCAGTTAGGGGCAATCCCTGAGGTTCTGATACCGTAACCTGTTCCCTCTCCATATAGAACCTCAGGTATGGAACTATGTGATCCTGAATGAAATGCTCCGCAAGCTGGAAGGGACTCCTCCCCATCAACTTGTCCAGCGCAGAGCTCTTGTAGTTTACATCTAGGCCTATTCTAATCTTTGATCCAGAGCTGGTATCCTCAACTAGGAATTCGGTCCTCCACTCAAATTTACCGTCATCCGACTTCCCGTTATAAACTATTGCTCCGCCGGACAGACTTGGACCAGTCATATGTCCTAGGACCACATGTAACTTGCTGTCAGGGGTACCAAATATGTAGAGAACTCTGTAATCTCTCTCGGGGGCAGTGAGTTTCCCGGGAGCAACGTATTGACCTGTGTTCTTATCCAGGACTTGAAGAATATTGACATGACCCATGACTCCTGAGAACAGGAAGGGGTCCATTAACCCTGACTTGATCACTGACTTTGGCACTTTTACATCTATTTCATAGGTCTGTAACATACCTATTCTTTTTTCCATACTAAATTTTCTAGTTATAAATTTTTCCCAGAAATACGTCAAATTAGTACTAACGTTTAGTTACGCTAGGTTTAATGAAGGAGTGAAAACGACGATTCCAAGATTCCGGGGGCAAGACCTTTCACCGTCTTACTAGGTAATCCGTGGTCAGTTTCACCTGAGTGACTATCTCTTCTCTTAAAGAAAAGGAAGGGAAACTGGTATTTCGTTCCAGATAGTGGACTGATAGCGACATGGAGGGATATGTAATCGATGCTGTGCCATACAGGGGTAGACTGAAGATTGTGCTGGACGGCTTCAGGGAGGCGTGGGTTAGGACAACCTACCCAATTTACGTCATGACCGATAAACCTGAGGCAATAATGGAACATCCTTCAGTGGTATCTCACGAGGAGGAGGACTGGAGAACCCTCTCCGGTGAGAGAGTCAAGCTTCACAGATATGAGCTTACGGACCTGGACGCCTGGTCCTACATTTCCAGAAGGGCGACCGTGGTGAACCAACTTCCCACAGTGCTCTCCCTTGTTCTGGATAGGCTGGGGGCCAGACCATTCAGGAAGGTTAAAATAGAGGATGGCAGAATCGTGGAGTCCTGGGATCCTGGCCTCTCCTTTCCTCCAGTGAGATATGCCACAGTGATAACCCACGACTGGTATGGCCCCGCTGAAGAGGGAGGCATGTTTGAGGCTGAGGTGAACGGAGAGGTGAAGAGGGGGTTCCTGAGGGATCTGGACCTTGAGGTTGATGTGGCGGGCTGTTTCGGGAGAGCGTGCGATCATGTGAGAGCGCCGGTCAAGATAAGACTTGAACACAAGAAATCCCCTGTTTCCGTCAAGGGTCTGATCGAGTGGTCCTATACCTGTAAGACTCCCCTGAAGGAACTGGTAAACGCAACCATAGGGAAGGCACTCACCACGAATGAGGCATGGGTGGCATTTGAGAGGAAGGTGGTTGTCCCGAACCTGGTTCCCAGGGTGGAAAAGCTCAGGGACATGGACGAGATGCTCCTGAACGATAAGGGTGGGCTAGTGTTCTTCCCCAGGGTCGGATGTTTCGACGATGCCTGGCAGATTGACTTCTCCTCCATGTACCCTTCCCTCATAGTAAAGTATAACATCTCGGGAGAGACTGTGGACGCATGCGACGACGTGGTCACTGAGATAGGCCACACCATCTGCAACAGGGAGAGGGGAATAGTTCCAGAGGCACTTTCCTGGTTAATAGGGAGAAAGGAAGCCCTGAAGCCCGTGGATCCTGAGAGGGCGGAGGCCGTGAAGTGGATACTTGTTGCATCCTTCGGCTACCTGGGATACAGGAACTCCAAGTTCGGAAAGATTGAGGCGTATGAGCTGGTAACATACTACGCTAGAAAGACGCTGAGGAGGGCAGTAGAGATCGCCCGTGAGATGGGGGTGGAGGTGCTTCACGGTATAGTGGACTCCTTGGTGGTGAGGGGAGATGCCCCACAACTGGTGAAGAGATTGGAGGAGGAGACGGGATTGCGCCTCCGTTCAACCAAGTTGAAGTGGATAGTTCTTGGAAGGAGGAGGGATGGGTTGCCCTATCCCATGAGGTACTTTGGGATGACTGAGGAGGGAATGAAATACAAGGGAGTTATCAGGAGAAACATGCCCAACCTGGTGAAGGAGTTCCTGGAGAGCTCCATGGAAATTCTCTCCAGGGCAGAGAGCTGTGATGACCTGAGTAAGCTCAGGTCCAATCTGGTTGAGAACCTCATGGAATACGAGAGGAGGGTTATGCATGGTGAACCCAGGGACTTCGTTATGTGGATTAGGGGAGAACCTTACGTCAGGGGAGTCAGGGGGTTCTACAACGCCAGAGATGGCTTCATGGGTAGGGATTCCGAGTACTACCTTGAGTACCTCAGGAGAACGGCGAGGGAGGTCCTGGGTATTGGATGAGAGGCCGATCACTGGATTTCAGGAGCTTGACAGGATAACCCGGGACGATGAGTTTGTGGAGTTCTACTCCAGTGACTGGGAACTCCTGCGACTGTTCTACCACAGGGTTATCGCCATCTCCTCACCCATCCTTGTGGTCATAGTCTCGGAGAGGGGAGGGCTTGATCCGGTTCTGGTGAGGAGATTTCAGCGCATATTTAACGTGAGCGGAGATGTGAAGCTGAGGAGGGCTTTCAAGGCTGAGGACGTGGAACCCACAATAAGGGCCATGGAGGACAGGGAACTGGTGGTGGTGGACCCATATCATCACAGGAACAGAAGAGAATACACCAGAATAGTTGGAGCCCTGAGGGAAAGGAGGAGCAGACGTTTTCTGTTCAGCTACATGGACAGGGAGAGGGAGGGATCAGTCTTCGGGCTTCACTCAGCCCACAGCGTAATCAGGCTGGAGAGAAGCAGGACCGGTTTCAGGGCTATAGTGTTGAAGAGCGTCACCGTGGATAACGTGGAGATACCCTACGGCCTCTGGGACATTTACGGAAGAGGAGAGGAAGGGTTAATGAAATGGCTCCTGTGAGTTGTCTGGAACTAGGTATTTCCCCTGACCCAGCCTTCTAGGAAGGGGTACATCTCCCTGAAGAAGGTATATCTCACCATCACTGGCCCTGAAAGCCAGGGTTCTCCCCCTCAGCCAGAGGTTCGCGGTGAGGGCACATACCACCGCATCAGCTTCGTCCTTGTTACCCGAGATCGCCCTCCAGTCCCACCCCAGTAGCTTGAGGGATGAGGTTGGATGGGTCTCTATGGCCCTCAATCTCCTGGATAGCCTGATCCCCCTTTCCGTAAGACTTGAAATGAAGGAGGGTGGGAAAACCCTTAACCCCCGGGATAGGAAGAGCCTGTCCACTTCCCTGAACCCCTTGGCCGTGGTAAGGGGAGCATCCACCGCTACCACGCTTGCCCCCTTACACATGTCCACTATCTCGTCATCGCTATCAATGAAGGTCACAGTGATCATGTCCCCATCCATCACAGCCACTGCCGACTTCCGTTTAACCGCAAGGTCCACCCCGCATTCCAATATCTCATTCCTCCTCTTCTCTTACCATTTCCAGGCTCTCGGCCAGCAGGAAACCCAGGATTATCCATCCTAGGAAGAAGTAAACCACGTATTTCTCCAGCTGAACCAGTGAGATGAAAAGGACCCAGGCGGAGAACGCTAGTGATATGGCAGAGAACGCTATCTCGTGAAGGTGCTTCAAGGGTTTTCTCCTTCCCATCCTCGCAAGTGAAACGCCTGCAGCCATGTGAATGTAAAGGTTGCTCATGCCTGACACCCCGCCAATTAAGCCAAGTGCCACCAGGGGGCTGAAATTTAGCGATAAAAAGGAAAGCGAGATAAGCATGAGGACGGAGACCAGTATCTCTGCTACCTTGGGCTGACCCCTGTACTCACTGGCCAGATATCTGATTAGATGACCATTTTTGGACATGTTATAGATCGTTCTAGAGCCAGCCAGCAGGTATGCTATACCTCCCAGCACAGCGTCGCTCAGGGCTACGGCCGAGATGGCAACGCCTCCCGCTAGCCCAAACTTTGAGGTGAGAAACTGCACCAGATTGCCAGTGAAACCCAGGTCCGCTAGGGCATAAAAGAAGAAAGAAGCCATTCCACCTCCCACGAGAGGGACAAGTAGGGATATCCTGCTCACCGTCTTGGAGGCGTTTTCTATTTCCTCAGGGTAACTGACTATGCTGGAGTAACCTGAGGGAATTCCTATACCAAACAGGATGGCTTCGGGCAAATTAATTGGAAGCGATTTGGGAACAGGGTTGTAAAACACGAATCCGGACTGATACATGAAGAAGACTGAGAGGCCTAGGATGGCAACTATTTCCAGTATTCCCACGCCCACGGCATATCTGGCTGAAAGTTTCACTCCCGCAATGACCACCGTTGAGGCGAGAATGGAAACCACCAGAGTGAGGTAGAAGGGGTTGAGTCCCGTCAGCAGGTTGAGCACATAGACCCCACCCATCATTAAGGTGCCCCCATAACTTAACGAGTAGAGAATATACATCCACCCCGTGGTTATGCCCAAGTTGCTGGTCAACGTGTGGAGAGCGTAGGTGTAGTAGCCCCCACCCTTGTTAAATCTTTTTGAAAGCGAGTACACGACGGAGGCATTGGCCATGACGAGAAGGGTAGTCATTATCATGGCAAAACCTGCGTGAACACCCACGTACGAGATCATCACTGTCCCGAAGGCCATCAGCGAAATGAAAGGTGATTGTCCGCCAAAGGATAGAAAGAAGACTTCAGTGGGTGAGATCTTTGGTTTACTGCCCATCGTAACTATTACTGAAATGAAGTATAAATGAGGCACTCTTAACAAACTCTTGAAACGTGTAGTTGAACTGACACCTTAGTTAAATGTTAATTTACCAGTGTTCTCTAGGTTAACCATGCCACTAGTCGGAGTAATCATGGGGAGTAAAAACGATTGGGAAGTGATGAAGGAGGCAGTTGATGTCCTGAAATCCTTCGGGGTGAATTACGAAGCTAGAGTTGTATCCGCGCACAGGACGCCAGAGTTTATGATGAAGTACGCCAAGGAAGCACACGAGAGGGGGATCGAGGTAATTATTGCGGGGGCTGGAGGTGCTGCCCATTTACCTGGCATGGTGGCCTCCCTGACCCACCTGCCCGTTATAGGTGTCCCGGTCCCCTCCAGAAACCTCAACGGCCTTGATTCGCTTCTCTCCATAGTACAAATGCCCTATGGCGTTCCCGTCGCCACGGTGGCAATTGGAGGGGCCAAGAACGCGGGCCTGTTGGCCGTGAGAATACTGTCAGTGAAGTACCCGGAGCTTGGAGAGAAAATGAGAAAGTTCATGGAGGAGATGAGAAATGACGTACTCTCCACGGAACTCGTTTAAGTTCTGCATCCTGGGAGGGGGACAGCTGGGCTGGATGATGGTCCTTGAGGGTCTCAAGTTTCCCCTCTCCTTCTACGTTTATGGTGACAGGGAAGATCCGGCTTGCAAGATCGCCAACTGCTTCAGGGAAGAGTACAGGAAGGTCATTGAGGAATGCGACGTCGTGACCTATGAGTTCGAACACGTGGATGATCAACCCCTTGAACTGGCCAGGGACCTCAACAAGCTAGTGCCAGGAATAAATGCGGTGGAACTGAAGAGGGCCAGACACCTGGAAAAGGAGTTCTTGAGAAGGGAGGGTCTTCCGGTGCCCAGATTTGTCACGGTCAGGGGAGGTGATGAAGCCCTCAGGATCCTCAGGGATGAGTTTAACGGAACCGGTGTTATAAAGAGGTCCAAGGGCGGTTATGACGGAAAGGGACAATTCTTCATCAGGGGAGACGCCGAGAAGTACTCCTTCCTGAGGGAGGAGAACGACTACTTCGTGGTGGAGGAGCTGGTGAACTTCGATTACGAAGCCTCAATAATAGCCGTGAGGAGGGGAAACGAGTTCAGAGCCTATCCCCCAACGTTCAACTACAATGAAAAGGGAATTTTGGTCTACAATTACGGTCCATTTGGAAACGAGGAGATGGTTAAGATAGCTGAGGAACTCACAAGAAGACTGAACTATACCGGGGTGATGGGGATTGAGTTTTTCGTCAAGGATGGAAAGGTACTCATTAACGAGTTCGCTCCCAGGGTGCATAACACAGGCCATTACACGCTTGACGGGGCAGAGGTGTCCCAGTTTGAACAGCACGTGAGAGCCCTGGCTGGACTGGAACTGGGAAGCACCAGCGTGTTGACTTTCTCAGGAATGGTAAATATCCTAGGCATAGCCAATCCTCCCATGGAAATCCTGAGGATTGGAACAGTCTACTGGTATGGAAAGAGTGAGGCAAGAAAGAGGAGAAAGATGGGACATGTTAACGTGTTGGGAGGAGATCTGGCAGAAGTTAAGGAAAAGATTGAAAATGTCATGAACATATTATATCCCAATGGGCCTGATCTATGAAGTTTAATTTCAAAATCTGGATAGAGGACGACGAGGGGAAACCCGTCATGGGAAAGGGCGGAGTAGCCCTGGTTAAGGCAATAGTTGACTCAGGCTCGATATCCAAGGCCTCAGAGGAGATGAAGGTATCATACAAGTTCGCCTGGCAGTACATCAGGAGGATCAATGGAGAGATTGGAGGAATACAGATGAGAAAGGGAGGAAAGAATGCTGGCGGAACGAATATCGACCCAAAGGTGATAAAGACCATAAGAGTTTACGAACAGGCGCAGGAGGAAGTTAGAAGGGTTCTCGAAAAGTATTCTAAAATGCTTGAGGAGGAAATTAACGAAGGGAATGACTGAACGGTTAACTTCACCTTCCTCCTCTCTCCTCAAGAGCCCTTATGGCCCCATTCACGAACTCCAGGAGCACTTTCTGTGGTTCCTTTGCCTTCATTATTGCGCTGGCGGCTCCAACTCCGTCAGAACCCAGCTTCATTGCCACATACACATCCTCTCCCGAAGTGATGCCTGCACCGGCCACGAGATAAACCCCTTCCACCTTTCTTATCTCATCCACGGCACTGGTTATAACCTCAGGTCTAGCCTTGGATACTGATATTCCTGAGCCTATCAACTCTGGTGGTTCCACCAGAACTGCAGTGGGTTTCAGAAGGGCCATGGGTGCAACCAGCTCGTATCTGTCCACACATACCACCGACTCCAGACCAAGCTTTCTCATTCTCTTCAAGGCATCATCCATCTCGTCCATCCTCATCCTCTTCTCGCTGTGATTTAGCAGGCTTCCCCTGGCCCCGGCGTCCTTTATCAACTCTGGGGTTATTGCACCCGTATGTGCGCCCTCTGGAACCCCGTCCACATGCTGAGCATACACAGGTATACTCACCATCTCCGCAACTCTGGTGATCATGGTTGCTGGAACGGCAACTATTATCTCAGTTGATGTCTCCAGAGCCACCTTCTCCACGATCTTAGCCATCTCCAGCCCTCTTTTGCCATAGGAAGTCTCATAGACCTTGTAGTTCACAAGGATAATTGGAACCTTCATGGATAGAGAAGATCGAGTTTTAAATTAAGTTTTGTTGTCTAAACTCCCCCAAAGTCTAGATTTTCAACATTAACTTACTTTATCCTGGACGTTACAGGATCATATGAACCTTTCATGTTTAAAGAATTTAAGTAAGGATTTCACATTGTTAATATGGAAGTTTTTCCCGAATCATTAAGGGGGAGACTCTCTTCTTTTATGTCAAACAAATTATATCAGCTACATAATACTAACCTTGTTACGTTTTTATCTAATGTAGTGGAATTATGTGAGCCAGATAGTGTGTACCTAGTGGAGGGGACAAGGGAAGATCTTGAATACGTGAAAAGAAAGGCCCTGGAAAACGGGGAGGAGATTCCTCTGCGCAACCGGAACCACACAGTTCATTTCGACCATCCCCTGGATCAGGCCAGGGCCAGGGAGGATACCTTCATCTTGGGTGGAAAAATTCCCTTCGTGAACACCAGACCCAGGGAGGAAGGATTGAAGGAAGTCCTGGGGATCCTGAAGGGCTCCATGAAGAACAGGGAAATGCTCGTGGGGTTTTACTCCCTGGGGCCAGTTAACTCAAGGCACAGAATCCTTGCAGTTCAGGTTACCGACTCAGCCTACGTGATACACAGCGAGATGATGCTGTACAGGAGCGCCTTCTGGGAATTTTCGGGGAACGTTGATTTCCTGAGGTTTGTTCACTCAAGGGGAACTCAGGACATCAAGAGGAGGAGAATAGCCATAGATCTGGGCGGAACAGTATACAGCGTTAACACCACGTATGCCGGGAACAGTGTGGGTCTCAAGAAGCTCGCGTTAAGGTTAACGTTAAACATGGCCGTAAATGGGGGATGGCTCTCCGAACATATGGCTATCATAGGAATTGACGGTGAGAGAACGCATTACGTCACTGCATCCTTCCCTTCAGGTTCAGGGAAAACTAGCACGTCCATGTTGGGAAAGTTGATAAGCGATGATCTTGCCTTCATCAGAAACGTAGATGGAAAGGCGAGGGCCTGGAACCCCGAGGCGGGAGTTTTCGGCATTATTCACGGAATAAATCCCAAAGACGATCCAATAATCTGGGAAGTTCTTCACAAGGATGATGAAGTGATATTCTCCAACGTATTATTGAAACCTGACGGTACAGTTTACTGGGATGGAAGCGGGGAGCCGGAACCCGAAAAGGGAGTAAACTTTACGGGAGAGTGGTGGAAAGGGAAAAGGGACGGCGAAGGAAAGCCCGTTCCCGCGAGCCATCCCAACGCAAGGTTCACGGTGAGGCTCACATCCTTCAGAAACCTTGATCCAAGGTATGAGGACCCTGAAGGAGTTGAGGTGGAGGCTATGATATTCGGGGTTAAGGACTACAATACCCTAGTTCCCATTGCAGAGGCATTCGATTGGGCCCACGGAGTTGTGACCATGGGAGCCTCCATGGAATCCGCCAGGACGAGCGCTGTCCTCGGGAAGTCAGATGAGATGGAGTTTAATCCCATGGCCCTACTTGACTTCATCTCGGTGTCGCTCGGGAAGTACCTCCGTAATTACCTAGATTTCGGGAGGAGATTGAGCAAATCCCCAAGAATATACGGCGCCAACTATTTCCTGAAGGGCGAGAAGGGATTCCTGAACAGCAAAGAGGACAAGAGGGTGTGGTTAAGATGGATAGCCGAGAGACTAGAGGATAAGGCAGGATCAATCCTTACTCCCATCGGTTACATTCCCAGGTATGATGACCTGCGCAGACTGTTCTCTCATGTGCTTGGAAAGGACTATTCAAGGGAGAGCTATGAAGCTCAGTTCACCATCAGGTTGAAGGCTTACAAGGAGAAATTCAAGAGGATAAAGGATATCTATATGAGCGTTGATGATACCCCTGCAGAGGTTATAGAAATCCTAGATAAACAACTGCTGGAAATTGATAAGTACATGAGAGAATTTGGGGATAGAGTCACACCATCTCAGCTGGAGTCAAGCTGAAGAGCCTATTTTTCTATGTCAAGTATTTGCTTGTGCAGTAAGTGAATGATCCCCTCCGCGCCTATTAATGCCAGACCCAAACCCACCAGGGGGAATAGCCCTGCAGTGAGAATGAGTGGAACGATCTCCAGCACCGTAATTCTTCCAACGTTTGTCATAAGCTCGTCTACCCCAATTATACTGGTTAAGTATTCGTCCCCTGCTCCCTTCCTCAGTGCCCTGAACCACATTATCTCCAGGTTGGCATCGGCAAAGGTCAGCGCAAACATCGAATAAAGGAGGGCCCACGGCGTGTGGAGGAGAAGTGGTGGGAAAAGGGAAACCTTCAGAACAAGGTTAATCAGATCCATCAGGGCAGAGCTCTTCACCTTGGTTACCACATAGGATCCGGAAAATATGCCCACATAGAAGGCAGCCTGGGCGAGGCTGTAGAAGATTTGTGTTCCGCCCTCCAGTGAAACCAGAAGGGGAGTGTAGTTGACGAGAAAGGATATTGCTGCCTGATCCACAGCAAGACCCAGAATTGCACCTCTAGCCTCTGGCCTGGTTATAAATATCTTGAATCCAGTGAAGAGATTAACTTCCTTTTTCCCCTGGTTTATCCTCAGGTTGCGGACAAGAGGTAGAGAAATGGCCAGAGCTGTTGCCGATATGAAAAGAACGTAAGGTCCCAGATAGTTGAGCAGGAATGGCCACGCCAATGTACCGGCTAGGGTCGAGGGCTCCTTGAATGACCTATTAATAAAGATGGCCCGGGACATTAATTCCTTAGGAACCATGGTCACAATTGATGCTGAACCGGTCTGGGTAGAAATCTCAGAGTTAAACGCCCTTGCATAAACCACTGCCAGTCCCGCCAAGTACATGTGGTAACCCATGAGAAGTGCCAGCACCACCAGAAAGGCAGGTGAGATTGCCTTTGTCACGAAAAGTACCTTGCCCCTGTCATATCTATCCCCCAGATATCCCGCAATGGGGGATACAACAATCCTGGATATAACCCTGGAGGAGGCAACCAGGGAGAAAAGGAGAAGATTGTGCAGGTTAACATAGAATAGCCACATCACCGTCATTTCGCTTAGTGGAAATACCCCGGATGTAATCGCGTTATTCACTATGAATCTTCTAAAATCAGGGTAATCTAGAGGTGAGGGCATCACTACTAGAGAGCGTAAACAATTTTAAGCCTTTTTCCGCGAGATTTCTTAAGTTACAGTTTATCACTGCGTTTTGGAACCTGTCTCCAAGGCCTTGTAGGCCTCCTCCAGTCCCCTGTAGTTTACCTCTAGATGTTTGCCCAGTATTTGCTCTGCCAGACCTCCCAGATCAACATTAACCCTGTAGTCCCTGTTAAGTATCTGGTTCAGGTGTTCCTCAAGGTGAGATGGAGGAACCAGGCCACCGTGGGCAAGTCCCACCGCTCTAGGGTAGAGAGAGATTTGTAGCTTTATGCTTTCAATGTAACTCTTTAGATCCAGCGGTGGAGGCGTTGTGGGAATGGGAACTCCGTTATATCTCCCTCCAGCAGAGTCTCCAGAATAGAGGATACCGTCTACAAATACCGAGATGTGATGCCTCGCATGGCCAGGGGTATAAATGATCTTCATCTTCCTCTCCCCTAGATCAATCTCTTCTCCTCCCTTGACCTCCAAGAAATTGGCCTCCGTTGGGGCAACTTCACCGTAAATATCTGCCACCTCACCGAGCACTAGCTTCGCGTCCTTGTTGATCTTGGTAGGATCCCTCAGGTACTTGGAATATCCCTGATAAACTATCACCTTTGACTTATACCTCTGTACAATCTCTGAAAGTGCACCAACGTGATCTATGTGAAGGTGAGTAATTACCACGTAATCCAGCCTGTCAAGAAAGCTGGCATCCATAACTGAATTTGCCACGCCTGCATCTATCATGACGTTGATTTTATCACAAACGACAAAGGTGTAAACGGCTTCAGGGAATTCTCCCGGACCTGAAGGTATAGCATGTATGCCGGAACACATGGAAAAACAGTGGAAAGAAAGGGTAAAAAAAGAATCTATTAGGGTGGGGTCTCCCTTGTTTCCTCCAGGATATCCTGGATCGCCTGAGTCCTGAATCCGCTCTTCACCGCACCGTAATGAGCTGCTAGAGTAACGATGGCGGCGACCAGTGTGTCCTCAGGGAACGGTATTACAGGGTTCAGACCGAAACCGCCAAAATAGGAGATAACAAGTACGACGAAAATGTATGCAAGCAACCAGTAACTAGCCGTGATCTCTCTCTTCACCTCTTCACCTTTACCAAAAGCATGCAGTATAGATATGTCAAATATTACTAGACCAGCCATAATTAGAATATAAATGAGGAATGCTAAGTTGTTTGCTGCACTTAATGATGATGTAGCTCTGTAGAATTCGAATGCCAGAACCAGTGTCACCACGATATTTACTATACCTACTACAGTTGAGAACCCCTTGTTTATTCCCATAACTTTGTAGGCATAATATCCGAAGAATAATGCAAGACCAAGAAATATACCGGTCACCACATAAAATAGGGTGGCGAAACCAGACCAGTACACTATTAATCCTGCAGCGAGAGTAGCGATTGGGGCAATTACCTTTGCTAACGGCAACTTATATGGTCTATTGAGCTCTGGAGCTGTATTTCTCAAAGTCTCCAGTCCTATTCCGCCCATTATATATGTAAAGACGGTGGCCGAACTAATGAAACCCACCAGTGACTGCCATGAAGGGAACGGTAGCATAAATATTGCTGCAATAATGGTAGCTGCAATGAGCGAATAAATTGGGATTCTTGTTTTCCCGACCTTGAGGAATATTCCAGGCAAGTAGCCGTTGGTGGCAAATCCATACATAGTTCTGGTACTGGTACCTGTGTATATCCACCCAGTTCCGCTTGGCGACACTACAGCATCTAAAAGAAGTATGTATGCCCATCCTCCAAATATTAGGGACAAGAAACCTAGCGGTGCAGCTAGCTTGAATATCTGATAAAATGGCCCAGATGAAATGGCAGTTTGGCCCAACTCTGTCCAGTTTCCAGGAGTTATTGGTGTTGCACTATTTCCGCTGGTGACAGTTAACGTGCTCCAGTTTATTCCTCCTATGAATGCGACTTGAAGTAAGGTATACAAAATGACAGCTATAATTAATGAGCCCATAACAGCGAAGGGAATATCCTTTCTAGGATTCCTTCCCTCTCCCCCGTACTCCACTGCCTGTCTGAAACCTAGATAGGAAAATATAACACCAGTAGTTGGAATTGCATAAAGAACCGCTGACATCCCATATATTCCCGCAGATCCAGCCGCTACGTTAGAGGGCGACGGGAAAAAGCCTCCACCTAGGGTGAAATTGGCCGGATGAAAGTAGAAGATCAGAAGGATAACCACAGTGATTGAAGGTATCAGTAACTTCCACCAGCCCGCACCATGGGTAACTTTTCCGAGGATATTAACTCCAATATAATTCAGGAAAAAGAAGAAGAGAAGGAACAGGTAAGCAGTAAGGATGCCCAAGGGCGTCAATACACCGTTTGTTGTAAGTGCTGGGACCAGGCTAGATAGATAGGTTACTGTTGCCGTTGCCTCAATTGCTGGAACGGAGGCAGCAGACAAGAAGTACGTCCATGTTATGATGTACCCTGCCACTCCACCATGGGAGTAGTGAGGATACCTGACTATACCTCCAGACTTAGGGATGGCTGAACCTAGCTCCGAGTATGCCAACCCCACAAACAGAATCAATACTCCCGCTATTATCCAAGATAAGATAGCTGATCCTCCAGCATCCTCAGCAGTGTACAGGGCCCCGAACAGCCATCCAGAACCTATGATACCTCCTAAAGATAGGTAGAGCAGCTCAAATTTGCCTAGGGACCTTCTAAGTTGCTTATCAGACTCTAACCCCAAATCCCCTGCCTTTTGAGACTTTTCGCCTGACATATCAAACTCTAGACCGAAATTAATTATTAAAAATCTTTCTACTATCTATCACTTTACTTTATCCTTTTTTTAAGGTGGTAAGGAATTACCATAAGTCTTTTTCATTTTAGTATGCTAAAATCATTGTTATATTGTAACTATTGAGAGCTATATAGTTAGAAATAGCTGAATATAATGTCAAATATACCCAATTATCTTACCGTTTTGCTCCAGTTGATCTAATAAATCCGTTTTGGAGCTAGATCTTTTTCGCGTCAATTCGATAGAATTTGAATAATTATCTCGACTATGCTTGCCCCTACCCCTTCCAGACTCAAGGTTGAGGGTAATCCTTTTTAATAGTGTATAAGCATGTTTATGCGATATATTATGGTTGAGGAACAGACCCTGAAGACTGGGTCACAGGAACTGGAGGAGAAGGCAGACTACAACATGAGATATTACGCTCACCTGATGAAGTTAAGCAAGGAAAAACCTGCGGAGTTCTGGGGATCCCTGGCACAGGACCTCCTGGACTGGTATGAACCCTGGAAGGAGACCATGAGACAAGAAGACCCCATGACAAGATGGTTCATTGGAGGTAAGATCAATGCCTCCTACAATGCAGTGGACAGGCACCTAAATGGTCCAAGGAAGTTCAAGGCTGCGGTTATATGGGAGAGCGAGCTGGGAGAGAGGAAAATTGTGACCTATCAGGACATGTTCTATGAGGTCAACAGATGGGCCAACGCACTCAGGTCATTGGGAGTAGCTAGGGGGGACAGGGTAACCATATACATGCCCCTGACTCCCGAGGGTATAGCTGCCATGTTAGCCTCAGCTAGGCTGGGCGCAATTCACAGTGTTATATTTGCAGGGTTCGGTTCCCAGGCCATAGCTGATAGAGTTGAGGACGCTAAGGCTAAGGTGGTTATCACAGCCGATGCCTACCCCAGAAGGGGAAAGATCGTGGAACTCAAGAAAACGGTTGACGAGGCCCTGAACTCTCTTGGTGAACGAAGCCCGGTCCAGCACGTGTTGGTGTACAGAAGGATGAAAACTGAGGTTAACATGAAGGAGGGCAGAGACGTTTTCTTCGATGAGGTAGGGAAGTACAAGTACGTGGAACCTGAAAGGATGGATTCCAACGACCCCCTCTTCATCCTCTATACCTCGGGCACTACAGGGAAACCAAAGGGTATCATGCACTCCACTGGTGGTTACCTAACTGGAACGGCAGTCATGCTACTATGGAGCTACGGCCTGAGCCAGGAGAATGACGTTCTTTTCAACACCTCAGACATAGGCTGGATAGTGGGTCATTCCTATATCACGTACTCTCCCCTGGTCATGGGAAGAACTGTGGTGATCTATGAAAGCGCGCCCGACTATCCATATCCGGACAAATGGGCTGAGATTATTGAGAGATACAGGGCGACCACCTTCGGTACCTCCGCCACGGCTCTCCGATATTTCATGAAGTACGGAGATCAGTACGTGAAAAATCACGACCTCTCATCGGTCAGAATAATTGTGACCAACGGTGAGGTTCTCAACTACTCTCCCTGGAAGTGGGGACTGGAGGTGTTGGGTGGAGGGAAGGTTTTCATGTCGCATCAGTGGTGGCAAACCGAGACTGGAGCACCCAACCTGGGCTACCTTCCCGGAATAATTTACATGCCCATGAAGTCTGGGCCAGCCTCAGGTTTCCCACTGCCGGGTAACTTCGTGGAGGTTCTGGACGAGAATGGCAATCCAGCTGCTCCCCGAGCCAGGGGATACCTTGTGATGAGACCGCCATTCCCGCCAAACATGATGATGGGAATGTGGAACGATAACGGAGAGAGGTTGAAGAAGACCTATTTCAGCAAATTCGGTTCCCTGTACTATCCTGGAGACTTCGCCATGGTGGATGAGGACGGGTATATCTGGGTGCTGGGAAGGGCAGATGAGACGCTGAAGATTGCAGCCCACAGGATTGGAGCGGGGGAGGTGGAGTCTGCAATAACGTCTCACCCCTCGGTTGCAGAGGCAGCAGTCATAGGTGTACCTGATCCCGTGAAGGGCGAGGAGGTTCACGCATTCGTGGTTCTAAAGCAAGGTTATGCGCCATCCTCAGAGCTGGCCAGGGATATACAATCACACGTGAGGAAGGTGATGGGACCCATTGTGAGTCCGCAAATACATTTCGTGGATAAGTTGCCCAAGACCAGGTCCGGAAAGGTAATGAGAAGAGTGATAAAGGCAGTGATGATGGGGTCAAGTGCGGGTGACCTGACCACCATAGAAGATGAGGCTTCCATGGATGAAATAAAGAAGGCAGTGGAGGAGCTAAAGAAGGAACTGAAGACGGGTTAATCAATAGATATTTTCAATTTTCGATATACTTACCTCGGTATATTTATACCTGGGAGTTTTTGTTTCTGGATCTAGCTCGTCGCACACAACGTTGTTGATACTTCGCACATGCATATACGCAAACACGGTGCCCTCTAACACGTCAGGGGAAATCCTGGCGTTTAGAATTGCCATACCGCACCTAGAGGTTACCTTTACAAGATCATTATCCCTTATGCCAAGGCGTTGAGCGTCCTTAAGATTGAGATAAATCACGGGTGCAAGCTGACTAAATCCAGGCGTTCTGCTTATCATCTCGTCGGTGTTATACCTGGTCACTGCCCTACCCGTAATCAGTATGAGGCCACTCTTGGGCTCTGGTTGCTCCTCAAACTTTAACTTGGCCTTTCCGTTACTGGTGTAAAATCTCGTTCTGTAAAGGACGGTATCGTTCTCAGGATATCTGGAGGGAGTGGAGTAGTCCATTACCTGATCCAGCGTGAGGTTGGAGTAGGTCTTTGCAACCGTTTTCATTTCCTTAAATACCTCCTTCGGGTCTCTTGAAAAACCCTTTAATTCCAGCCTATCCGCTAGGAGAGAGAGGATCTCTAGCTCCTCTTTCACCTCCCCTGGAGGAGACGCAGCCTTAAACCTCCACTTCACGATTCTGTCCAAGCTGGTTACAGATCCCTCCTTCTCAGTCCACATTGCTGAAGGTAAAACGTAATGGGCCAATTTGGCCGTTTCCGTCATGAATGGATCCATCACCACCAGAAGCTCCAGAGACTTCAGGAAGTTCTCAACCTTTCTCCTGTTGGGGAAACTTACTGCAGGATTGAAATTCATTAGCACTATAGCCTTCATATCTGAACCGAGAAGGGCCTCGGTTACAGTCTTCCCTTCCCTCATGGGAGGTAGAAATCCCCATATTTTCTCAAGTTCCTTAGCAGTTTCCAGCGCCATGGGGCCATTGGGAAACACGTTAGGTTTAATCAGGTCCCCAGATCCCTGTACGTTAGTTTGACCCCTATACACCAGAAGGCCCGCCCCATCAATTCCCACGTTGCCCGTGAGTAGGGCCAGATTAATCAGACTGCGTACTGCCTTGGGTCCACCGGTCTGAGTTAGTCCAAGTCCCCAGGAGAAAATCACCGGCTTTTGTGAAATTAACCTGGCAAACTCTACGATAATGTGTTGTTCAATCCCAGTAATTCTCTCAGCTTCCTGGATTGTGTAGGATTTAATGAGCCTGGAGAACTCTTCAAAGCCGTCGACCCTGTCCTCAACGAATTTCCTGTCGTAAAGATTGTTGGAGATCAAGAAATTTGCCACAGCGTTAAACAGGTAAATGTCGGTACCTGGCCTGCTCTTGAGATGGAGATCGGCCATCTTGGCAGTTCCAGTAGTTCTGGGATCTATCACCGCAATTTTCCCGTTATTCTTCTTCAATAAGGAGAGGTATTGAACCAAGACGGGATGACTCTCAGTTAAAGATTCTCCCACTATCACCAGGGCCTTACTCCTGGGAATCTCGGTAACTGAGGTGGAAGTCGCACCAAGTCCCACCATTTCCTTCAGGGCTGTAGCAGAAGGATCATGACAGACTCGTGCACAGGAATCCACATTATTGGTTCCCAGCGCTCTCGCCAACTTCATCATAGTGTAGCCTTCTTCAAGGGTGTTTTGGCAACCCCCATAGAACCCTATGGCCTCTGGTCCATACCTTTTTCTTATCTCGAGGAGTTTGGTAGCAATCTCTTGAAGGGCGTTATCCCATGAAGTCCTGACCATCACGTCCTTTTCCCTCTTGAGAGGATAGAGAAGTCTATCCCAGCTGTTTCCAGGCTCGTGGGCAGTACTCCCCTTACCGCAGATGTGACCTCTGCTCACAACATGATCCTGGTCCGGGTATAACCTCATGATCAGGTTGTTGTCAACCTCAAGTATGAGACCACATCCGACTCCGCAGTACGGACAAATACTCTTAGTTTCAAGCATTAACCTACGTAGGATTGTATTTAATTAAACCGAAACTTAATAGGAGTCTTTAAAACGGGTAAACGGAGTTAACTCCCATATTACTTTTTAGTTCAACGAAAGCATCTTTCCCATGCAGATTAAGATATCCTCAGGGGACCTGGAAGCGGTGGTGGATCAAAGGGGTGCATATCTTCGCTCCTTTAGGGTAAATGGGAAGAACGTGATTGCGGAGGGTCAGGAGAGGCAAACCAGGGGAGGGATGGCCATTCTACTTCCATTTGCCAACAGGATCAAGGGAGGTAGATATGAATGGAAGGGAAAAACCTACACTCTCCCCGTGAACAGGGAAGGAAATGCCATTCATGGTTTAGTGATGGACAAGACGTTTCAGATCCTTTCCAGTGACGAGAGAGAGGTGAGGCTTGGGTTGCAACTGGCGGATAGGGGCTATCCCTCGAGCTTGCTTATTGAAGTGGACTACCTTCTCAAGGACGGATTAACATGTGTCATCTGGGTGGAAAATGAGGGAGATGAAGCTCCCTTAGTTGTGGGAACCCATCCCTACTTCATCGTTGAGGGAGAGTGGGAAATATATCCAAACAGGGCAAAGAGATGCGTGATGAAGGATAAGATACCCACAGGAGAGATGATAGATTTCACAATAATGCAGGGCGAGTACGACGATTGCTTCCATTTGCCCGGAGACTTGAACCTTTCCTCTAGATACTCCAAGATAAAGATCTCCAAACCCGGGATGGATTTCGTTCAGCTTTACACGGGAATCCCGGGCTCTGTTGCCGTTGAGCCAATGAGCGGTGCCCCAGACGCGTTTAACAACGGAATAGGACTGCTAACCCTGGCCTCTGGGGAAAGGAGAAGATTTGAGATCAGGATAGAGGCGCAGTTGCTGTAATGTGGACAATACACTGAGCTAGCAACCAAATCTCAGACATAGGACCTGTTCCATATCCTGGAGAAGGTCCTTGAGCATGGGATACTCCCTCATTAGCTCATCTATCCCGTTCTGCGTTATGCTCAGGATAAGCTCACCGCCTATTATGGCCTTCTGTTCAATGAAATCCTGCTTCAGGAGAGCATCCAGATCCCTCTTCAGACGTGGACCGCTGATTCCCGTGTATTCCTCGATCTCTGACGTGCTAAGTTCCCCCTCCAGTAAGAGGGTCAGTATCCTTAGTTGTCTCATGTTCATTAATCAACTAGACGAGAACTTAGTAAAAAACCCTAGCTTAAGGGGGTGATATCGAGTCGAAATTATTGAAGAGGTGAGCTGGCCTAGATGAACTTGGCTATATGTCGAGAGTGGGCTTTCTAAACCTGTTAATGAGTATCCACGCCACTGCTATCACAATAACTCCAACCACAACACCGGGTATCAGGTAGGGAGGTAATCCGGTCCCCTTGGTGGCAGGAACCCCTGAAGTCTGAGTTGATGAAGTCTGAGTTGAGTTACTGGGTGGCGGTGTGACCTTCTTGGTTGTATTGGTACTGCTGGTTGTTGATGTAGTTGTATTGGTCTGGGTCTTGGTGATCGTATTTGTTTGGTTATGAACAGGTGTGATCACGGTTCGGAGCGTGGGTATGGACGCGTTAAACTGATTCGTGAGGAAGACTGGGTTCTGCTGTCCTTTGGAGACAGAGACAAGATTATTCATCAGGGAGACGTGTAAGTCACTGCTACCTTCAGCCGTGTCAGCACCAAAGCTGTAGATGCTGGGGAAGGGATGAAGCGATCCGTTATAATAGAAAAGTGCCAACGACGCTGAAAGGTTCTGGAAATAGGCTACCTCTCCGTTTCCTCCTCCCCCGAACACTAGCTCCGCGTCATAGAAATTGAGGGTAGGCGGAGAGTTATATCCATTAACGTAGAGATAGGCTTGGGTGGCGCTTGGATCCAGAATGAGAGAGGAGTCGAACTGTTTCCAGCTCCCGTTAACCACCGTACCGTTTTCAATCAATTTATAGTCGAAGCCTATCCTCACTCCAAGCTTTTTGAGTATGGATACGTTCACAGAAACCAAAAGGGAGAGGGGTGTCCTGTATTCTACGCTCTGGGTCCTGTATGTGTAATATACTCCGTTATTAAACGGTGGATAAACCCCACCCTTACCCTGAATTGTAACATTTGTGAGGGTAGCGTTTTCATTGGTAACGTTCAGAACCGAGGACTGGAAACATAGGGTGGACTCATTGGTGATGAAAACAATGACGTTCTGGACCCAGTAGGTCTGGTTTTCCTTTCCATTCACCACAACCAGGGGAACGTTCAACTGAAGACTGGCGGAGTAAGGAGATACGTTAAGCTCCTTTGCTGTCTGATTATATGCGAGTATCGAGGAAATGTTGGCAAATCCGATCACCGAAGATGCCCTAACCACGTATGGGACCGGCACTCCGGATCTGTTAAATAGACCATAACTGGCCACACCCATGGGAAAATCAGTCCTGTTCAAGGATAGTGGATCGGGATAGGTAGGGGCATACAGAACTGAGGAGTAGATTGCCAGTGTCGAGGATCCGGGATTAATCACTGTGATAGAGTAATTACCTGGGTTCAGGGTAAGTGTGCGATTCACGAAGGTCAGAGGTTCATCCCTAGAGGGCCCTACAGAGAAATAAGTCACGTTACCTGAGGTCACCTGCAAGGAAAATGAATTATTGGAGACTAGATAGAGGTATAGGTGGAAGGGATAGGTCAGGTTAAGCCGGTAGTTTTCTTGGTACCCTGGAGGTAAAGTGTAGGACACCTGTGCGGGACTCAGCCTCATGGTGTACTGAAGGGTTACCTGCTGTAGATAGGCGTAAAGCACGAGATAGTATTTACCAGGGGTGAGTAAAACCTGGTTACTAAATGAGGAGTTAAGGATTGCCACACCCTTGTACGGATTACCCGTGGTGTTAAGGAACTCCTGAAGCTGTGACTGATTCATTACCATTACGGCTACACTGCCTGTGGAGTTCCAGGAGTAGGAAAGTATTTCCGTGGTGTTAACGTTCAGCGGGATGTACTCATACTGGCCCGCACTGAGTATAACAGAGCTTGGTGCTTCAAGTGAAAATGCGGGAAACAGCGATATTCCGAGCAATATAGTAAATAGTAGCCACTTCATGGCTGAAAATTTGTTGAAAAAATAAAAGTCTTTCCTTTATTTACCACTTGTTATTTTCTTCTCATCAGGATCGCTACAACTGCCACTATGATTATCACTACTACGGCTATGGCCACGTATAGCAATGTATTCCCGGAACTTGGGGATGAGGAGGTGGAGGATGTTGAGGAGGTTGTGGATGTGCTGGATGAACTGGTTGTGGATGTGCTGGATGCGCCGTAAACTGCATAGTACGTGTTGGATGGATCGTCATATATCACCAGCTTACCGTTCACAACGAAGTAATTAGTGGAGTTCAAGGGGACTAGGGAACCGTTAACCTCCTTATAAACCACGACACTCTCGTTCTTGAGCAGAGTGACATTAAACAGTATGCTTCCACTTGCGTTCACCACTATCTTTTGAGCCGGGAATTGATGACCGGTCATGTTAACTACGGTTTCAGTAACGTTTTCTGGCCTTGTCACGGTAACGTTAATGACCTTTCCACTGGGCGTTACCACAAAGAACTGATAGGTACCGTTCAGTGATACCTCAACTAGGTGGGCCCCCTCACCGTGACCATGCTCCACCACGTAGACTGGATGGGTCAGATTGATATAGGCGGTAGACTCGGCGGAGTCGTTAGAAGTTATCACAACTATCACTGGCACACCATGTACTTCCGCCTCGGCCTCCGTCTCAGCTCTAGGAGGTTTCACGTGACCTGTGACCATCTTGAGTTCTCCGGCGACCAGGCTTGAGAAGGAATTCGAGATAATTCCCTCCCTGCTTCCCTGCTTGGAGAGGAAGCTGTTATGAACGTATCCCAGTACCGTACCGTTAACTCCGAAGAATTCTATGGTAGAGAACTGATAGTATGACTGTCCTGATACGCCGAACTTGCCGAATCCAAGGTCCATCAGGGCGAACCCTTCTCCCTTCCACACTAGGGCAGGAACCAGTGAGCCATTGAAGTAGGCTAGGGTAGTGTTGTAGTTGGTTGTGGCGTTAACGCTCCCATTGCTTACCTGTAGCTCGTCCTGTTCGGGTTCATATCTCCTCGGGAAGTTTTGCTGTACTTCTACTTCCCTGGTGGAATGAGCTATCACTGTGGAAGTTACCTGAACCAGGTTGAGGTTTTCGCTAAACTCGTGGTTGCCCACTGTAAGGGGCACGGTGATGTTAGCCAGAGAGGTTCCATTGCTGAACACTAGGGTGAGCATGCCGGTTTCATTCACATAGGCCTGCGTTGTTATGGAGGCATTGGCACCAGCAAGTCCTGCCCAAACAAGCTCAGTCATTCCAGAGGTGTTAACCACGAGCCTGATGAGCTGTGGTATCTGAGAAGTCACGGTGAGAGTTCCCATAGGGGAAAGGCTCACAGTAATGTTGCCCTTGTAATCCTTCACGCTTCCAGTACTCAGCTGATATAGGGTGGAACTGCCTTGAACCCTTACGCTCTCACCAGAGTAGGTTGAGGTATAGGTGGCATTAGATACGTAATAGTAAATAGTGCCATTAAGATCGTGAAGCCCGTGAATTACGTGCAGTCCAAGACCCACGTTGTACACGCTATCATATCTCTGATAAACTACTGTTAAATTACTCTGGTTTGAGTCTGAAATAGCAGTTACACTAAAAATTGATGCAGTAATTCCCAGGGCCAAGATTACTAACATTGGGATGAAGAGTTTTTCCATCTTTATCTAAGAGGAATTGAACATTCCTCTATTTAAGACTGATTTGTTAGTTGCAGTTCCACTTGAGCGGAATATGAAAATATCTGATTAACTGACTGATTGCTCGTTGAGAAATAGATTAAATATATCTCCTTAGCTAAAAATAAAAATTATAAATCCTTTTACTTGGTTTGTATTCCAGGTCTTACTAGTTTACTTAGATCTAGTATATCATCTATTTGTTTATCACTAAATCCAAGTTCCCTAAGTGCCTCCCTGATGGACATTCCCCTGTTAAGCATTTTCCCTATCTGTGACGCCTTATCATATCCCACTATGGGGGAGATTACGGTGACCAGCGCCGGACTGCTTTCCGCATACCTCTTCATCTTCTCCTGGTTGGGGACCATTCCCTTAATCAGCAGAGAGGAGAACTTGTTCAGGCCCTCGGAAAGGAGGTCCACCTGCGTGACCACGTTCTGCCCTATCAAGGGGACTCCCATGGCCAGCTCGAATTCTCCTAGGTTTGACGCAAACTGATTAGCCTGATCCAACCCAACTACCTGGGCTGCTATCAGCATTGATGCCTCCGCTGTCACAGGGTTGGTCTTTCCTGGCATAATACTGCTCCCGGCTATCTCCTCCTGCGTAGGAAGGTCGATCTCACCTATTGCTGTCATTGGTCCGGAAAACATCAACCTGAAGTCCTGGGCCATTCTGTAAAGTTCCACGGCAATGGTTCTCATTACCCCGCTGAGAGTCAGTAGATCGGTGAGGAACCTCAAACCTCTGAAGGGGTTGGCAAGGGTGAAACCCTGCCCCGTGACCTGGTTGATAATTGCAATAACTGTCTCCCTGAACTTAGGATGAGAATTCACTCCTGTACCCACCGCTGTGCCTCCAATGGGTAGCTCCTTCACGTATTCAAGAACAGTCTTGAGCATGTTGAGATCGTGAGAGAGGGCATCTGCATACGCGTGAAGTTCCTGACCAAGGGTAACTGGCATTGCATCCCTCAGGTGAGTCCTGCCCGACTTCACCACTGAGGAGTACCTGTCACCAGCTTCGCGCAGGGAACTCACTATCCCCTCCAGAGCCGGGACCAATTTTTCCTGGACCTGCTTCACCGCGCCTATCCTGATAGCTGTGGGTACAGTGTCATTGGAGGACTGACTCATGTTAACATGATCGTTGGGATGTACCTTTAGACCTGAAATCTGCGAGGCCCTCTCTGCAATGACCTCATTCACGTTCATGTTAAGTCCCGTTCCAGAGCCTGTCTGGAATACGTCGAGTATAATTTTGTCGTCGTGTTTACCCTCCATCAGTTCCATGGATGCCTGCTCTATTGCCTTCCCAATCTGCTGATCTAGAATGCCCAGGGTCACGTTTGCCCTTGCACATGAATACTTTACAACGCCCATGGCAAAAATTAGAGATTTATGAAACCTTGTTCCCGTATTCATGAAGAGTTTGGGTGCACTTTCCGTGTATTTCATGAGATAGAGAGGTGAAATTGGCATAAAGGCTTTCCTCAGGTTGAGAGTGAGGCGATGATGTTGAGATCAGTTAAAGTGTCGTGATTTCCCGAAAGGCTTGAAGGGACTGGAGAAACCTGAACCTTCAGAGACAGACTTGCTTTACACTAAGGTGTTCCAGTGATCTAGAACCCTCTTTAACTTCTTCACAACGCCTGGTACGTCTCCTGTGGGGAAATACTCCCACCCGTTTAGTTCATTTTCCTCAGATGTGTAAACCTTGCTCCACTTAACGCCGTGTATATAGTAGGCGTAAATGGGCTTCACCCTCTCCATTAATTCCATGAATGAACTGAGGTCCTCGGTTTTCACCATATAGCTTCCCCTATCGCTCTCCTCAACCACGGGAACGCCCTCATAGGACTCCAGTCCCTCAAGTTCGCCCTCACTCAGGGAGACGTGAAGTCTGTAACCATTATCGTATTCAACGAGGAAGGCAAGAGGTTTCAATCCCAGGGCCTGTCCATACAACTTGATGAGCTCCTCCGTTTCCACCCTCTTCGTGAACGTCACTACCCTATGGGGACGGGGATAAAGTTTCATGGAGGCCTCAGTGAATCCCCCGAGAAGGCCCTTGGAACCAATCAATCCTCTCCACTTCAGGATACCTACCGGTGTGACTACCTTAGCCCATTGTGTGAAAGAGTAAGGTGTACCGTACCCCGTGGAGATTGGATATGCCTCATTCAGTGCAAGTAAGCCCCCCACTGTACCATCATAGAGTGATGGGAAAAGGAGATCAGAGGACATGGCCTCCTCCCTTATCTTGGTCACTGAGGCGCCGGCCTGCGCCACTACCTCTCCTCCCTTTATCTCGAAGTCTGACATCTTCAGTGTGGAGACAATCAAGTCTGCGCTTTTGCGTGAATGTGTTCCTGTGCCCACTATGGAAACTGTCTTTCCCTCAACCCTGGCACTCCTAAGGATTCCCAGTAATTCTATGTCGTTGTTAATTTCCATGATTATTACATTCTTCTCGTACTCCTTAAAAGGGAAAGGGCGTTTTGATGAAAATTTTTAGATCGATCTGTCAAGAAATAATTGCTAACCAGTCTGAAGCATTTTTGTGTGTACCTAGTACAGTTATAAAATGCTGTTGGTCTCTTACCCCCATGTCGATAATGGAGACGCAGTTTCCTTAAACGTGGTGATAGGCGGAGCAGGGATCAGACTTTCACCACTGGACCAGTTCATGAATCCTTCAGAAAACAAAAACTTTATATTCTTTAGGGTGACCCTAATATTTGATGAAAAATGAATTTCCTTGAACTTTTGCTGAATCCTCCTCAGGACCTAACTATTGGCGAGATTCTGGTGATTTCATTCATACTAGGTTTAATGCATGGGGCAACGCCTGACGAGCATACCTGGCCCATAACCTTCAGTTACGCTGTGGGGAAGTACAGTACCAAGGGAGGGATGAAGGCAGGTTTCCTGTTCTCTCTTGGCTTCACTGCTCAGAGAGCACTGTTAACGACTCTAGGATTCCTAGGATTGGCTGAAATCTACAACAGGTACAACCTCGATGGACCAGTATACATGATAGTGGGGATAGTAATGGCCATAGCCGGATCTTACATCCTGAAGGGGAGATATGTCCACCTACCAATTGACAGGCTTCTGGGTAGTGAACATCACGATCCCATGGCCGAGAGGAACGAACTGAGGGACCCGCCCATTAAGATGACCATCGTCCACGGATTGATTGCGGGATTTGGATTTGGAGCCTATGCCTCCATCATCACCTTCGTGCTGGCACCTAGGATGCCGAGTATAATCTTTGCTCCCTTACCTGGGGTGATGTTCGGCTTGGGCACCATGACTATGCAGATAATCTTTGGGGCACTGTTTGCCAACCTGATGAAGGTGAAGAAGCTAACCGAGGAGGACATACGATACGTTGGTAGCAAAACCGCAGGCAGAGTCTTGTACTACGGAGGAATCACGTTCTCACTGGTGGGCCTGCTCATCATCCTGTTCCCTAGCATTGATAACTGGGCATTATCCACAGGAGTCTCCATTCCTAACCTTAACGCCATAGATGTGGGGTTCCTTCTAGTTGTGACCGTTGTAGGAGTGCTGGGGGTGATTAGTATGATAATGAGTTACAGGGAAATGACCAGAACCAAGGGGAGGATTAGTAAGGAAACTAAAGCGTGACATTTTTACCACTTCAACCACTATCAGGTATGGAAAGTCTCAGATCTTTCCTCAAGGAAAGCCTAGACAAGTACGATATGCCCTTCCCCGTGGATAAGAAGGTGTGCTCCGGTTGGGCGAAGGACCTTCCCCACGGAGGAGAAACCATCATTTTCACATCCTGCATGTATCAGATTGAACCCGTGGTTCCCACCCTGAGCAAATTTTCCTCGATGACTGGGATTTTCACAGGAGCCCTCAAGGGTCTATCCTCCTTGGCCAAACTTGTAAAGCCATCCAAGGAGGAGATTGACAGGGCATACAAAATCCTGAACAACGTAGTGAATGCCCTGAGAAGGAGAGGAATCAATCCTGGTTACCTTTATGAGGACGAGCCATACAGTGGCGCCCTTCTCCTGGAGGCAGGCCTCCTGGAGGATTTCGCCAATCATGCCAGGAGAGTAGCGTCACTGCTGAGGGATAGGGGTGTGAAGAGGGTGATCACTGTGGATCCTCACACCCACAACGCATTGACTAGGTACGCGGAGTTTGTCCCCTTCGACGTGGAGGTTGTGAACTATCTCCAGCTTGTGGATACGGAGAAGAAGATTGAGGGAGAGTTCACCATCCATGATTCATGCCTCTACTCCAGGTTCCTAGACCTGAGGGATAGATACAGGGAGCTTATCTCTAAATCGGGAATTAAGCTAAACGAGGACTTTCTCGTAACAGGGAGGGAGACCTCAACCTGCTGTGGAGGCCCCATCGCACTGATTAACAGAGATCTGAGCGAATCCATAGCAGAGAAGAGGGCTCAGGAGCTCAACAGACTCTCCAACAAACTCTTGGTGATGTGCCCCATCTGTTACATCACCCTATCGCCTCACTTCAGGGGAGAAGTGAAGGATATAGCTGAGGTGATATTATGACCTGGGAAATTGCGATCGAGAGGACAATAAGAAACAACGTCCCCAGGGTTTACAACGTTCTGGAGAAGTATACCTACATCCTTGAGCTTGCAAGGGAATTGAGGGAGGCCAAGTTGGAGGTTCTCAACAACCTCGAGTCCTACGTGGAACAAACAGTGGAGTCTGTGAAAAGAATTGGTGGAGTGCCACATGTGGTCGGAAACTCTGAGGAGGCTAGGGAAGTAGTCTCCAAGATAATTGGAGACAGAAAGAAGATTGTCATGGGCAAGTCAATGGTGGCCTTTGAGGTAGGATTGAGGGAACATCTCAAGAACATGGGAAAAGAGGTATGGGAGACTGACCTCGGAGAATTCCTAATTCAGCTAGCGAACGAGCCACCCTCCCACATTATAGCGCCTGCAGTTCACATGTCAAAGGAGAGGGCCGAGGAACTTGTCAGGGAAGCTCTGGGAGGGCTTCCCCCCAACTCCACCCACGAGCAGATAGTGGCCAGAGTGAGAGAGTTCCTGAGGGACAAGTTCGTCAATGCTGAGGTTGGAATAACCGGTGCCAACGCCATAGCGGCAGATACAGGTTCGATCATCCTTGTAGAAAATGAGGGAAACATTAGGTTTACCACTGTATCCCCTCCCCTTCACATTGCCGTGGCGGGTTTTGAAAAGATTGTACCCACTCTCCCCCACGCAATGATGGAGGCCATGGTTCAGGCAGCCTATGCAGGTCTATATCCACCAACATACGTTAACCTGACCTCAGGGCCCAGTTCCACTGGGGATATTGAGATGAAGAGAGTGAGCCCTGCCCACGGACCCAAGGAGTTCCACTTGGTCCTGATTGATAACGGGAGAGTGAGGGCATCAAAGGACCCTGACCTGAGGGAAGCCCTGCTCTGCATCAGGTGTGGGAGATGTCATCTTCACTGCCCAGTGTACAGAGCGATGGATGGAAAATGGGGCGTTCCTCCCTACTCAGGTCCCATGGGCTCCATGTGGTCTTACATCGTGTTTGGCGACCCAAAGCCCTCACTCCTCTGCACCCATTCAGGTGGATGTAAGGAGGTCTGCCCCATGAAAATAAACATCCCCAAGGTACTGGAGAAGATAAAGGCCAGGGCCTGGAGCTGACTTTTAAGCTTTCTCACCCATTCTTACCCATAGAAAAATCTCTTATTGTCACAACGCTATTAACTTGCATGAAAATCGAGAAATCCAAGATAGGAAACGCTTACTATTACCCCCTTTCCCAGCTCAAGGAAATGGGGTTTGATGTAGAGAAATATCCCTATTCCATAAAAATCCTCATAGAGAACGTCCTTAGGAACCTCGATGGCGAGAAGATCACGGAAGAGGACCTTGAGGTTATTGCCGGATGGAAAACCGGTAAGGACTTCGCGTTTTCTCCTACCAGGGTCATCATGCAGGACTACACTGGAGTTCCCCTGCTGGTAGACCTCGCAGCCATGAGATCAGAGTTACAGAGGAGAGGGAAGGATCCCTCCCGCGTCAATCCCAGACTACCCTCTGACCTGGTAATAGATCATTCTGTGCAGGTGGACTATTTTGGAACCGAGTATTCCCTGTCCCTTAACATGAGGAGGGAATTTGAGAGAAATGAGGAGAGGTATAAGTTCCTGAAGTGGGCCCAGGGAGCTTTCACCAACCTGAGGATAGTTCCCCCAGGTAATGGTATCATCCACCAGGTTAACCTAGAGTTCCTGAGCAAGGTTGTGGACCTCAGGGAACATAAAGGCGTTCTCACCGCGTTTCCCGAGATTGTGATCGGAACAGATTCCCACACAACCATGGCAGACGGTATTGGGGTACTGGCCTGGGGAGTGGGAGGTCTTGAGGCCGAGGCGGTCATGCTTGGAGAACCATACTACATGACGGTGCCCGAGGTTGTTGGTGTTAGACTCACGGGAGAAGTGAGAGAGGGAGTGACTCCAACCGACGTGGTGCTATACATTACCGAGACGCTTAGACGGAAGGGAGTTGTTGGAAAGTTCGTGGAGTTCTTTGGCCCCGCCCTCTCCCATCTGTCTGTGCCAGATAGAGCCACCATAGGAAACATGGCCCCTGAATACGGTGCCACCGTGGGTTACTTCCCCATTGATGACCAAACTCTGAATTACCTCAGGGCGACTGATAGGGACGCAAAGATGGTGGGAGAATACGCTAAGGCTCAGGGCATCTTCTACGGAGTGGAACCCAAATACACCGATGTGGTGAACATTGACCTATCCGATGTGGAACCGTCTCTGGCCGGGCCTAGAAATCCCGATGAGAGAGTGCCCCTAAGGAAGATGGCCGAGCTAAAGACGGGTAACAAGAAAGGAAAGAAGATAGCAGACGGTAGTGTGGTGCTGGCCTCAATCACCAGCTGTACCAACACCTCAAATCCAACGGTAATGCTGGGGGCCGGAATACTGGCTAGAAAGGCAGTCGCTATGGGTCTCAGGTCCATGAACTACGTCAAGACAAGCATGGCACCTGGGTCACCAATAGTGGTTAAGTACCTGAATGAGGCTGGGTTAACCCCCTACCTGGAGGCATTGGGTTTCCACGTTGTGGGATTTGGATGCACCACATGTATTGGGAATGCCGGTCCCCTACCCAGTGAGGTCGAGGAAGATCTGAAGCAGGGGATTGAGGGATATGCTGTCATCAGCGGAAACAGGAACTTTGAGGGTAGGATAAATCCCTTGCTTAAGGGAACATACCTGGCGTCTCCAATACTGGTGGTGGCATATGCGCTGGCTGGAAGGATCAACATTAACTTTGAGAACGAACCTCTGGGCATAGATCCTAACGGTAAACCGGTTTACCTAAAGGACGTATGGCCGAGCATGAAGGAAATATCATCTTATCTCACGCTGGCATTGAACCCCAAGTTCTACAGTGAACAGAAGGGAAGGATATTCGATGGCGATGAAAACTGGAAACAATTGCCTGTTGAAGGAGGCTTGACCTTTGCATGGGATCCAAAGTCCACGTACATAGTGGAACCTCCGTGGTTCAAGGAGAGCTCAGAATTCAAGGAAATTAGAAACGCCAGAATTCTAATGATGCTAGGTGACAAGGTAACCACGGATCATATCTCCCCAGCAGGTCCCATAGCCAAGGACTCGGATGCTGCAAAGTATCTTGAGGAGAGGGGAGCTAGGGAGCTCAACACCTATGGTGCAAGAAGAGGAAACCACGAGGTTATGCTGAGAGGTGGATTCGCGAATCCCAAGGTGAAGAACATTCTCGTAAATAGTGAGGGCGGGTTCACCGTTCATTATCCCGATGGCACTGTGGACACGGTATACAAGGTTGCTATGAGGTACAAGAGCGAGGGAGTACCCCTGGTCATATTTGCAGGGAAGCAGTACGGAACTGGAAGCTCAAGGGATTGGGCAGCCAAGGTAACTGCGCTACTGGGAGTAAGGGCTGTGATAGCGGAGAGTTTCGAAAGGATCCACAGAAGTAACCTGGTGGCCATGGGCGTCATCCCGGTGGAAGCAGACTGGAAGTCTCTGAACCTGAAGGGAAATGAGATTGTAGACGTGGAGCTGGATGAAATGAAACCGCGAACCACTGTAACCATAAGGGTCAGAGGGGAAACCGAGAGAACATTGAAGGGAATAGCCAGAATTGATACAAGGACTGAGCTAGAATATGTAAGACATGGTAACATACTGAACTACGTCTTCAAGAGAGTCATGCAGGACTAGGGCCTTAGGAGCTGTTCAGATGCCTCACTGCCCGCCTAGTTTCTGCGTCTGTAGTCTTGACATAAACCCACTCTTTCCAAGTATCTCAGAAGAGGAAAAAGTAAAAACGGAATATAACTTAAATAGAGTTGGCTTTACTGCTTCATTGGCAAAATTTTTACAGAGTTCTCATTTTCATCGAACACTACTCTAACTAGGTCCCCTTCCTTTATCTGAAACTTTTGTCTGATTCTAGCAGGTATGGTAACTTGATAGTTTCTGCTCACTTTAACTATATCTTCTACTGCCATTTTTATCCATATCCATTACTTACTCAGCGTTTATAATATTTTCTATATACTTTCGACGGAGATGACAGGCAGTATAAAAAAATTTGGTGAAAAGTTCTATTTGAATCTTCATTAGATTTTCTTTATCTTGGGAGGTTCAAAGTCATTGAAAATCCAATTCAACACCAGGATTTTAAATGGGGGACCTTACACTTGTTTGGATACGCTTGATACTTGGAAGGGCCCTGGGCAAACAGTTGCTGGAGGCGGGAATAGACGACCTATACATCAAGGGACTGAGAAGACCTTTCCTGCAACATGTAGCCCTGAAGCTTGTCCTTTATGATTGGGGATTGAAGCGAGGGATTTACTATGGGAAAAAGATAGGTGAGGAGTATGGTATATCGTTCCTGAGTGGAAAGGGAATGGAGATGTCAACTGAGTCTCCCCATCCTCAGGGGGAGAAGTTCCCATTCCAGGCCCCCACTTTTCCGCTTTTCGTGATAGACCTGTCACTCTGGGACAGGCATTCTCAAGACGAAAAGAGGAAACTGGTGAACCAAATCCTGATGGTGATTTCAACCCTGAGAAAGTATCTCTGGGACTACAACCTGTCCCTCAACCACACCACGCAGGAATTTGAAGAGATGCTAAGGGATGTGGCCTTCTTCAACAAGGTTAGAAGAAACGCGGAGCCCGTAAATGCAATTGTCCTGGATCCATACGCGGAGAAGGAGGCGACAGAGGAAATTCTGAAGAGCGCGAGTACCTTCATACTGGGCGGAATTGTGGACGATTCTGGATGGAAATATGCAACTAGGGAGATGGCAGGAATTGCCGGATATCATCAGACGAGGGTGAAGATTACACTTCGTGGGTCCAGAGTTGGAGTGCCAGACAGGCTGAACAGAATAATCTCCATAGTGCTGAGGGTGAGGGAGGGGCAAAGTCTGGAGGATAGTATACTCGAAGAGCAGTCCAATGCCGACAAGTTCGCCCGTCTCCTCCGGGATACCACCTTGAACGGGGACCTGGAGGGAAATGCTCAATGGTTAAGGGCTGGGGAGAAACTCAAGGAGAGAGTGAAAAAGATCATCAGTCGAACTCGGCCTGGATCTTCTTCTTCCCTTCGATGAGGGACCTGGGAAAGGGAAAGTTCTTGACCTCCTCGAGAGTTATTCCCTTGGACTTAAGCTCTATCACTGCTTTCCTGAGGTCCTCCCTGTGAGTGGCGTATTTCACGGCATCCCTGATGGCGGTCAGGTCTGGATCCTGTGGCCTGAACCTCTCAGCACTTATCACATCCCATCTGTTTCCCTGTTGCCTGATGAAAACTA
This sequence comes from Metallosphaera javensis (ex Hofmann et al. 2022), assembly GCF_022064045.1. Classification (NCBI taxonomy): domain Archaea; kingdom Thermoproteati; phylum Thermoproteota; class Thermoprotei; order Sulfolobales; family Sulfolobaceae; genus Metallosphaera; species Metallosphaera javensis (ex Hofmann et al. 2022). The sequence goes on along the minus strand of NZ_JAKNCW010000002.1, from coordinate 103,331 downwards.
CGTCCTGGAAATAGTCAGGGACCACGTGGTTAACCCCTGCAACGAAATATTCACGATATCTGTAAACTGAGAACATACAAACATCTTATAACCACGGTTAAAGAAATTTCTCCCATGAAGATAGACTACGTCATAAAGGCCATGGCTGAGCTCATAGATGATTACGAGACTGTCTATGTCGGTCTAAACTCCATTCCTGCCCTGCTTGGAGCTTTTCTGGCCAGAGATATGATGGATAAGGAGATAAGAATAATCGGAGTGGCAGAGGCTGATAACCCCAAAAGTATCCTCCTCTCGCCTTCCACGGGAGACCCCTTCTTCCTTGATGGAGCACCAGTGATGATCACTGCCGACTCCTTTGACCTAGCCCAGAAGGGAGAACTTGACGTCATGTTCCTAGGTCCCGCACAGATAGATCAAGAGACTAATGTGAACTTGTCTGCAATAGGAGACTACAGGAGACCATCGGTGAAACTTCCAGGAGGGGCAGCGACTGCATACCTGATGCCGCTGGCAAACAAGTTAATTCTGTGGAACCTGAAGCACTCCAAGAACACCCTAGTTAACAGGGTTGACTTCGTCACGGGAACTGCCAAGTATTCCAATAACAAGGTGTTCCTAGTGACCAATCTGGCGGTACTAAGGTTTGACAGGGAAAGAAAGAAGTGGATGGTTAAAGCAGTGATGCCGTGGGCCACGCCAGAGAACATAATCCAAAATACCGGCTTTCCCGTGGAGATAGAGTCCACTAGAATTGTTACGTTGTATTATGATGAAATAGAATACCTTGATATGCTTGATCCGAGCAATCTAAGAACTGCTCTGGAGTTTTAACTGGCTCAAGCTTCGCCCAACAATTTCATTATTGCCTCGTAATCGGCGTCGTACAGAGGATACATACTTGTGGGCTCTGCTCCGCGCGGGGCATGCACCACAGCATCCACGTAAATGGAATTTATTGTTGGCCTCCTTCCATAAAAGTAACTTTCGTCCACTATCTCCTCTGCCGTAATGATCACCGTCTTCGCTGCCTTGGCCTTGTACTCATCTTCATATAATGGTCCCAGGATTTCTGCGTTACCGTGCTCATCCGCCCTATTAACGTGAATTATCGCAACATCGGGGACAATGGCCTTAACCAAGAGAATCTCCTCTCCGGTGAACGGATCCTTTGAAACTTTCCAAGTTCCAACCTCTTCATGTATCTTAACTAGATCGCTACCTATAACTCCCTTAACAGGCATGAAGGGAAGACCGCTCGCTCCGGCCCTAATTCCGGCTATGAAGGCCCCACAGGTATCTTCGAGTAGTTCAATCTCCCCGTTCTCAACCTTTTTCCTGAAAGTGGGCAACATTCCGAACCATTCAAGGGTTGCCATGGCCACCCTGACCCTATTGACCACGTTATGTTTCAATAGTACCTCAAGGGCCACCCCTGGCTCCCTGTCAATAAACCCCAGTTCCTCGTATTCATACTCCACAAGGATATTCACGAACGCCATGGGATTCCTGTGAATGGAAATTCCGCTCATGGTAATGGTATCCCCTATCCTCACAAGGGACATGGCCTTCTCAAGGGAAACTAGCTTGGACATAACGGAATGTTCGGTATTTATTGTAATTAACTTTTCTAGATGAGTGATGGAGGTTGAAACTACCTGATCTTTTTGCTCTCCACGATCCAGAACCCATCCTTCAGGGCAAGCGAAACAACGTTAAATTTCACGAGGAATTTCAGGGCCTCTGAGGGCTTTACACCCCCAAATAACTTATCCCTGAACACCAGAAAGAACCTACCACCCCTTCTCGTAACCCTATGAGACTCCCTGACCACATCATAATCTAGTATCTCGTAAGCAATTACGTTGTCAAAAACTTCATCGCGAAAGGGAAAGGGATGGACTCCATGTATCAAGTCCCCTAACCCGGAACCCGATAGGCAGGCCACATGATTCTCAGCACACCAACCCACTCCCAGAGTTTTACCTTTAACCGCTATCTCTGGGAATTTTCCAGCCATCTGGTCAAATCTCACTATCCTGTCTCCGTTCACTATGACGGGATAAGCAGAGGACAGGAGGCCAATCTCGCCCCTCAACATATCACGACCCATAATCAGATCAGCATCTGGAAGAACTGACGACCTCCCCATACTGGCACTAACTTTTTCCACTGTTCCATCTACGGTTTCAATGTAAATGGCCCTCCACAAAGGTGCTATACTGTCCTTATCGTCCTTGAGAATGGCAAGCTTCACGGAGAAGGGATATGTTTCATCCAATAAATATTTTCGTCTAAACTAATTAGATGATCGTGTTCTTCAGTTCCTAGACGGAAACCAGTCCTACGAGAGTTAAGAAAGTTGCATTTCTTTCAATTCTGCAGATAGATCAGTTACGGAAACCATACCAACAATCTCGCCCTCGCTATTGGTCACGGGTAAATGTCTGATCTTCTTTTCAGCCATAAGCTTTGCAGCCTGTATTATATCAACTTCCTCGTTCACCGTTACCAAGTCACGCATAGTTGCTACTGTCCTTAACTCATCCATAGCTGAGGCGCCATTGGCTATAGCTCTTACTGCGTCCCTATCCGTGAATATCCCCTTAGGCTTCCCATTATCGGTTACAATAACCGATCCTACGCCCTTCTCCAGCATTAACTTGCAGGTTTCCTGAAGCGTGGTATTCGCTTCCACCTGAAATACGGGAGAACTCATTACATCTTTGACTCTCTTCATAGGTAATCATAGGTCCACAATGGAAATAAGCTTTGTTGAAGAGGATGACTCGATCAGTTTCGATTTAACTTATTGTTCCCAGTAGGCTTTCAACTCTATCTTCTTGGGCTCACCGTATTGTAACACGTCATCGATTACCTGTTTAAGGTATTCCTCAGACTGCACTCCCCTTATGAGCCACTTCTCATTCACAAGAAGAGCTGGAACTCCCTTAATTCCCATTGCTTTAGCTTCTTCCTCGTCCTGTATCACCGCAAGCTTAGCCTCTTTGGACTTGAAATCCCGCTTAAACCTGTTTATATCGAGACCTATCTGCTCGGCTATTGAGATCAGGACTTGATCATCATTTACGTTTTCTCCTTCCATAAAGAATTTCTCCTGAGCCAGTGTGAAGTATTCCCAATGACCCTCATCCCCCCGTTGGAATTCAGCGGCCTTACAGGCCATGAGGGGTGGCATGGACCAGATGTGACCTATTTTACCCTTTTCAATTACTTTCTTGGGATCGTAATCGGGGAAGTACCTAGTCAGTATGGAGAACTCGCTCTTGAATAGTTCTCTCGCGTCCTCAGGAGTGGGTGCTGCGGCTATTAGGTCATCAAGGGATGATATTATCATGAATGCCTTATGCTTAACGTGAACGTCCTTATACTCCGAAACCACCTTCTTTAACCTCTTGTTGGTAACGTAGCAAAAGGGGCACAACACGTCATGAAAGAATGTTATCTGCATCAAGTTACCTCTTTTACCCCTATTTGTCCACGCTTTTAAAACGATCGTACTAATCTAGAGAAAAAAACAAAAAACCAATTTAGATCTGAAGTCCTGCCAGGGAGGCCAATTCCTTGATTTTCTGGACATCCTCCATGATGTCCTTCAGCTCTCCTTGAAGTTCCTGCAACTGGGACATGCTGTTTATTATTTCCTCTAACTGCTTCCAGTAGTACTTCATGACAAGGTCTATCTGATACCTTTGCATCGTTATCATTCCCAGGAGGACGGCAAGCTTGGGCATGATGCCCTTGGAGACGAGGATCTTCTCGTGTTTGACTGAGATATCGTTCAAGTTGTCCAGTAGATCAAACAGATAGCCCCTGATCTCCTCAAGTTGCTTCTCTCCAGGCTTCACGAGTTCTTCCGCCATTATTTATCGAAAAAACTTAAATAAATGGGGCTTTAAGTCTTTCTCACTTTCCAAGTTACATCCACGTCGATACTTCTCATGAGGGTATCCTTAAGAGGACATCTCCGCATGGATAGCTCCATGACCTTCTCTATCCTTTCGTCATCAGAGTAAACCGTAAGATCGTACTTAACCTGTAGTAGCCCAGGGGGCACGTTGGGATCTCCCTGAAAACCCTTGGGATCCAGCATTCCCTCAATATAACCTTCGACTCCCTGAAGTTTAACCCCCATTTCCCTAGAGATGTAGTAGATGGTCAGTATCATACAGGAAAGCGCGGCCCCAAGCATTATCTCCTCCGGAGTAGGATCCTCCGATCCAATGAGACCTATCCTCAGCTCCACGTCCTTAACGCTCACCAGTGCAGTCTCTCCCTCCAGCTTAGCCTCAGCTGTGAAAGTGATCATGGTTTCACCTAATTGATCAACCCAAGGTCCCTGAATATAGCAGCCTCAGTTGCGAATCTCACGTAAAGTTTCGTTCGCTCCTGCTCTGAGAGGGTCCTTCCCAGTTGCCTCTCCATGTCATCTATCTGCTTGCTTATTACCACGCTTATGTTTGTCTCAATGGAAGGTTTGTTCACCTTGAACATAAGGTAGATATCCATGAGAAATTTGTACATTTCCTCGTCCATGTTAAGCAGATATTGACCCACCGCCGGGATTTGTTGGCCGTTAAAATCCACCATTCTTCCCTTAAAGTATGGCCTCCACGTCAGCATGTTGGACTTAACAAATTCCCAGGAGGGAGGAAATCCCCTGTACTCATCAACTGATGGAACGTTAACCACCTTGTACTCATTGCCATCTATCTCTATTATTGCCTCAACCTCTAGCTCAAGGTTTCCCACTTTCTCGATCAAAATTTCACTTGTAAGAGAGTAGACTTTCTCCCGTAAAGGTTTTTTCCTTTTGTCTGAAAATGATATCGGTGGAAAATATGCAAGCTCAGGTTTCAGATCCATGCGTGGAGGAGTGCTTCAAGCCAAAGGGAGAATGGAAATTCACGAATATATCGGAATGCCTTTCCAGATGTTCCTCGGTCAAAGTCACAAAGCCGTGATCCCATGAAAGTAAGGGAAGTAATGACTAGGGACCTGGTTAGGGTGGAGCCTGGAACCCCCTTAAGGGATGCAATAGCCCTTATGCTTGAGAGAAGGATAAGAAGGTTAGTCGTGGGGAAAAGTCAGGGTATAGTGACCATCAGGGATCTTGTGTACGGATGGATAGAAGGGGCTAGGGCTGTGGAGGACGTGATGAGCGGGGACCTCCTAATGATTTCCCCAGAGGCTGATACGAAACAGGCATGTAAAATAGTGACAGGAAAGGGTGTGGGGTCGCTCCTAGTGATAGAAAATGAGGATGTGGTTGGTATTGTCACGGAAAGGGACCTTCTCCGATCTCAGACTGTGAACGAAGAAGTTAAGGTGGGCGACGTAATGAAGGTAGATCCCCTGATCTCCGCCCCTGAGACCAAAGTGCTGGAGGTAATCAAGGCAATGAAGGAAAACTGGGAGAGGCACGCAGTAGTTGTGGAAGAGAGCCTTCCCGCTGGCGTCGTGTCAATACGTGATGTGGGCAGGGCTATCCTTGAGGGCAGGACCGGATCACCCGTCTCAGACATAATGAAGAGGCCAGTTTTCAGGACAACTCCAGACTCGTCCCTGGAGATTGCCAGAAAAATAATGGTCCAGGAAAACGTGGGATTTCTCCCAGTGGTGGACTCCAGAACCCTCCTTGGTAGCGTAGAGGAGAGGGAGATCCTAGCTGTAATTGCAATTTAACCCTATATTTTTAATAATGTTTCAAAAATTATATAACTTCCTGAACTTCTGGCTTATTCAATATTTCCTGAAAAGCCTTCTTCAGGTCCTCAGCGCTGAACCCAAATATCACAGGTTTCAGTTCAGCAAACGCTTTGTCTATAGCACTTGGTATATCGTTGACGTAAATCCCGCTAAGTCTGTCCTCAAGCTTCTCCAGAAAGTCCCTGGGGGACATAACGAAGAAGTCACCTGAGATGGAGACTTCCTGTAGCTTCTTCTCCACAAATTTCGCGGTAATCCTTACTAGTTTTCTAGCCTTGTAATCCAAGTGACATATGGCAACAGCTGAGGAGATCTTAACACATCTGTCTGTCCTCAGATCGGGGTGCCTCCTGTCCTTATAGTAAACCCATTCCTCGTTCCTCTTTTCGCTAGCCAGCTGTTCCCACCTCTCTATCTCTTCTGGCGTCAGCATAGAATCCTCGAACTTTATTCCAAGGTGATTTTCAAAGCTCTGCTTCAGTTTCTTATCAATCTCCTCCCTAGGCGGAACGTAACCCAGCTCACGCTCCAGAGAGGTTATCCATTCCGACATATCCTTCGCCATTTTATCCCTGAACTTTTCGGAGGGGACCTTGATACATTTGCTCATAAGGTCCGTGTCGGCTCTCATGAGTATGTTACCTGCTATGACCACGGCCTTACCGTGTGTCATTGCACCGTTCCCGCTGATCTTTCTGCCGTTAACCACTATATCCTGATCTCTCAATGAGGCGTTCAAACCGTAATCCCTGAGCACATCCACCACAGGGGTGAGGTACTTTTCATATAATGCCTTGGGGTCTGAGGGTGCCTCCTCCTGCCTCAACACAATGAAGTAGTCGTGCTCTCCCTGAGTTATAACAACCGTTCCTCCTCCCAGATCCCTTCTAACGACAGGTATCTTGTTCTTCAGGGTGAAATCAAGGTCTACCTCAAGCCAAACTTCCTGATGAACCCCAACGTTAACGAATGGTTCCTTAACTGAAAAAACCAGAAATGTGTTTTTCCCTCCCCTTGTAACATATTCAGCTACAGAAACGAATGACGTAACCATGTGATAGCCGTCCTGTGGAGGGAGGGAAATAAACCTCCACGACATTTCACAGCCTCTTGCAGGATATTTTCTCTGCTGTAACTAGCTCCTTTAATTTTTGAACTGCCTGAGCTCCCGTGTAGAGCTGTTTCAACTCCTCTGGATTGGCCACCTTCATCCTGACTAGCCAGCCGTTTCCGTAAGGATCCCTGTTTACAAGAACGGGGCTCTTCTCCACCTCTCCATTCACGTCAACAATCTCACCAGAGACTGGGGCTGGGACTGGGCCTGCCCACTTTCCGCTCTCCATGGTAGCCACAGGCTTTCCTTTCTCAACCTTGGTCCCCTTCTTCTTTATCCTGACCTTTACTACCTTACCTGCCATGGTCTGGGCTATGTCAGTTATGCCCACCAGAATGGTATCTGCAGATTCCTGCTTTGCCCACACGGTGTTTTTACCATCGATGTAATAGAGAAGGTTTTCCGGAATCTCACAATTCGATTCCACGACCATTTTATCACTGGTTTCCTAATTAGAGTATACTAAACTAAAAATCTTTCCAATAGAATAGATGAAATAAATGAAACGTGAGAAGAAGGGTTACGTGGTTCTTTTTGAATGTGGAGATGGAGTTGTGGAGACTCCAGGGAAGAGGTTTATGATAAGCAGTGGAACTTACGCCTACGTGGGGTCTTGCGGGATAAACTGTGTAAAAAGAATTGAAAGGCATCTGAGTGACAGCCTTGCGAGGAAAAGGTGGCACGTCGATTACCTGAAAAGCGTGTGCAAACCTCTAGCGGTAATTGTTCTCCCCCTACAAGAGGAGGAGCTGGCTAACCTCCTATCCAACCCTGTGAAGGGTTTTGGGTCATCCGACTGCAGAAAACATGAGGGACACCTGTTCAGGATAGAGGGGTCAAGCTTACTCAGCCTTATTGCACAATCCAATATCTGAAACGTAAACAATATCCCTTCCCTCCAACTTGAAGGACTTTATTGTCAGCTTTACGCCCCTATCCAGGGCCTCCCAGAAAGCCTCAGAAAACGAGGGATCTGTGTCCTTGTTGGGAAGGAAACATGTTGCAGGTCTCATTACCAGGATCATTAACATGGCATCGTGTCCCTCTTCCCTCAACTTGATTAATTCCCTAAGGTGCCTTTCTCCCCTTCTTGTGGGGGCGTCTGGAAACAGGGCAATCCCGTTCCTCACAAGTGAACAGCCCTTTACCTCCACCCACGTGTCGTTAAAGTGAAAGTCAAGCCTGCTGTGGCCAACCCTTACCTCGCTTTCCGCGTCAGGAGGAAGGAATCTTCTTGCGATGACAGGATGAAATCGGCTGTCAATTATGACCCACTCGCCATCCCAACCTGCTAGGACTGAACATGAGGTCTTAATCCCTCTGGTTTCCCTTACAAGTACCCTGTTACCAGGATATACTAGCTCCTTAAGTCTCCCTGGATCGTGAAGATGGCAGATTAATCTTGACTGCATCTTGACCATGAACCTGTTTGACCTAGCCTCGACCCTTTCCTCCCAAATTCTTCCTTCAACGCTGACTACGGTGAGCATTTTACCCTGTGCACCATCCTAGTATTGATGATGAGTTTGCCGAGTGTGGAGCGATGACCTGAAAACTAAGGCTGAGCCAGATACCTCACGAAACGCTTCATCCACTCCTTGGCCACGTTGTAGTCCTCTATGTAAATGTTCTCGTTAAAGGAATGGATGTTTGATCCCGGATGCTCCACCCCAACCCCGTCTGCTATCTGGTTATTTCCCAGAATCCTTGCAAAGGACTCCATGGGACCGGTACCGTAGCTGTTGGGGATAACCTCTGGTTCAACCCCGTACACCTCCTTAGCTGAGTCCATCAGGGATCTGGCAATCCTGCTGTTAATTGAAGTTCTGTAAGGTCTCACCTTACTCCATACCTTGATATCCACTCCCTTAAGATGAGTCTGAAGTATCTTCAGGATTTCCTCTGGGTCTTGGTCGGGGACAAGCCTGAAGTCCAGCTTTGCCATAGCGTAGGATGGAATAACGGTCTTGGAACCCTCACCTGTATATCCAGAGTAAAGGCCGGCGACGTTACATGTGGGTTCCTCAACTAGCTTCCTCTGGAAGTCCTCAGGAAGCTCCTGACCCAAGGCATCTTCCATGGACTTCTTGTTTCCCTTCAGGTACCTCCTCTCCTCTTCCGTGAGCCATCTAACCTTGTCGTAAAAACCAGGAAGGTTAACCTTGTCACCGCTCTTCAGGGAGGAGAGGATTTTAATTAGTTCCCACGCTGGATTCTTCGCCACAGGGGCATACATGGAGTGGAGATCCTTTTGGGTTTTGACTGAAATCTCCACATACAGCAGGCCCTTTACTCCCAGTACTATCTCTGGAGCACCGCTGGATCCCTTTCCAGCCCCTTCCCAGAGAACGTAATCCGACCTTAGCAGATCCCGGTGATCGTTAAGGAAGGAGTCTATGTTGGGACTGCCTATCTCCTCCTCCCCCTCGTAGATGAACTTAACATTGATAGGTGGTTTACCCATTTCCACCAATGCCTGCAGTCTGGCCATAAGGGAGCCCTTATCGTCTCCTACCCCGCGTCCTATCAATTTCCCGTCCCTTACTACTGGATCAAAGGGGTCGCTGTTCCACTTGTCTAGGGGTTCAGCTGGCTGTACGTCATAGTGATTGTAGATCAGTAGTGTTCTGTTGGCACCAACGTTTATCTCCCCATACACGTAAGGGTTTCTGGACTTGTGCCTGATCAGTCTTGCCTCAATTCCGTGAGCTTCCATGTAATCCCTTATGAACTTGGCTCCCTCCTCTCCTTTTCCCTTAGCTGAAGTGGTGTCTATCCTCGCAAACTCAATTAGGTCCTGAATTGAGTTCATGTTTTTTAAATGACAGTTCCATTAAATAAGCCATGATAAAGTACGCCGAATACGTAAGGCACTCTATGACGGAGCCCCTTCTCCTCATTTACGTTTATAAGAAGGTTGAGGACGGGAAGGTTATCTCAACCTTCAGGGTGAACGTATACAAGAACATGGCAGTGGCAATATATGAGGATGATAAACTGCAGGGTGGCGAGGTGGTTGACGTTTTCCCAGGAACCACGGAACATATACTCAGGGTTGTGGAGAAGTACTATCAGAAGGAGATCGATGACCTAGTGATTTTTGGAGAAAAGAGCTACGTTGATAATTTTCTGGACAAAGCAGAGGAGAGGCTTGGTTAGAGGGCCATTCTACCGAACTTAGTCCTCAGGAAGATACCCACAAGCAGGAAAAAGATTCCGAAGCCCAGTATCACGGGAACCACAGACTTCCATGGACCAAATTCGTTGAGATACGCAGAGAGAATCAGGGTCATAATAAAGAATGCGACCAGTGGTGTAACAACTGCAAACCAGGTGAATGTATCCCATCTCTTTTCAGATGCCATAATGGTATTTTTAGATAGTACGTTATAAAGTTTTAATACTATTTTCTTTCTAAAACAGCCTTAATTGCCTGGTAGAGCTCGCGGTCCTTCAGCTCAAGGGACTTCAGGGAAGGTGGCATTAATCCCTTACTCTTCACTCCCCTAACCACGGATCTGATCCACGTCTCGTACACTTTTCCTCCGCTCTTGTAATAGAACTCTTTCAATTTCTCTACCGCGTCGTCTTCGGGTAGCTTCTTCACGTTGACTAGATACCTTGAGCCTACGTAAAGGATAAACCTTTTCCTGCAGTCCGTTAGTCCCTTCTCCAGTACCTTGTCTATCCAGTCCATGGAGGTGCTTCTGGGTCTGGGAGGGAAGAGCCCATCAACCTCGAAGAGGAACTGCCCCGTTTCGTCATAAACCCTGGAGATTCCTCCTTCGTACTCCGACTTTCCAGCGGGGCTTCCGTCTGGATAGTGTAACAGACTGGTGAACTTAGCCTCCCTTGACAATCTGACTCTCTCCTCCAGTCATTTTGATCCTGATGGCACAGAAGGAACAGATCTCCCTATCACTGTTAGTAGGTTTTCCACAGATCTTACACTTCCCCAAGTTGAACTTTGGGAGATCCTCGAAGAAGGGCCTTATCTTGGTCTCGAAGTTTTCCACAAGCCTTGCCATGAAACCTGGTATCTCATCCTCAGCATTCTCTATTACTCTCCTGAGCTTGTCTGAGGTTGGGCCTCCAACCCTGGGATTATTGGGACAGGAATCCATAATGAAGGGAATGCCATTAACTAGGGCGTAAGTAGTGGTTTCCTTCTCAGAGACCAGGAAAAGCGGTTTTATCTTCCTTATATATCCGTTCTCTGCAGGAGAGACAGCCCTCAGTCTGGCCAAGTTGTGCAGATCGCCAGAGTGATAACCTGAAAGAACGAACACCGCCATATCGTTCAGGTTATGGCCAGTAGCCAGAACATCTGCCCCCAGCTCCTGGGCAACTTCCTCTAGTACGTATCTCTTGACGAGCCCGCAAGTGCTACATACTGGCCTCTTGATTCTTGCCTTCGCGTCGTCAATGGTAAACCTATACTGTTCCCTGAGGGAGACAACTCTATATTTGATCCCTAACTTCTCAAAGTTCTTCACAGCGAACTCTGTACTTAGAGACGAGTATCTAGTACCCCTGTCAATTCCCAGGTCTATATTCACCCCAACAACCTCGAATCCCATTTTTCCTGATAACTTGGTGAGCACGTGGAGCAGTGTTGTGCTGTCCTTACCTCCTGACACTGCGACCGCTACCTTCTCATTTTCATGTATCATCCCGTAATCCCTTATGATCTTCTTAACCCTACCCTCTAACCACTCCGTAAAATGCGTGGAGCAAAGAGTGAGATTGGCCGAGGTTACTCTGATTATAGCCTTAGAGCCACACTTCTTGCAGTACACACGTATAAATGTTTTTAAAGGGATTATTAAATAGAGTGCGGAATGGAGATACTGGCCGAACTGCATCCCAAGCGTAAAATCGACAAGCTTAAGAAGGAGATATCCTCCTTGGAAGCTTTTGATGGCTTTGATATACCAGACGCACCTCTTGGAGAACCTTCAGTCATGCCCTTGGCTGTGGGCGTACTGGCCAGAGAGCAACTGAATGAAGGGAAAAGGATTATCCTGAACCAGAGGCTAGCAGACGTCAATGAATTATTCGTCAGGTCACTCTCCATAACTGCTCGACTCTTCAATTTTGATATAGCCTTCACAAAGGGAGACAAACCCAAGTTTGGGAAGGAAGTGGATCAGGTTTCAACTGATAGGGCAATAGAAATCTCTAGAAGTTATGGAGTTAAGTCTGGCGGAATGTTAAGCTTGAGGAAGAGCAGGGAAGAGATATTTTCCAGGCTGGATATGCCAGCGGATTTCTTTCTTGGACTCTATTTTGGCGGAGTGAGCTCCTTAGAAGGGTTACCCCTGGAGAAGATTATCCCCTATGTCATCATTAGAACAGAGAAGAACAGGGAAATCCTAAAGGCTCTACCCCAACCAGCATTTGACGCTGAAAGCGTTAATACCGTGATAGAGGAACTTTCGGGAATAGGAGTAAAAAGCGTGCTCTTGTCTTCTCCTGGGGATCCAGACTCGCTTCAGAGAATGATAAAGAAAATCTAGCTTAGAACAGCTGGGTCCCGCAACTCATGCAATATCTAGCTGTACTGGGGTTAGGCGTCCCGCAGGATGGACAGTACTTCTGTTGAGGTTGTGAGTATTGGGGTTGTGAGTAGGGCTGATTGGGTTGTTGAGGTTGATATGGAGTTGGGGGATACGAAGGTTGATTTTGCGGATATTGATAGGGGTTTGGCTGAGAATAGGGTTGATATATGGGGTTCCCAGCTCCCTGAGACATAGAATACGCTAAGTTCTCCACTTCCTTAATGATATCCTTCTCGAGTTTCAGATCGTATAGCTCCTCAATGCCCTCCACCACAGCAAGCGGAGTGAATACAAGGGCCGCTATAACGTCCTCCGTTACGTCAGCAGCCTTTAGCCAGTCAGCTAGTCCTACATCCACGTTTAAAAATCCTTGACCGCCCATGAGTCTGACGGTAAAGGCCCTATCCGCACCGAAAATCGTTCTCAGGAAGCCAACCTTCTTAGCCTGAACCACATAGCTTGAGCCCATCCCTAGGACTTGCGTCTGATAATGCTTTTTTGATCTAAACCAGTTCTCCAGCTGATATGCTATCTGTTGAGGGTTTACGTAAACTCCCTGGATTGTCTTCTGCATTACCTATCTAGGAATTTAGTCAAACTAAAAACTTTTTGATGATATTTCTTGGGTAGAGGAGGGACATTCAATGCAGAAAACAAGAGTGTTAGGTCGTCTCCATTAGCGAAAATACTTAATAGGTTTATTGTATCTACAATATTACCATGACATGGAAATGTACAGGATGTGGAACTGAGAACCCTGATGATGCAATGTACTGCACCACTTGCGGACTAAAGAGACCAGATGAGTCAGTAGGGGCCCAATCGGCTCCACAGGAAACCGTTGAAAATGCTGGATCGGGTGCACAACCAACTGAACAACAGGAACAGGCGGTTCAACAACTAAATCAGTCCGTTGAAGCACAGGCTCAAACACAGGAGCAACAAGCCCAACAGACTGAAGTACAGACCGTAACGACCCAGGAGAATCAGGCTCAAACTACCACAACATCTCAGCAGAGCGAGGTCACCGAAACGCCCACCGCACAAGAAGGTAAATACTACATTCAGTTCATTGCAACTCCGGTCTCGGCTCTAAACAAGACTAAGGTTCCGCTGGATTTTGACGTTTTCGAAAATATTTCCCTGGGAAGAAGTCCTGAAAATGTGCTAATGATTCCCGATAGTGAAATTTCTAGAAGACATGCAATTCTATCCAAGGAGGGTGATACGCTTTACATAGAGGATCTGAACAGCACCAATGGCACGTACATTTATGACGGAAAGGTATTTCAGGCTGTAAAGGGTAAGGCCCAACTTCCTAAAAACGCCGTAGTGAAACTGGGCAACAATACCATTATCAAGATTGTGAGAGAATGAGTTCCTGGCCCCAAGAGAGGAGGGATAGTCTCCTCGAACTTGTGAGAAAATCTAGAGAAGCTTTCTCCTCAATGAAACCTCTCTTGAGGGTTGGGGATAGGTCAAGAGTTGCTTTTGTTGGGGATACGCACGGGGCCTACATGGTTACGAAGTATGTTTTTGAGAATTTCTCAGACTACGACGCCATAGTCTTTCTAGGGGATTACGTTGATAGGGAGCCCTACGGACTGGAGAACCTAGAGATAATTCTCTCCCGTTTCCTAGAGAACAAGGACAAGGTAATTGTCCTCAGGGGTAACCATGAGAGCCCACTCACCAATGAATATTATGGATTTAGGGCGGAGGTAAGGGAGAAACTGGGAGATGAAAACTACAAGGAGTTCGTGGATCTCTTCTCCGAAATGCCCTACGCTGCTATAGTGAACGATTACCTTTGTGTTCATGGAGGGATAGCAAGGAACTTGAAGAGCTTACAACAGATAGAGGAGCTCAAGAAACCTGACATAATACCAGAGGACGAAATAGCCTTCGAGATTTTATGGAACGATCCTAGGGAGGAACTTGACGGTTTCGTCCCCAATATCCGGGGTGAAGGAACGTTCTTCTACGGTAAGGATGTGACTCTTGAATTCCTTAAGGAAAACTCACTTAAGGGGATAATCAGGGGGCACGAGGTGGCTGACGGCTTCAGGTCTGAGATAGATGAAAGGGTTATTACAGTGTTTTCCAGTAGATACCATAAGATGCGTGCAGGGATCTTACTTCAGGACCAAGGTAAGTTCAACATGGTTTACTTGGACGAGGAGTTCCTTCTGAATGGTGATAAATCATGACCCTATCCATGAAGGTGGAAGTTAGTCACAGGTATTCATTTAACAGCGATCTGAAAATGGCCTTTAAAATCTTACTAGTTCCAGAAAAGATCTCAACTGCAACAGGATTTCACTACATTGTTCTTTTGGATACCAGCGGATCCATGGATGGCCTTAAGATAGAGAGCGCCAAGAAGGGTGCTATAGAACTATTAAAGAGAATACCTCAGGGTAACAAGGTATCATTTATCACCTTTTCCAGCAGGGTTAACATTGTGAGGGAGTTCGCTGATCCTGAGGATCTCACGGCTGAGATTACTGGCTTATCCGCTGGAGGTCAAACTGCCTTCTTCACAGCTCTTCTCACTGCTTTCAATCTTCACAACAAGCACGGGATACCAAGTTATGTGATATTGCTAACGGATGGGAATCCCACAGACGACACTAACGTGGAGACATATAAGAGACTGGCTATACCAAACGGAGTCCAGACCATATCCTTCGGACTTGGGGACGATTATAACGAAACCATACTGAAGTCCCTAGCTGACAGATCAGGTGGAGTCTTTTATCATGTAAATGATGCCATGGAGATCCCGGAGAAGCTTCCCAAGGCTGCCAAAACCAAGATCGCCGCAAAGAACGTGACGGTGGATATAGTTGCCGAGTCCAGCGTGAAATTGCTCAATTATTCAGGCCCGCCGGTTCAGCTTAATGCTGTTGAGGGAGTTGTCAAGATACTTGGAGAGGCTGTAGTTCCGCCTAACTACAGTGGAAACTTCATGACGGTGAAGGCGAATTACGAGGAGCCAGTTGACGGAAGAAAGCAGGCTCTGTTAAGCGTGGTTACCATTAAGCCAGCAGATAGTCAAGCTACCTTCGTGAGTGGAGTAAATAAGGACGTTCTGCTGGAGTACGAGTACTTTAACAATCTCCAGAAGATATCCAGTGAGGTTCAGGCAGGAAACCTGGTGGAGGCAACCAGGACGCTCAAGAGGATGGAGGAGATAGCCGGTCAGACCAGGAAAATAGAGTTAATGGAAACTACACGAAGACTGTCAGATAGTCTGGAGACCACGAAAAGGTCTGGTAACGCCACGGAGCAGACCAGAAAACTATCGAAGGAAGTCTCCAGTGAGGTCACAAGAAAGCTCAGGGGAGAGAGCTAGCCATCAAGAAGTCTATGTCAATAATCTTAGCCTTAACTTTTTCTGAAACCTTCACGTTCTTCACAATTGCTGGTAATTTCTTGGCATGAATACCCCAATCATCCAAGAATTTCTGTAACTGAATCATGACTTCTTTACTGCTTTTGCCCAAGGCCGGTATATCGTGAAGAATTAACATGCGCTCTGGATTGACTCTCCTGCCCAGAATAACTAGCTCTCCTCTCATCCACTTATCAGATTTGAGGACTCTAGGTACTATGGTGAGGGTATTCATGTCGCTCAAACTTCCAAGTCTACCGTCACTTGAGGACGAGACTTCTATTTTGTAACCAGGCTGAATTCTTTTCCCCGGTAGAACTGATTCCCTGAGCAGAATAAGCTCCCTTAACGTCCTTCCATCCCAGTCCAGTGCAACTATCTTTGGCCTTTCTTCGCCGTATTCCGGAACCAACTGCCTTGTGGTTGTTAGATATTTCGTTTGGGGAGTTAGCAGAGAATTAATCCTCACTCCGAAAAGTCTCATGTGTATAAGTTATACAAAGAAGTTAATTTGTTAGTTATTAAATTTCACTTAAATCTGTCCAAAATATCAAGTGAGAAATTAAAATGCTTAAACATTACCATGAATCTCATTCAGGATAAGATTAACATAAGATAAAATGATGTGGGAGACACTTTACATTTACGATAACTATAATTATCTTTTGTCCTTAAATCATGAAAACTTTTTAGCACAAGGACAACTTAGAGATGTTCTAAAAGATTTAGAACGTTTAGATTTTTCAAGTGAATTTATTAACTCAGAAATTTACCTCAGCCTCATGTTTGATCAGTTAAGCGATCAACTGAAAAGGGCACTGGCTGACATTAATTACCAGCGTCCCACAAAGGTACAGGAAATAACCATCCCAGTATTCATGAATGGGGAGAGCGTAATAGTTCAGGCCAAAACTGGTTCAGGGAAGACGGCCTCTTATCTGATACCTGTGCTAGAGAGATATCACGATACGCTCATATTGGTTCCCACACGGGAGCTAGCGGAACAGGTCGCATACGAGGCCAAGAGGCTTGGAAAATACAAGAGGACCTCCGTAGGAGTTATCATAGGCGGAGTTGGCTATGACAGGCAAGAAAGGGAGTCCAATAGCGAGATCATAGTGGGAACTCCAGGGAGGATCCTTGATCTATGGGGTAGAGGAACGTTAGACCTTTCCAGGTTCAAGCTGGCCATTGTGGACGAGGTTGACAGAATGCTCGATATGGGGTTCATAGATGACGTTAGGATGATACTTTCTAAGACCAGCGCAGAGAACTTCGGCTTCTTCTCCGCTACTGTACCCCCAGAGGTAAAGGAACTGGCTGAGGAGTTCTCCCCTAAAGCAAGGTTCCTTAAGGTTGACGAATATAAACCGGTGGAGATAGACCACGAATTTTATCCGGTACGCGATAACTGGAACGAGAAGGTTACCAAGCTTCTCAAGGACGTGAACGGGAAGGCTATCGTTTTCACCAACACAAAGGCTAGGGCAGAGGCACTTTATGACAGAATCTCCGACAGAGTTAGCACGTCTCTTCTTCACGGTGACATGTCTCAAGGTTCAAGAAGGAGAAATCTCATGAACTTTAAGAGAGGTCAAAGCGATGTTCTCATTTCCACAGACTTAGCTGCTAGGGGGATAGATGTGATTGACGTTGAACAGGTGATCAACTTTGACCTGCCCAGGGACGTTGAAACCTATATTCATAGGGTTGGAAGGACAGGAAGAATGGGAAGGAAAGGGCGAGCAATATCATACTATACGAGAAGAGAGGAGGAAATGGTTCAAAGAATAAGAGGGGTTATCAAATCAACTATCATTTCTCAATAGATTCAAAATAAAGGATAAAATTTATTAACATGCGTTATTTTCATCTTTTTTCATTAAACTGTCTCGAACCCATGTTTAAGCCGTCTATCACGAGGAATAAACTTGCCTTCTATTGTAAGAGATATAATTTGTCATACAATAAGATTGACAATGATAGTTTCCCTTTAGATTATAAAATTTATAAGCGCGAGAACGCTGTAGTATCTGAGATATCGTATGAACAAATATTATTTGGCAATGGGAATCGCATTCTTGATTGATATAATAATATACTCTTTATTTCCGGTTTTTAATAATTCTCTTCCCTCGATAGGCGGATTAACGACGTTCTACTCTTACCAGATAATCCTTCTGATTGTGTCAACAATACTTTTTGCGGGAGTTGTACTTGCAGTGAAAGAGAACGGAGGTAGGTGAAGAGAATGGCATTTGGAAATATAGATGGAGTTACCCTTGGGGTATTCATTGTCCTATTTGCCATTTTTGCCTTCCTCGGTTTTTGGGCGTCCAGATGGAGGAGAGGGGATCTATCCAAAATTGATGAATGGGGGCTTGGAGGAAGGAGACTAGGCTGGTTACTGGTATGGTTCCTGATGGGAGCTGATCTGTTCACTGCCTATACCTTCATTGCTGTGCCTTCCAGCATGTTGGCTATAGGATCATTGTACTTCTTTGCTGTGCCATACGTGGCCTGGGGGTTTGCAGTTGCACTTTTGACCATGCCGAGATTATGGACAGTTTCCAGAAACAAGGGGTACGTCACTGCTTCCGATTTCGTTAAGGACAGGTTCGATAGCAGATGGCTCGCCATTGCAGTAGCTTTGACCGGGATAGTTGCTGAACTACCTTATATTGCATTGCAGATAGTTGGTATGCAGGCTGTACTTGCATCTCTACTAGCAGGTCTAACTGGGGTGGTATCTAAGACCATATCAGACGTTGCCCTGATAATAGCATTCATCATCCTCGCCTCATTTACGTTCACCAGCGGATTGAGGGGAGCTGCAATTACTGGAGTCTTTAAGGATATTCTAATCTGGATTACAGTGCTTGCAGTAATAATTATTGTACCACTAAGTTACGGCGGGTTTGCCAGCGCGTTCCATAATGCAGCCACACAATCTGCTACTGTGAACCTGGCACTGAATCATGCTAAGGGACCCATAAACTACGGAGCCCTGTCGCCTAAACTGATCCCAGCGTATTTCTCGCTATCTCTAGGATCAGCACTTGCACTTTACCTCTACCCACACGCCATCAATGGTTCGCTTAGCTCCGAGGATAAGGGGAAGCTCAAGCTGGGTACTGCCCTATTGCCGATTTACGGTATTGGATTAGCCTTGCTAGCTCTTTTCGGCATCCTAGTGTACGCCGTGCCAAACGCCCTAAATGCGGTGATCAAGCTAGGCGCAGGTACCTTCGTGGTTCCTTCACTCATAGCATATACAATGCCTGACTGGTTTGTGGGACTAGCTTACCTCGCGATTTTCATTGGAGGACTTGTTCCAGCGGCAATCATGGCCATTGGTGTCGCTAACCTTCTAGTGAGGAATGTGATAAAGGAATTCAAATCTCTGGAACCTAAAACGGAGGCAACTCTGGCTAAGGTCGTTTCAACAGTGTTTAAGTTCGTGGCTTTAGGTTTCGTATTCGCTGTTCCTGCGACCTACGCAATCCAGCTTCAGCTACTCGGTGGAATCCTGGTAACCCAAACCCTACCATCCGTGTTCTTAGGGCTCTATACCAGAAATCTAAATGGAAAGGCCACCCTAGTGGGATGGGCAGCGGGGATTCTATCAGCATTGGCACTAGTTATAGAGGCAAACGCTAAGTTCGGAGCAATCAAGACCAGCCTTTATGCAACTCCTCTAGGTCCACTTTACATAGCCATTCTAGCTCTGTTAATAAATCTCGCCGTAACACTGATAGGGTCTGGAATAGCCTACGGGATGGGATGGAGACCAACCCAGAAGATAAAGGAAGAGGAAATAACCAAGGAAATGTAAACTTAAAGGGAATCATTTATTTTTCTTACTTCCGTAACTCCTTTTTCTGTGAGTGAGTAATAGACCTCCTTCTTTATCAACCCCTTAACGCTTCTAGAGATGAGACCCTCTAATTCCATGGGTCTCAAAACACCAAGTAAGTCATCCTCATCTATTCTCAGCTCCCTCGCAATCCTCCCTAACTTCGCCTCCCCATGACTATATAGAAAGAGCAGGACCTGATCCCTGAAACTCATATATCCCCTTTTATGTGAGGAAGTTAAATGCTAAAATTTAATGTAGATCCACTACCACCTTGAAGGGAGCTGGAGTCCGGACTTTAATAACAACCAAATAAACTTGTTCTGCTACTTTATCTAGTGGAGCTTAAAGTAGAGATTCCTGAGGATGTGATTTTTCCACCACTTCCAGAACTTTCCTTTATTTGTTCAGGAAGAATCACAGACTCCAAATGCTCAGGTCCCTCCATATTCCGCGATCAGGACTTCATAACCGCCACAGCTTCGGATCTCATTGCGTCCATGAGCATATCAGGGTTGATTAGGTCGAGACTGAGAGGGAGGAAAAGGGAAAGATGGCTCAACTACATGACCAAATACGGAATAGAGATTGAACCCAGAGAATTCACAGCTGTACTGAAGACAGGCTCGCTGGTCACCATCTACGCGGATGGACTTGACTTTGAGGATGTGGCGGGCAATACAATCTTCAAGGAGTTCAGGGTAACGGGATGGGAAACATGTATAACGTGATCGAGAAGTTGACGGAGATCGAGCCCAGACTGATGATAGCTGAGACTAGGGGAAATTTATGGTTCTTAGTAAGTGCCTTCAAGTTGATAAGTATGGACCAGGGTATAAGGAAGGTTTTGGAGAAGTTAATTAATGTCACCAGGGCTGACTGCGACGAAATAACACAGATTAAGAATGGAAGAATCTGCCTTAAGAGAACGAGTTAGTGTAATGGATTGGAGCAATGGGAGACGGTCAGGTATCATATCTTCAAAACGTACTGGAGCTATTTTGAAAAAGGTTTAAATGTGAAACTGGGTTAACTCATGTGATGGCTAAGGGGAAAAAGAAGAATAACGAGAAGGAGAGCAGACTCATTTACATACCTTTCATAGCACTGTTGCTGGTCATAGCCCTATTCATAGGACTTAGCTTCAGGCCCAGCGTATCAACATCTGCCCCAAGCGCATTCACCAACTTCGTTAAGGTTTCATCCACGGATTATGCCCCTAACGGAACAACCCAGGTGTATCTAATTAGCTGGTACGGTTGTCCCTACGGAGCTACCCTGTCGTGGCCCCTATACATTGCCCTGAGTAATTACGGAAATCTTACGGTTATGCCGCACTACTCAGTAGCGGAGCCTGACATAGGAAATGGTGCACCTATTCCAGGACTTCTGTTTCAGGGGTTCACGCCTGACTCTAATGTTCAGTTTCACGCTATCTATATTTACAATCAATATCTTAATGCAACTCCCTCAGGAGAACCCGTCAACAACGGTGACAGAGTCCAAGTGGGACTGAACGAGCTGAGTAGCATGACCCCAAGCTGGGTTGTTAACCTTGTGGAACAGTATCAGCTTAACCAGACTCAGGTGGTTTACGACGGGCATCAGGTTCCCATAGCTCTGGGAAGCAGTGAGCCCCACCTGGTCACAACCCTGATAATATCAGGGCCAGGAGGTACGTGGATCATGCTGGGGTATCCCAAATCCTTACCGCCTGGGGAGCTGGTGAGCATTAGCACAAACTCAACCCAGCTTCTCAGTGAAATAGAGAGTGGCCACGTTCCATCTCAAATAGAGTCCACGGCACAGCAGATTCTACAGATTATACAGAAGGCCTCAGGATCTTGACGAAATCTGACTCTTTCTCCATCCTGAACTTCTTTATCCAACTCAAGTAGTCCAGTCTCTCTAGAGATGGAACCTTCTGATCCGTCAATACTATGAATTTCTCGGAATTTAGGCCATATTTCTCAACCAGGCTGTTTATGCTATCCACATTGTAAAGGATTGGTCCCACTTCAACCTCATGATACTGTGCCTGTCTCAGTAACTGAGAGAAGGTCTCATTACTGTTCCATGCCTCCATTATGGATATGTTACCCACAAGCTTGTTCCTGGGGTAGACGAAGAGAGGTAGTATCACTACGTCAGCACTGGGAGAAGTAGTAACCTTGGGGGATATCATGGACTTAATCACGGAGAAGAGCCTGATCATATAGGTTCTTCCAAGATCTGCATCATATTCCTTGTCCTTATCGTACTTCTCGTGAAAGTTCTTGTTTAACCAGATGAATGAATCCACTATCTCGCTTTCCCTCGACGATACGAAATCAAGTATCTGAACCGATGAAGCCTTCGCCAATGCGGAGTTAGTATTCACTGATTGTCCAGCTAGTGCTGGGGTAAGAAGTAAAACCTTTCTCCCTGAAATTTCATTTGCTATTTCCCCTATCTTGAACGCGTCCTGCTCCAGAGACGCCAGAGGATTAGCCGCTATTCCCACCTTCATCCCACCTTCCCTGGTCATGGAGTAAAAGGTAAACCTGAAATGATCAATTTCCTCAGCGGTTGGGTACCAAGTTTTGTAGGTCTTCATTCCCTCGTCCTTTATTTCGTTAACCTCCTCTAGTATTCTCTCAAAAGCCTCATGAGTATCCTTGAACTCATCGTCCAGCCTGCCATATGGGACAAAAATGGGTTCCCCGATCCTAGGGAAGAGATACCTGAAGCCGTAGAGTCTGGCTACCTCAGGAATCCCTGAGTCAATCAGCGTCTTTATGGCTTTCTTCATCACGGGATTAAGATGGTCAATATGAAGGATGTTCTTCTCCTCCCTCTTCCTGAAAATTGACATAAACTAGATTAATGTTCATAGTTATAAAAGTCAGTGGCATGACATGAATTCCGACCAAGTATACTTAGCACTGTTGGAGATATTCATTCTGGTGACGGTTGCTCAGGGGCTTAAGGTCGCCTCAAGTAAAGCTCGGGTTCCCCCGCTCATCATGGAGCTGTTGACCGGACTAATACTCAGCCCCTTCGCTCTAGGATCTTTTCTGAATACTATTACTGGTTATCAGATATTCACTATCAATTCATATCTCATCCTCTTCTCGGAGTTCTCCGTAATCCTTCTCATATTTGCCTCTGGACTTGAGCATGGATTTAAGTCACTCAGGACTTCGGGGACTCTCGCGTCCCTAGCTGCAACCTTTGGTGCAGTTTTGCCCTTTGTAGGAGTATTTTTGTACATGTCGAGATTCGTCTCGTTCAACGTAGCTATCTTGATGGGTGCTGCCAGTGCGGCTACCAGCTTGGCTGCGGTGGCCTCAATCATAGAGGGCGAAAAGCTTGAGAATGAGCGGTATGTAAAGATTACGTTATCTGCCGCTGCCATAGATGACGTTGTAGCTTTTATTATCCTTTCAGTCTCATTGGCAATAATAGATTCTGGAGGCCTAACATTTTTCGACGTCCTAAAAATAACCCTGACTGTGGTTATTTCCTGGATCATCATCTTCTTCGCCTCGGTCTTCATCATACCAAGGATAATATCCGTTGTATCTGACTCCCTCGTTGTTGACGTCTCCCTACTGGTCCTGTTCGTCCTAGTCACCATCATGATCACCTTGGGGTTCTCACCCATAATAGCAGCCTTTATAGCGGGAGTTGCAATTGCTGAGAGTAGAAAGGCCGAGAGAATAAGAGGTATGGTAAAGACGATGATAGGAATATTCGGTTCACTCTTTTTCATTAGCATAGGAGCCCAGACTGACGTATTCACGTTCATATCTCCCAGTGTTCTGATTCAGGGAACAATAATCACGCTAATAGCTGTGGCGTTAAAGTTCGCGGGAATATATCCCTTCGCATATCTTTACAACAGGGATGGGAAAAAGGCCCTCGCATCATCGCTTGGCATGATACCCCGGGGCGAGATGGGACTGGTCATCTCCTCCATTGCGTTCTCCAGTGGAATATTTGATCAGGTGGACCTCTCTGAAGTCATCTTCATGAGCCTTGCCACCACGGTTATAGGTGCGATCGCGTTCGAAAGGAGCACAAGAAGCATAATGAAGACCGAGGCCTGAAAATCAGATGTTGAAGACCGATCTCAAAAGCCTGAATAGCACCACAACAAAGATTGTGGTCATTATCCCGAACATTGTCAACCCGGTCACTACTTCCTGTCCTACTGAATAGGGGGAGAAGGAATATACCTGGTTGGAGTAAGGTGGCCATCCCACTATAAGTATAACTGAAAGAACACTATCGGCTCCCATCCAGCCCACGAAAAGAAGAAGTTTCATGGGAAATGAAAGAGAGTTAGACGAGCCCCCTGCCAACACACCCGCAAGTAAGAGGCTGAGATCATTGATAATCCTATAGGTGGAAAATGCCCCAGCCAGTGCATAAAAGAAGGGAACGTGCCAGAGAACCACTAAAAATACTGCAGGAAGTACAAGCAGTGGCGAGTACTTTCTTCCCATGCTAAGTAGAAACCCACCTATGAATAGAGCGTAATGGGATGCCATGAAAAGTGGCTCGAATCTGAACTCCTCAAGTTCCGTAATAGGGTTCAGGGCAAACACAAGTAACAGAATCCCAGCGATAATCCTAGGCTTCAATAGATTCAAAGAAGAAAATCTCATAAATAACTTATTTTTGAAAAAACTTATAAATCTATTCTGGGGGAATTTCCTTGAAAACTAGGGAAATGTCTATGCCCTTCTTTTTGTTCCTATAACTTGACACCAGATATACTAGGAACCCTACCAGAAGCACCCCCACCACGAATACCAGTGTTGTTATGTTAACGGAACCTGAGGATGTGGTGAAGCCAAATAACGGGTTAGTGGCAGCTTCATAGGTGAGGAAGGCAAAGTACAGAGCTGAGATCACACCTGCTATTGAAATGCTCTTTGCCCTACTCTTTACGCCGTAAATTGCACCCGCCACGCTTGCTACCAGGAAGTAGAGGGAGCCCAGAATGGTTGCACCGTACAGCGAGAGAGCGGCATTCAATGAGAACACAGGTACAAGAAGGAAGAGCAGGGTAATGGTCAGGTCCAGTGCGTGAGCGTAAACTGGTGAACCAAATCTGTTCACCTCCGCAAACTTCTCGGGGAGAATCCTGTCAAAGGAGAGAGCAAAGACATACCTAGAGAACACTATTATACCATACGCGAGGACAAAGAAGTTCCAAGCTATGGCTCCTATACCGATTATCCATTGCAGAGCTGAATTTCCAGCTAACGCTATGGCAACTGTCCAGAAATTATAGATAAAGTAAGGATAGGCTGCAAAGTTGAAAGAATATCCTGCCACTAGATCCATTTCAAGGAAACCGCCCGTCACCAGGATAGCCGTCAGGAGAAGGGCAAACAGAAGGTTGAACTTGGCCACCCTTTCACTCTGCTTGAATTCTGCGGAAACCGCAGGTCCTGCCTGCATCCACGGATAAGTATACAGGGCGAACAAGGGTAACAGCAATACCGTTGAGAGGAGGCTAAAGTTGGTGGGGAAAGGGGTATGAGGGGATGATTGGTAAACGTTAACTAAACTCGAATTGATGGAGTTGAGAAATGGTACTATCGCTGTTCCAAATCTGCCCGCCGAGGCACCTATTACTATCATGGCAATGACAAGAGTTGAAAGTGAAAGTATTCCGAGGCCCGTTACTATGGAGTAACCCCACCTCGACCTGAATATATTGAGTAGGATGACAATGATGAAGAAGGCTGCTGCTATCCCGTAGAATAGGGCCTTCTGCTCAAGGGTTAATCCGCCATTGTAGGGGTTGACAAAAACGTTATTTGAAAGGGAAACTAAGCTCGGAGAGTTATCTACGCTCCCTATAGTGTACAGGACAGCGTTGATGCTGGACGCCGAGAAGAACGCGACCAATGCGAAATAAGCTACGGACTCTAACATGAGCGCTATGGCCATTGTAGATCCAACTGCTCCATTCAGGTTCCTGCTTATCCAGACGTAGTCGCCCCCTGTTCTTCCCATCTTCCTTGTCATATACGTATAAACCAGGAGCTGAGGAAATGCGAAAATGAGACCAATTATGGACGCTAACCAGAGCACTCCTCCAGGATAGTTATTGATATAGGGCGAAATGGACTCAAAGAGTGTAACGCCAGCGGACATGTTGCCAATATTCAGCATCACCGCATCGAGCAGATTAACCTGCTTGAGGAGACCTGAACTTTCCCTTATAAAGACGTTTCTTTTACTACTCACGATTCTCTGTTGGTCACTCGGTTTAAATTTTTTACTCAGTTAAGTATAACTCACGGAATTAATCTTGGCCAAAATTTACATGACTAAGTAAATGGAAGGGAAGTGCAGAATGAAGTTGCGATAGAAGGGCCATGTAAAGAAGCGCTGACCCTGCCAGGATGGCCAGTCCATTCACGAAGATGCTATCGTAGGGAAAGTGAGCCAGGGCGAACCTGGTCCACCTCCTCCCCTGCCTTACGTAAATACCCCTCTCAGTGAAGACGTCCAGCAGGAGGTGGGAGGGACCGGCCACGAGGCCCAGGAGGACCAGAACAACGTAGCCCTCCAAGAGCGCCAGGGGAACTGCTGGGATCAGACCCCAAGGAAGGCTCCTGAAGAGGGTGTGCGTCCTCGGGGTCCTGCGTATGTAACCTCCCCTGACTTCGTGACCGAGTCTGTCAATTAGGGTGTTGGAGATCCAGGAGATGATGAAGGAGAGTGAGAGGGCAGTGTAGAAACCCAGGAAGGGGGATGAGATCGCGGTGAGCAGGCCTGTGGTGAACACGTAGTGGGTAACTAACTTCATCCTGCTTAACATCACGCGAAGATATTTATGTATAACATTCAGGAAATATGATTTGGATTCGAGATGTATATCAATATACAATTTTATCACTGGAATCTTTAATATACTGATACAATATATCATGAAATTTTGAAATAAGAAAGGGAATGAAATAGTTATATCTGCTAACCAACTGAAAGGAAAGATTTTTTAGGTCACTCCTATATAAAAACGATTATGACCTTTTGGCTAGTACCAATCCAGGAAGATATGTGGGATAATATTCAGTATGATGGAGTATATGGATATAAAACGAATCTTAGTAAATATATAAAGAAAGGTGATAACATTATTTTTTACGTCAGCAAGTATTATGCCACAAGGTACGGGGGAAAGATAGTGGGCATTGGGAGAGTTGTCTCCGACTGGTACTATGATGAGACTCCCCTTTATCCTGAGGAGAAGGTCAGAAACAGAGCGGTCTTTCCCCACAGGGTGAAGGTGGAGGTGTGGATCACCGGCGCATGTGATGTAAAGAGCTTGATAGGGAAGGTAAAGTTCGTGGAAGACGTGGTGCAGTTGCCCAAGTACCTGAGGAATGCGCCTGCCAATCTGGGAAGGCCCATCCTTGATTCGGATGCCAAGGTAATGGAGGAGTGTTTGAGACAAACTATGTATGACTGAAACACTCCCTCACCTTTTCAAGGAGTTCGTCATTATCCACTCCCAGAATTCTCGCACTACTGGACCTCAAACTTGAGAGGTCTCTTTCCAGCTTCTCCAGGTCCTCCTCGGATCCAAAGAAATCCCCAGTAACTTCTACCCTACCCTCCACAACCCTGAGGATGATGGTCTTTCCAGCCCTGGACCGGAATATCTTTTCGCAGATCATGCTACCTCACAAAGGTCCACTTCTCGTTGGTATATTTGTAACTGAGTTGTTTCGAGAGTTCAATTTCCAGGGGCGTTAGTTCCCCCTCTTCGGCCCTAAATACTGAGACAAACCCTGACAACAGAGCCTTGAGCGCCTCTTCCCTGGAGACCTTCCTGCCCAGAAGGAGGGAAAGATTTGAAACCCTCGAGGAGGGAGTGCCCCTAACTAGCTCCTTTGGTTTGGGAACCCTAATGAGAGACATCAGGGAAAGATCTGTTGCATACATGAACGTGCCGTGGACGAGAACAGCGTTGCCCTTCTGAGCCCCAGCCATTCCAACTACCTTCTTGTCCCTGACCACAACGTCATTAATGGGCACAAACTCTCCCTCTAAGCCCAGCTCCCTTAAAGCTAGGACCATGGCCTCTCCTATCCTCCTGTACACACTCATCATATCCTGTGACCTGACGGCCACGCTCCATGTGATCTCTCCAAACTCATCGTGGAGAGCTGGACCCCCTCCAGTGAAACGTCGAATCAGTGGCACTCCCTTCTCCTTAAGTAGTTCCAGGTTAACCCAATCATTAACTGAGAGAAACCTTCCTATGGTCAGGGTGGTGGGCGAGAAATTCCAGAACCTAACAATCTCGTCCACAATTCCCTGGTTCAGGAGATGCAGGGTTACCTCGTCCAGGGCCATCTGCCTCTCTCCTGGAGCTCCTGCCTCTATCACGAGTCTCATACCCTGAAGGCCTCCAGATACTTCTCGGGTAAACTGCAACACGCATCGTATATTGTAAGGTTAAATTCCCTCACGACCTTGTGATGGGGATTGGCTATCCTCTGAACAAGCCCCCTCTCCAACACGGTCCTGTCCAGTTCCTCCTTTATGGAGTAGGGTCTCATGCAACCCATACTGGTCCTGCCCCCCATAAGACGGGATCCGTACTCTATGAAAGGAATTATCTTCTTCGCATCCACCTTCACCGCATGAGATGGAGTACCGGGAGTGGGTATCATGACTAAAAAGTTCATGAGATAGGGTTTCAAAGTGGAGACCAGTTCTATCTCCTGCTTTAGATCCTCCTCTGAATCTCTAGGGATTCCCAGCATAAGATGTGGAACAATGTACTCAGGACCGCGCTCTATGAATTCCTCCAGCGTTCTAACGTAGGCCTCTCTTTCCACCTTAATTCCCTTAGCCTGATAAGCGCCTGGAGAGTAGGCAAACTCAAAATCAACAATATCTATCACACCTCTCATTTCTTCAATGGTCTGCCTACTCTGTAATCCGGGATGAAGGTTAAAGACCACGTCCAGTTCCCTCTTAAGTTTCCTCATAACAGGAAGGAATGAGGTGACCGGAAGCTTTCCTTCCCTATCAAATCCTCCGCTAACCAGGAAGCCTCTTACCCCACCTGAATAGAGCTTCCTAACGGTTTTCTCAAAGACTTCAGGGGACATTGCCCCTTCCATGGAGGAGATATATTTACTACCGCAGTAAAAACAGTTGAGAGAGCACTGTCCTCCAGTGACGCTAATTGTTGTGAACTTAGATTTTGAGATGAACCCGCCTATCATTCCTTTCTCACCATAATGGGAACATTGTATAGTTTCCCTCTGGGATCCTCGTTATAGAATGGCCTGTCACATGATGGACACCCGGAGGTGAGGTAGGACAGATTCCCGCCATCAAATCCGTGGGATAGGGAGAACCTGATCCTCTGAATCCTTCTGTAGTCCTCTAACCTGGGTGAGGATCTGGATTCCATGGGCGTTCCCTTAACTGGAGTGAAGGCGAAAAGGGCCACCTCTGCTCCCATGGAGTAGAGTTCCTTCATAAGGGAGATGAACTCCTCCTCGTTTTCCCCAAGACCGTAAACTAGATGAACGAAAACCCTTCCCTTTCCAAACACTTCCAGGGACCTCCTCACGAAATCCAGATAATCGCTGAACTTGCCAGGCTTGCCTGCATTCTCCCAGTTTCCCTCAGTGGTGTCCATCCCAACTCCCAGGTAGTCAACCCCTTTCTCCTTCAGTAGCTTCAGGTGCTCAGTGGAAATGGGTACTGTAGTTACTGATTTCCTTGTCTTGATTTCGCTCACTATTTTGAGCGTCTCTTCCTGAAAACCAGGCTTAACTACTGTCTGTAAACAGAACCTCTTGAACGTGGAAAGCATATCTTTCACTTCATCCAGTGAAACGTTATACCACTTTACCCTGGACAGGTAGTTCTTGTCCGCGTTATTATGCAGGGATTGGGAACAAAATCTGCACTGGTTTGTACACCCACCCTTCATCAAGGCATAGGCTGTCTCACTGTAACGAATACCCTTCTTAATAGCATAATATGTTCCGGCAGAAAGCAGAACTTCCACGATTCATTCTGACCCCCGAGAGATAATAAATTTCCACCCTCTTGGTTTTATGTACCGTGTCCCATTTACAATCACGAGACCTGTAAGATATTATCATGATGAATATTAAGATCTTAAAACTGTTATTAATATACAGCAGAAATGGTTTAAATCGCGGTGGAAGAGATATCACATGATAATACAATGAAAGTTGTAGTGCTAGGAGGAGGGTTTGCCGGTTTATCAGCCTTAAACTTTTACAGGGATGCCCTAGTAATAGACTCCAAGGAATACTTTCTGCTGACTCACAGACTGGTGGATGTGATTGAAACAGGTAATCCTTCCCTTGCCACAATACCCTATCCCAAGGGTATAGTTAAGGCAAACGTGCTAGGTGTGGACTTCAAGGGTAAAGTTGTCAGAACAACTGAGGGAAATTTCAGCTACGATAAATTGATAATTTCCTTAGGTTATGAACAGGATACCTCCAAGGTAAAGGGAAACGTTCAGAAGCTGGAGAACCTAGAGGATGCGCTCACCATAAGGGCCAAACTACCCCATACCAAGAGTGTTGCAGTTCTTGGAGGAGGTAATCTTGGAGTGGAGCTGGCGGGGATTTTACGGGAAATGGGTAAGGAAGTTTACCTCATTGAGCTACAGGACAGGCTCCTTTCCTTTATGAGCAAAGAAGCGTCACAGTATGCTGAGAAAAAGCTCAGGGAAATGGGTGTTAACCTTCTCCTTGGAACAAAGGTGGAAGAAGTGAGTCCTGAGGGGATAAGCACGAGCAAGGACATGGTGAAGGTGGACATGGCCATTATGGCTGCAGGCCTTCGCGGTCCGAAATTGATTGAGGATCTGGGGCTCAGCAATAAGAATGGCAGAATGTTTGTTAACGAGTATTTACAGTCTGTGGACTACGAGGATGTTTTTGGCGCTGGAGATTGCATGACTACCAAGTCTTTCGTACCCATGTCTGCACAGGTTGCTGTTCAGTCAGGGAGGACAGCAATAGAGAATGCTCTTGGCCACAACGTCAAGTTCACTTACAAGCAGGCTGGAATAGTTCTGCGAATAGGTTCAGAATATTTTGGTGATTTAATGGGTAGATTCGTTAGGGGATCCATGGCAGAACTTGCTAAGAGAGTTGGTATATACAGGGCTATAAAGATGGTTGAGTCCCTTTAGGTTCTCCTTGATGCGACTACGAGAAAATTATCTTCATCTTGAGTTATCGTGTAGCTCATCCCGTTCTTAACGAGAAGGGGAATTATATCCCTCTCCAGCACTGTTCTATCATCCGTGATTATCCTTATCTTAGTTCCTGGTTCCAACTTCTTGAGGGCTGAGTAAAGGGTCAGCTGGGGGACGGAACAACATAGCCCCGTCAGATCAAGCTCCATGAGTAATATTATGGAACTCTAGGTATTAAACAAGCTTATGTTTATCGAGATAGGTCATTGCCTCAATAAGATTTCTCACCTTTTCCACTTTCATATCATCATAGAATCCAAACCTGTCCAGAAGAAGGGATTCAATCCCTGCCCTCTTTGCCCCAACGTAATCCAGTTCATATATATCCCCTATGTGTATAGCTGGTTGTTCGGCATATTCCAGTGCATATCGGAAAATTCTTGGGTGAGGCTTAACCACGCCCACATCGCACGAGGCTATAACTGCCTTGACGTACTTTCTTATACCGAGTGAGTCTATCACGTCGTGCATTCTCCTCGTAGCGTTGGTTATCAGAACTACATCAACTTCCTTGGAGTTAAGGTACTCAAGGAATTCCTTAGCGTCCTCGTATAGAAAATAATCCTGGCTTGGGGTGTAATCTCCACCCAATTGCTCAAGGATCTCCCTTGATGGATATATGTTGAGCTCGTATAGAAGTTCTCCCACATCTACGGGGTTCAGTCCTAACTGGTTGGGGAAATTGGTCTTTCCCATAACCTTTGATAAGGCCCTGAACACTCCCTTGGCTGACACACTGTAACCAGATTTTCTTAGTTTAACAATTAGCTTTTCAAAGGACATAGGCCTGAATCCAACTAGGGTTTCTCCCACGTCAAGGAAAACTGATCTGAATTCCATAAAATATATAAAAAGAAGAAAGTTTTAAAAATAACCTCTTTAAACTATATAGGCTATATATCTTTATTTAGTTTCTTGAGACTGCTCTAGAACCACGGAATCCTGGGAAACCTCTTCAAGACTCTTGAGCTTAGGTTCCTTGATAGCTATCAAGGTTAGCATTGCGCCCACCACGCTTATCACTGCTAGCATTTCTAGGATTCCCTTTATTCCTAGAGAGGAGAGCAGAGCAGGGAAGTAAAAGGTAGTAATGGCTGCGCCAGTCTTACCGGCTGCCGCTGAGATTCCGTGTCCTGTTGTCCTGTAACTGGTTGGGTACACCTCTGATGGAATAACGAAGGTAGTAGTGTTAGGACCAAAGTCTATGAAGAAGTATGATAGGGCGTACAGCGCAAATGCCTGTGCAGAAGGAATCAAGAATCCTTCTAGTTTAGCTCCCTTGGCCACTGCAAGCAAAGAAACTACCCCGTAAAGCACCGCCATCATCACGAAGCCCAAGGTCTGTATTGGCTTTCTTCCAAGCTTGTCCATTAGGGCCACTGCGGTGAAGTACCCAAAGAACCCAACCATGAAGGGAATTCCTGCATATACAATCTCCTGACCCACTGATGCCGGTTTACCCAACACTGAGGAAACTATGGGACCTGAATAGATACCTGTACCGTAGAATGCTATGTCCAAGATGAACCATGTTCCAGCTGTTCCAAGCAATAACAACCAGTACTTGGAGAAGAACTCGGATACGCTCTTTCTCTGTATCCTTATCCTTTTCGCTTCAGTCTTGGAAGTCTCCTTAGCCACAAATTCAACAGATTTTTCCACGTTATTCACGTCGCCTTTCAAAGCGGAATATCTGGGTGTCTCGGGAACTTTCCTTCTCAAGTATATCACTGTTGCTGCGGGAATTGCTCCCACAAAGGCCATCACTCTCCAGGCCATGTCTGGAGGAAGAGTGTACGCGGAAATTGCTCCCACTGCCACAGCAACTAAACTTCCAATTCCCTGATTTGCGAAAACCAAAGCCACAAGTTTTCCCCTATCCTTAACGTTGGCATATTCGCTCATTATGGTAGCGGAGATGGGGTAATCTCCTCCTATACCAATTCCCATTATAGACCTGAAGATGATGAGCCAAAGAACGTTAGGTGAGAAGGCGGATAAAGCTGCCCCTGCAGTGAGAAGGGACGCCTCCACTCCATATACGGTCTTTCTACCAATAAGATCACCTAGCACACCAAAGATTAATTGTCCAATTATGGCAGTAAAGATTGCAGATGAGGCCAAGAGACCCTCATATAAAGGCGTTAAGGTAAAACCAGGCAAATGATACGCATTGAAGATATCAAGGATGGCACCTATTATGAAAAGATCGTAGGCATCGGTAAAGAAGCCCATGCCTGAGGTATACCAGATCTTGATGTGATTAAAGTTCAGTTTTACATTGTCCAATGATTTAAAGGGTTCCATATGCTTTCTGAGCTACTCTAACCTTGGAAACCTTATATAAATGACCCATATATTTTATGTAATCTATTTAGTTCTATATAGTCTACATAGTCTAGGTTTCACAGTCTAGGTTTAACTGAGTTACATTTTAATTTGATGATGCCTTCTCGATCTCATGGATGTAGGAGTATTTCTAGCTGCATTGGCCATGGGGACCCTGGAGCTATCTGAAGCGGGGGCAGTGTCGGCGATATATGCTGGGGCATACAAATCCTGGATTCCCTACATTTACGGAGCTTTGGGCGTGTTGGTGGTTCTATTACCCACGTTCACGTTGGGAAGGTTCATAGAGTTGCTTCCAATTCAGTATGTTCTAGTAGTGGGCGCAATAATATTGGCCTATTTTGGGTACAGGCTCATAAGGAGTGCCAGAAGATCCTTTAAGGGTATTCGTAAACATCACGGGGAAGAAAAGGAAGGAATGGGCGTGGTTCTGGTTGTGGCAATCACTGAGGCTCTGGAGGATGCGCTAGTGGCCTTGGCTTTAATACCGCAGAGCTACTCCTCAACTCTCTTGGGAACGGGGATATCTGCAGTGCTGGTTCTAGGACTAACGGCATTGCTCAAGAATCAGATTGCAAGAATCAGGCTTCCTCACCTCAAGTTTGTTTTATCATCATTGCTCTTTTCACTCGCTTCTCTGTGGATACTTGAGGTTACCCTAGACGTGACGGAATTCATCGTACTTCCCCTGTTTCTCCTGTACCTAGGTGTGAACTACTTGATCATCAAGATCTGACATGCTCCCGGCCTAACAATCCCTACCTCTAATTTTTAATTTATGTAATGGAGGACTGAATAAATGAGGCTAAACAGGGCTTTCTACGATCTGGTAGGTGCTTCGGTGCTTTGGGGAACGATCGGAATAGCGGTACAGGAAGCTTACAGGGTAGGGGCAAATTCTTTTGGGATTGTCCTGTTCAGAACGCTCTTTTCGTGTCTGATATTGCTCTATGGGGGAAACAGGAAAATCCTGCTCAGATGGGAATCTGCCGTAATGGGTATTATAACAGGAGCCTTCTACGAAATCTATGCTTTCACGATAATTCTAGACGGTGCACCGCTATCATCATTTCTTCTCTATACCGCTCCCCTCTTCGTTATACTGTTCTCCTTCGTGCTGTTTAGGGAAGAATTAAGCCTTAGAAAAGTAATGGGCTCCGTCATCGTCATAGTTGCGCTCTACTTTGACTATCTAGGCACCCCCACACCCGTGGAGTTGATGTGGGGGATCCTCTCAGGGATGTCCTATGCGGCGTTAATCTCATTCTCCAAGTTTCTTCAGCTACGAGGTTTCTCGGGTTGGGACGTTCTCAGTGCACAATCAGTCTGGTCACTTCCGCTCTCTCTCGTGGTAATCTTACCCTTTTCGAGATCCGTCTCCCTGGGATCAGTGGCTGGTGGACTCTACATGGCAGTCTTTGGCACCATAATCCCTTATTACCTCTTTTATAGGGGAATCAAGATTATGGATTCCGCAATTGCCACAGTGATATCTGCGCTGGAACCTGTGGTAACAACACTGCTGGCCTATCCTCTTCTGGGACAGATTCTCACGCCGTTACAGATATTGAGCGCAGCTCTTATCCTAGCAAGTTCCATTTGGCTTAGCGTATCGAGATGATACCTTAGTGCTTAGGTCCTCTTTTTTAAAACATGTTCGGGTATTATTTCCCAATGAAGAGTGTCATAGAACCCTGGGGAGTTTACATCCCTTTCATTTACGGTGCAATAGCTTACTGGGCCTTGGGAGCATTACAGATAGTTATAGGAGGGAATCTTCACCCACTCTTCATGATGAGTGGGGCCTATCTCTTTTACGTGGGAATGATGTTTAGGCTTTTCGCGCCCGCGAGGAAATATATAGTGGGGCACTTAGTCACGCTGGTACTCTTGCTCTCCCTGACCCCTGTTCTCATCGGAGCTGGAATGGGGGTAGCATTCATGATAATGATGTGGGCCATAGGGGATGTGATGAATTACGGGTCCAAGTTTCCCATTAACTATCTGGTTTTGGTTTCCTCTCTAGCTGGGACTGTATCCTGGTACGTGTTCAGTTTCTTTCACGATTTTTACGTCCTTGAGGTTCCACTCCTGCTTTACGTCCTGGGGGTTAACGTGGGTATTTTCTCTGCCACTCTTGGCGCTAGACCATTGTTGGGCAAGAAACAAATTCCTTTACTCCTAACAATTCTAGCAAGTTACTTCTTTCCTTCACTGATAAATCTCATCACGGTTGTATATCCCTTTCTTCTCATTAGAGGAAGGACTTTTAGGGTGGGAATAAATCTAACTACTCTATCTGCACTACTGAACGTGGGCGCTATCGTCTTTTCAGGAATCTTTGGCCTTTTCGAAGGAGGACTCTATCCACTTCATTCCTTCACGGTGGGCATAATGACTGTTCTTCTCATGAGTTGCTCAACTTACTCTCTGGCCAGGTATAATTACGGATGGGAATGGCTCATCCCACTCCTTCTTGTGGTTGATCTGATAACCTTTACCGGGATTCCGTGGGTATTGGCCCTACTTTTATATCTCTATCTGGTTAGGAACGCATTGGGCCTATACTCCTTGAAAAATGGGATCTCTTCAAGGTTCATAAGCCAAGAAGGCTCTTCAAAACACCAAAGGCAGCAAGGGATGAAATAATTGCAATAACCGGAGAGGTTAACCATCCCTTCGTAACCTGTTTCAGTTGCGTCTTAACGTCAGGACCATAACTCCTGAAACTTAAACCTAGAATTCCACCCATCACCGTCTGGGTTATGGAAATTGGCACCCCAAACAACGTGAAGATCTCCGATATTATGTCACTCCCCAACAAAGCCGATGTAGCGCTCAGATATCCCATCCTAGTTAGTCTAAAACCAACCACAATTGATGCCTTCCTTGAGCTAAAGTAGATACCGAATGAGGCTGCAAGAGCGTATAGAGGAAACACAACGTAAGCAGGTTCGGAAAGTAATCCCTCTGAGGTTATTATTCCAATAGCATTTGCGTCTGTGACGAAGGAGGTAAATACTGCGGATGAGATGATCAGGAACTTATATATTTTCATTTCCCTTATAATTTTTTTCTCTTTAGTTGTTATCCTCACTAGTATATAATAAAGTAGAAGTGAGGAAACTATCGCCAATAGGGGAGAGAAGGCCCAAGACATGACGGTAAACCAGAACTTCCCCCAGTCAAAAGAGAGCTCCCTAGACAGAATCACCAGTATGGCCAAGGAGGGATAGATCATCTGACTTAAAGACGATGGGATGCCAGAGCGATTGAGATAATAAAAGGAGACCACGGAGGCTAGGAACACGGAGAGCACTGCTATACTGAGATAGGGTTGAACCCCGATAACCGTTCCCCTTATACTGCCAGAAAGGGATATGGCACCCACGGAGACTCCAAGGAACATACTAACGGCGCTAACCAAATACGAATATTTTCTCTTCATGGAGTTGGTGGATATAAGTATGCCTAGAGAGGTTGCAGAATTATTTCCTCCAACCACAAAGGATGAAACCAAACCTACAAGAAATAATCCTAAATTTAATAAATTCATTGAAATTCAGTTCCTGATTACGCCTTGAGTTTTTGAAGTTTAAAGAGTATTGCGTGCCTTATGAAGTCGCTTCTTGATATGGAATTTCTAGATACGCCATTTCTTTGTTTTATACTTTCATCTATCCTCTGAAGTAGAGAGGCGTCAAGCTTGAAAGTGACTGTTTTTGTCTCTTTCCTTATATCTATCTCTATTGTGAATCCCTCACTTTCTCCTTGTTCATCCTTAGACAAATTCATAACCATAGCCATATCTTTGTATAAGCCTTGATAGATAAACCTTTCGAGGCCACTGTCTTTTGAATTGTTTAAATACTTTAAGCCCGAAGCTAGTAAACACTGTACATAATAAGAGTAAAAAAGCTGTATAGTGTAAATACAGTATAGAGGTAAATACCATATAAAATAACAAAAAGAAAAGGTCTCTTAACAGTTTTTATGACCGTAGGCAGTGCAAGAAGTTATTTTAGTTTGCTTCCCTTGACAACTAAGATATTCATCGCATTTAAGCTAAAAGTCAACCTTGATCGCATAATCAAGGGCTACTTATAATATATCGAAATAATATTGCTTGGATGCCCTTCGTCAAAAAGGCACATCGTATAAGAGTTTGGCCTAACCCTTTGAACAGTGTTCTTAATTTGTTCGCAATGTGCTGTATCCGGATTTAGGACAGCTATCACACCAACTACAGATTTAGGTAATGCTGTATTAATTACTGCGTCCATGTTAGAAACCATCTTAATAGGCAACGTGACTTTGCGCTCAAAACCATGTGTATTTAACATTTCTCGAACGTGAGGCGCTATCTGGATCACTGCCATAGTAACACCATGTATTCAATATCTCTAATCGTCCATTTAAGCTTTTCTTACTAGATAGAGCTAAATTCTAGAAGATTAATGTTCTGTTTTCTATTATCTAAATCGCAATCATTTCTATATAAGTCTTCATGAATAGAGCGAAGCGAGTCGTCATTCTAACTGAATATCTCCGGGAAAAGTTTTTATGCTTTCATGAATTATAAGAAAACATGTCAGACGCATCAAACACGAATAACAAGGAAAACAGGACGGTTACCATAAGGGGAGTCGATTCCAAACTCTACGAGAGGTTGGTGAATTTAGCCCGCGAGACAGGTAAAACTGTGGGAGAAATCACAAATCAGGCCATTGGAAACTTTCTAAGTGCAATCTCCGAGGCAGAGATGATTACCTCCAACGTAAAGGATAGCATAAAGAGTACAGGCAAAGCCTTCATAGACGGATTTAATGAGTCTAAGAGAAATGTTCTAGTTGTGTCCAACATTGGGGAAATAACAGTCTTCAAGTCTGAAATAATATCAACAGGTAGGCCAGTTTCATTCAGGAACATAGGAAAACTGATACTGCCGGATATTGATCAGGATACCCTGGAGAGATACGTTGACTCCATCATTTCCGTTGATGAACTTGTTGTCCCGCCATCCATCAACAAGTTAATGATAACAAGAAAGGCACGGTTTGTTAAAAGGATAACACAGCAACAATAACAGGCATCGAAGATCTTCTATAGCAACCTGTTTCTTGTTCAGGCCTTCAAAGTTGCATAAAGGGTCTCTATACTTAGTGTTGCCTCTTCCATGTAATCAAGAATATCATCCATGAAAATGATTACGTCCTTGAACTGGAGGATGCTGATAACGTCAGCAATGCCCTCAGAATCATACAACTTCTGTATCAGAACGTCCTTGATGTCATCTCCGTTCCTTTCCAGTAGCTGGATCTCCTTCCCGATCCTTATTGCCTCCTTCATGTCGGTTTTCATGTAGGAAATCATCTCGGTGAGTTTCTCCCCACCTTCAATCACTGTGGAGAGATAGGTTAGAAGACCGTCACTTAAGGCCTTCAGTAACCCTTCATTGGGTTTCCTGGAGGAGATTGCCCTCCCCGAGTCCTTAATGGCCTTTATGGTGTTATAAAGCGCCTGATTTAGCATCATCATGGACTCCTTGAAGTCTGGGAGGAAAGCCTCCCCATAAAGCATGGATACTATCTCCTCCCTTAGCATGGCAACCCTCTCATAGATCGCCTTTATCCTAATGACCTCTGACATTACGCCTTCCCTGTCTCCCCTGATTACCTTTCTCACAAGTTCGTTCAACCTCAGGATGGCATCATTGATATTTTTGGTCATTTCAAGAGTTTTAGAAAACAGTATCTCCTCCTTGTTAATGGTGAACTTAATCATCACGAATACTATTTTCCTTTGATATTAAAACTATTACCTTTCTTCTATGGGAACGTACCTTTTTCCTAGATCTCCTACGTAGATGGCCTTGGGTCTTATGAGTTTGTTATCCTTCAGGTATTCATCCACGTGAGCCGTCCATCCAATAACCCTGGCTGAGGCGAAGATCGTGGGGAAGAGATCCGGGTCAAAACCCATTGAGTAGAACACAAGCCCAGAGTAAAAGTCTACATTGGGGTAGATTCCCCTCCTGCCAAGTATCTTTATCCCTATTTCCTCAACCTTGTTCGCTATTTCAAACAGTCTTTTGATCTCCTCAGTCTTGGAGAGCTGGGTTGCGTATTCCTTGAGAATCTTCGCCCTAGGATCCATGCTCTTGTAGATCCTGTGCCCGAACCCCATCAATCTCTGCCCTGAACTGAGCTTATTCATCACATACTTCTCCACGTTATCAGGAGTACCAATCTCCATGAACTGCTTCAGAGCCTCTGAGTTGGCTCCCCCATGAAGGGGACCCTTCAGTGCAGATATACCAGCTACAACTGAGGAGTAGATATCGGAGAGTGTGGAGGCGACAACGAGACATGCCATTGTTGAGGCGTTCATCTCATGATCCATGTGTAGCATTAACGAAACATCCATGATCCTTGAGTCCGTGGGAGATGGTCTCTCGCCTCTTATCATATAAAGGAAGTTCTCAGAATGGGAAAGTGAGGGATCCGGTTCCACGAACTCCTGGTTTCTTTTTGTCCTCTGAATCAAAGATATTATTGTAGGGATCTTTGCAGTCATCCTTATTGCCTTCCCTATGAGGTCTCCATCACTTCTATCTTCCAGCCCCATCATGCTCACGGCAGTCCTGAGTATATCCATTGGGTTACCTGACTTTGCGGTCCTCTTCACGAAGTTAGAAATGTCTTCGGAAATGGACCTCTCCTCAGCTAACCTGGACTTGAAATCTTCTAACTCATGCCTGGTGGGTAACTTGCCATACCAAATTAGATATGCAACCTCCTCGAAATTGGAGAAACTGGCCAAATCAAATATGGAGTAACCCCTGTAGTAAAGTCTACCTAGCTCACCGTCAATATAGGTGATGGAGGTCTCCTTTATGGCAATATCCTCAAGTCCTTTCCTTAACTCCAAGTTTCATTTCCCTCAGCTTATTTAACGCAAGGGCTTTATCTTTTTTCTCTAGCTTAGCTTGCGTCACAAACTCTTCAAGGGTGTGAATGACCTCAAAGGCGATCTCCCTGTGTACAGGGAAGGGGACCCCATCCTTCCCACCTATTGCGAAGGCGTACTTAAAGGGATCAAAGGGCACGTTAACCGGGTCGTTGTACGAAGGTGGTTCATTATAGATTAGATCGGACACCAAACTCAAAGCCCTCATGGTGGAGGGACCTACACCCAAGAGGAGAGCTTCCTCAAGATTTGCGGGTGAATACTCCCTCACTTCGTGGAGAACCTTCACAACCCTCTTCACATCAACGGGCTTCATGTAAACTATCCTTGCCTCAGCGGATATGGCCCCAGTGGTTCCAAGGCTAACCCAAGAGTCCAGAGATGTACCCTTAATCATAGCCATGGACCTGAGATACTCCCTCTCTATCTTGATGGGGTCTTCCCTCAGTAGATCCATGATCACCTTTTTCGCGTTAATGGAGTCGTGAATGTTCAGCACAGCTTTTTCCCTTTGTCCAGCTAACCCCTCGCGTTTCTCGTCAACCGGGTTACGCACTGAACTCCAGTGATATCTCCTGGCAAACCTCGTGGTGGGGTTCATTCCCTGCTGAATTATTGCCCACTTACCCGATTCCGATACCAGAAGGGAGTGATGATATAGCTCATGGCCGTCCTGGAGAAGGGTGGTATCGGTCTTGGCAACCAGTTTACTGATCCTGATAAGTCCCTGAGAGTCCACGTTGAAATTGAGTGGAAGGGTGGCCAATTCCTTAGGAACATTTAGGGAGTTCTTTCCCTTTCCTCCAGTCACAGCCAACCCATCTTGAGCGGGGCTAATTACCTCCTTCAGTATGCCCAGGGTGACTGTGGTCGAACCAGAGGAGTCCCAGTCCATACCTATTACGTTATTGAAACCCTGAAACCAAAAAGGGTTGGATAACCTTTCGACTACCTTATCTGGACCCCACTCAAGAAGCATTACATCTACAATAGCTCTGGACAGCCTCTTCATTATAGGGATAAGCCATTGGGGAACTCTGCCGTAGTGAAGCGGTAAGTCACTGATGCCTGTTATCTCCATGAAATATTTATTAGCTACACTAATTAAAAACCATGATATTGGGAGCTATCTCTGACATACACTCACCAAGATTCCTCAACGATTTCTTTATAGCCTTCAGGACGGCGCCACCATACGATCTATACATTCTAGCCGGAGATCTGGTAGACAAGGGTAAGGTTCTCCATTTCGATCCCATCTACAGGTTATTGTCCTCCAAGCGAGTGATAGCTGTATTTGGTAACGACGACTTTAGAGATTTGAGGGCTGAGTATAGAAGGCTCTACCCCAAGATAGTCTGGCTTGAGGAAGAAGCCACTTCACTGAGGATTGGGGATTCCACACTCTACTTAGTGGGAAGTGAAGGGGTAATTGAGAGGCCCACCAAGTGGCAACTGGAGAGTGGAATAGGCAGGGAATTCTATATGAAGAGGAAAGAGAAGATTGAGGACCTCCTCTGCAGAAAGGAAGGAGACCTGACTGTTCTGATCACCCACTATTCTTCCGCCTATGAGACAGTGAAGGGTGAGAAAACCTGGGCCTATCCTGAGCTTGGCTATCCCCTGATTAGGGAGATAAAATGCAAACCGGACATCGCAATACATGGTCACGCTCACAAATCAGTGGTCACTCACGCTAGAGTGGATAGAGTGGAAGTGTATAACGTTGCATTACCGGCAAATAGAGGGTTTACCACAATAAAAATCTAAAAAGGTTACACTCTTTGATCTGGGGGTAGTTCCTCATACTTCTTGAACATCAGGTACCAGGCTTTTGCATTGGGTAACTTCATCCTCATTTCTGCTTCCATGAGTGTAGTTGGAGCTCCAACCACAACCTCCTTCCCAGGTTCCCAGTTCACGGGAGTGGAGACCTTGGCCTTATAGGACACTATTAGAGCCTTGGTTATCCTGATTAACTCTTGCATGTTCCTCCCAGCTTCTATGGGATATTGGGCCATGAACCTTATTGTTCCTTGCGGATCCACTATGAAAACTCCCCTCACTGTGAGTCCAGAATTCTCCTCAACTAGATCCAGCAATCTCGACAGTTTCTTCTCCGGGTCAGCTATGACGGGGAAGGGAATTTTCAGTCCATATCTCTGCTCTATATCAGTTAACCAAGCAATATGGGAGTAAATACTGTCCACGCTCAGGCCCACCAGCTGTACACCTAGCTTCTCAAATTCCGAGTAGTTCTTAGCAAACTCGGCGAACTCAGTTGTGCAGACTGGCGTAAAGTCCGCAGGATGAGCGAATAGGAACAACCATTTACCCTTTCCAAATACGTCCTTGTAAAAGTCTATCGGACCAGCTGTGGTCATAACTTGAACGTCTGGGAATTTTTGATATACTTTGACCATTTTGACACCTACACTAACTATGTCTAGAAGGTTAAATTGTTGTCGCTATTAACTAGAAGTTACTTTTTGTAGAGATTTAACATACCACTCGCCAGACATCTTCAACCAGGCGCACAGTGTAGCATTGGGGTTTACTCCATGTTGTGTATTTAAGGAGTCTTTAACGTGAAATACACAACAAACTGGGCTAGTCCCCGCGTTGACATGTTTTTAAGGTTAAGTGAATTCGTGCCATATTATCACGTCATAGGACCAATTTATACGGGTTTAACCACAATTTGGACGAGGCGGATAAATTTATTTCATTTTAGATCGAATTCATGGAAACTAGCTATATTTCGTTTAAATCTCAAAACTTGTTAATGTGCTGTTTTTCTCTCATACTTTACCAGACCTTCGCGTTTTATCACATCTACCACAACTCTTGAAACCCAGTCTATGACTGGTCCCCTTATTCCCAACCATCTCAGAAACCTATAGAACACGGGAATTCTTAGGGACGCGCCAGCGGCCAGAGGGTGACCCCCACCACCTAATCCCACCGCAAAACGTCTCACGTCTATGGTGTTGCTCCTGAAGGAAACTGCCCTCCCGTTAGCTGAAACGAAGATATCTGCACCTGTCCTCGTCATGAGAAATTGGGAGGCGTAACTTATATCGGGTGGACCTCTCCACCTTATTGCGACCACCACCTTCACTCCCTCCACATCCAAAACTTTAACGTATTTCCAGATCTTCTGGTATCCTTTCAACTCCTCATCTATTCTGGTTTCCAGAATTCTCTGGAACTCCTCATTCCAGAGGGTTCCACCATAGAAGATCTCAAGTAGCCTCTTTTTCCATTCAAAACTTCTGTCATTCTCAACTATCCTTCTCAGCTTTTCTCCCAGCGGATCATCGTGAAGCCATATATCCACGGAACAGTCAGCTGAGGCGAGCCTCCTGGATATCTCGTCATCGGGATTCATTACCTTATTAACCACTCCAGCCCCGCATGTGGTTACATCGTGATAAACCTCAA
Organism: Metallosphaera javensis (ex Hofmann et al. 2022); assembly: GCF_022064045.1. Taxonomy (NCBI): domain Archaea; kingdom Thermoproteati; phylum Thermoproteota; class Thermoprotei; order Sulfolobales; family Sulfolobaceae; genus Metallosphaera; species Metallosphaera javensis (ex Hofmann et al. 2022). The sequence goes on along the minus strand of NZ_JAKNCW010000002.1, from coordinate 59,633 downwards.
CGCCCACTTCCTTCAATTTCGATTTCCACTCGTCCTTCCAGACATGATGGTCAAACCATTGAATGGTAGCACCTTCGCCCTTAAGTCGCTTAACAGCTTCAACCAGGGAGGGAAAGGTTGATTCGTTAATTCCTAGATCCGCTATCATTATCTTTGAAACTCCCCTTAGCTCCAATTTTGCCAGAACTTCGTGAAGTTTCGTTGGTTCTGTGAACCAGACATTTTTGGGTAAGGAGTTAACTGCCCTAGCGTAAACGCTGGCGGAGGCAGTTCCATCAAAGTCGTTGTGTACAATGGCGTAATAGTCCATTTTCTCAGGTCAGGTTTCACTGGTAACCATTACTTAAAAGTAATTCCTTGAATGGAGGTTATCTTCCCTTTATAAAGAAAGTCCACCTGCCTCAGAGTTGCATAGTAGTCAAATTCCGTTATAGCTGATACCCCGTCGGTTGGTACAACAATGTTATACCACCTCAATGCAGCGCTCCCTGCTGTATGGAGAACGCATATGTTAGCCACAGTTCCGGTCACCACCAGAGTATCTATACCCTTAACCTGAAGATAATAATCTAGGGAGGTTCCGAAGAAGGCATCATATCTCAATTTTTTAACAACGTAGTCATCTTTCTCGGGTTTCAGTTCGTCCACAATCTCTGCTCCCCAGGATCCAGCAACAGCATGTTCTCCCCATATCTTAAACTCGGGATCATCTTTTAGGTGCCAGTCCTGAGTATATATGACGTGAGCACCTGAATCCCTTGCCTTGGTAATCAACTGCTTTATGGGAGAAATTGTGGACTCGGCGTCAGGCACATAGAGTTTCCCCTCCTTCCTTACAAAGTCATTTTGCATATCCACAACTACAACTGCACTTTTTGCGGGATCTATGGATAAGCTCTTTAGAATAGGAATTTCAGGAGTTAGAATCTCCTTTCTCACAAATGAAAAACAGAATGCGCGTTAAAAAAGATCCCGGATTTCATACTTCATACCTTAGCGCCACTGCTGGTTCGATCCTGGAAGCCCTATAGGCTGGTATAATTCCGGCTAATAGGCTAAACAGGACGGTAATGAGTATTACCTCAGCCATGAAAGTGGGCTCAAATACTGGAGTAATATGAGCATTTATTCCAAGCCCTCTGGACGCAGCAGCGCTTCCTCTTCCGGCCCCGGGTCCTCCAGAATCTGTAGCTGAAGTGAGAAGGTATCCCATGCCAACTCCCGCTCCTATGCCTGCCAGTCCGCCAAGTAGACCCATGAGGATAGCCTCTGTCACAAATATGACCATGATACCCCTTCTAGTGAAGCCTATGGCCCTTAATACTCCTATTTCCCTTGTTCTCTCCACCACCGTGGTGAACATGGTACTCAGGATCCCCACGAAGGCTACAATGAAAGATGAGGCACCGGCAACGAAAAGAAGACTGCTAACCGCAGATAGCGAGTTATTTATGAGGGTAATGAATTGCTCCACAGATGTGACGCTCACTGACCTTCCAAGTTCATTATGTATTTCGGTAACAACATTGTTCACTTGAGATACGCTACTTGCTTCAACAATTAAACCGCTGTACTGATCCCCGTAGTACTGAGAACCTACTATATTTTGCACAACTAGTGCCCTGTCTATGTCCGCAAAGGCGCTACTGAATTCGTTGAAACTTCCCGTGACCAAGAAGGTCTTTGTGATCTTCCCGTTAGGCGTATTCATGACCACTGTTATGGTCTGACCCACTTGATATGTGGGCTGTCCGGGGTATTGTGGATGAGCTATGTAATAACCGACCACAGCTCCATAAGATGAGTAGGGTGAGGGATATTGGCCTTCCTGCAAAGTTAATCCGGGGAACACCTCGGAAGCTTGGCTAGTACTAATGGAGAGAATCTCTGTAGCCTCCGGACCGCTTGGGGTTTCAATTGTACCAGAAATAAGATAAAAGGGAACTACAGCCTTAACACCCGGCATATGGGATATCTGTTGCACGGTATAGGATGTAATCACGTTAGTACCTGGCGTAACGAAGATGTCCGTGGGAGAAAGACTAGAGAAAAGCTGATGGGTTAGGACTGAGGAAAATCCTAGGGTTAAACCCGTCAATCCCACTACTATGGCTGGGCCTATTAGAATACCTAAGATGGTGAGACTGGTCCTCAGCTTCTTCGAGGTTAAGGCTTTAAAGGAAAAGCTTACAACATCTGAAAATTTCATTTCGAAACCACCTTATACTTTGGAATTCCGTATAAGATAATATCAAACTTTTTGGTAACAGTGGATAAGGTATCATGGGAAACTGGCGATTCTATCCTTGGCCCTTCACATAGTGTCGTCATGTTAGCATTTTTTAAGTTTCAAGGAATTCAATGCGAAGTCACGAAATCATAAAACGAATTTATGCGAGTTTGACGACACTATGGCCCTTCACTAGAATTAATATAGTTTTTAAAAATACTGAAGAAAATACGTTTCTTTTATACTTCATACCTTAGCGCCACTGCCGGTTCGATCCTGGAAGCCCTATAGGCTGGTATAATTCCGGCTAGTAATCCAAACACAATAGTTATGAGTAATACCTCAGCCATGAAAGTGGGCTCAAATACTGGAGTGATATGAGTTGTACCTCCTAGTCCTACTGGGCCTCTTCCAGCACCAATTCTACCTCCAAAAATGCTTCCTCCCGTTAATGATGTTAGCATGTATCCCATTCCCACACCTGCAGCTATACCCGCTAATCCTCCTAAGAAGCCCATTAGTATCGATTCACTTATGAATATGACCATGATACCCCTTCTAGTGAAGCCTATGGCCCTTAATACTCCTATTTCCCTTGTTCTCTCCACCACCGTGGTGAACATGGTACTCAGGATCCCCACGAAGGCTACAATGAAGGCAGAGGCTCCAGCAATTAAGAGCAGACTACTTACCGATGAAAGGGAACTATTTATTAGGGTATCAAACTGTTCTGCTGCAATTACTCCCACAGAATTTCCAAGCTTACTATGTATTTCATTGACAACGCTATTTACCTGAGATACACTACTTGCTTCGACTATAAGACCAGAATATCTGTCACCGTAATACTGCTGACCCACAATGCTTTGGACAACTATTGCTTGATCTATGTCCGCAAAGGCGCTGCTAAACTCGTTGAAACTTCCCGTGATTAGGAAACTCTTAGTTATTTTACCTTGAGGTGTGTTCATGACCACGGTTATCGTCTGGCCTACATGGTATGTGGGTTGACCTGGAAATTGAGGATTTGCAATGTAGTAACCTACCACTGCTCCAAACGTGGACGAGGAGGACGGAAATTGTCCAGCCTCAAGGGTTAAACCAGGATATACCTCTGATGCCTTGGACATATCGATGGCCAAGATCTCTGTGGGTTCAGATCCGCTGGGAGTTTGTATTGTTGCAGAAAAGGTATAATAAGGAACTACAGCCTTAACACCAGGAAGGCTTTCAATTTCCTGCACCGTATAGGATGTTATGTTCACACCGCCTCTTCCGCGGGTTACAAAGATATCAGTGGGAGAAAGACTTGAAAAGAGTTCATGGGTTAATGTGGCAGAAAAACCTTGAGTCATTCCTATCAGTCCCACGATTATGGCAGGACCTATGAGTATACCAACAATGGTCAGAGTGGCCCTCAATCTCTTGGATGATAAGGCTCTAAAGGCAAATAAAACCGTATCCGATAGCCTCACTTCTTTCCCCTCCTAAGCACTAGGAGGATGGCTAGAACTATCACGACTACTAGAAGAACGAATATCACTATATCTGGTAGGAGGGAGTTGCCACTTCTTCTGAAATGTCTGAAGTTAGCTAGCGTGGTAGCGTTAAAGTGAGTCGCAGATGGCGAGAAACTGAGAGTGTAAGTCAGGTTATGAGGTTGATATATGGCATCTTCGTAGGATACTACTATCTTGATCTCGTGAGTTCTTGCAGTGGAGGAATTCCCTCCCGTGAAGGGTAAGGTCAGCGTGGTTGAGAAGGGAGTAGGGCTGTTGGGTGGCACGCTCCCTATGTACGTAGAGTTACCATTGACGTAAACCGTGACGAAATTGGCAGATGCTGTGCCAAAATTATCTAGAACTCCACTGACTGTTAGAGAACCATTGGAGAACGTCACTGAAGGCTGTTGTAGCACTAGGTCCACTAGACCTGTAGCTATCAACGAGAAATTGTAGCTTTCACTGATAACTCCACTTCCAGGCAAGAGATACTGAACCTGCACGGATAGGGGTAACGGAGTGGTCGATGAGACTGTGGGTAATAGACTTAGGGTTACGCTATAACTCTTTTCTGGGGAAAGAGTACCAATATCCACTGTGTTTTGAGATATGGAAAACTCAGATGAAGGCCCAAATAACTTTAGTACAACGTTGTTAAGGGGAGTTTGGGCATTGTTTATCAGCTTAACTGTTACATTATTAATTGTACCGTAGAAGACCTCCGTTGGGGTTATGGAGACGCCTACGATATTTTGAGCTGGAAGCACGTTTATTGGGATTGTGTAAGTAACGCTCTTGGTCACCCCCTCATAATTGTAAACTAGGGTTAGTGTGGCTGGATAGGTCCCGGCTCCAACTCCCTGGGCAGATATCGTGAAAACTATTGTGGCGTTAGCGTTAGGACCCAAGTTTAAGGTCTGATTTGAGAATCCCACAACACTGAGACCTGCTAGCCTGAGACTGGCGGAGACGGATGATATTGACACTGGGTCGTTGTTCACCAAGGTGATGGGTAGTTCGGCCTGAGTTCCCTGATATATGGTAACGTTACTGAAGGACACAAGAAGTTGGCTCTGCGGGTATACGTACACTGGGATCTGCGACTTCACCTCATGATATCCATAGTTACTGAAATAACTCACGACGAAGGGTATCTCGTGATATCCAGGTGTGATGTTCTGTGCCAGGGTAATAGTGAAGGGTACTTGAGCATAGTTTACGCCCTGTCCAGATGCTGATAGAGTGGGAACAACATATGTGTCGTAGGTTGCACTTACTCCCGTTGGTGGAAGAATCGTCACATTAACATCTGAGATGGGGTAAGGAAGGGGATTGGTAAGCAGAAAAGTTAATGTGGCACCTGTTGTTCCAGGAGTAGCCAACGTGGACCAAGTGGGATCTGACAAGGTTGGTACTGCATTATAGTAACTTACCTGTACGAATGTAGTAACAGTTGTTTCTTGCTGTTGTCCAAACAACTGATACGTGATGGCAAATGTGACAGGATATGCTCCAGGTAGCAGGGTCTGCGGAACCTGGAATGTATAGTTGAAACTAGAAGTTCCCTGAAATGTGGTGGGTGTGAAGTTAGAGCTAATGAGAGTTAAGCTGGTCTGCGGGGTTACGGACTCAATATATGCGTTAAAAGAGGAGTTTACCCTTAACGTGATGGATACTAGAGAGGAGGGTGTGGCTGAAGCGGAGGTAGCGTAAAAGGTTAACGGCGTTTTTGGATAGATGGTGAGAGTTAAGGGTATGTTAACCAGCGTTACGTTAGCATTACCTGAAGTTATGTTAGAGTTTGTGGCATAGTACCTGTAGCCCAGATAGTTGGTGAATGTCACCGAGTAGTTGAGGGTGTAGGTCCCCGGGACTGCCTTCTGGGTAACGTTGACCATTTGAGTTGATTGAAGAGTTTCCTGAGGGGGAATTGAGGGAATAGTGAACGTAAGGAAGTTCTTGCCTGTTTCGCTCATCAAACCAGATGGAAGGGTCAAATTTACCAGAACATTATCTACTGTGTTACTTGAGGGGTTTGAGACGGATACTGTGATTGGTGTAACCCCCTCTCCCGTGACCAGTGGTTGAGATACCTGGCTGGTTCCGCCCTGGATTCCCACGGGAATTGGGAAATCGACTGCAGATACAGGAATTTCAATGTTGAACGTTTTACTTTCAACACACACCTGGTCCGCTATTGGGGCTCCATAGTTAACCGTAACCTTAGCTGAATAGTAACCTGGGGACGCCGAGCTAGATACGGTTAGGTAGAAAACAGCGAGGTAGTAACCACTTCCCTGAGAAACTCCTGCCTGATTCCCGCCCACTGCAGTGAAGGGGGAACCAGTGGGAAAGGAAATGGATGCGCTCAGTGGAGTGGCAGAGTCGACTGCCCCTATCTCGACATAGAATGGAAAATCAGTGTAACCTGGGTAAGCGCTTACCGTGGAACTTGGGCTACCCCAACCATATCCCAAGATGGAGACCGTGGGGGTAGCTGGATTGGCAGTGACGATAAAAAATGATAAAGGAGATAAGAATACTACCATAAGTAGTAAAACTATCAAATTTTTCATAGTCGGTTATTCGATATGCCTTTTATAAGACTTTTCCATATACTCCTGTTACATCCTTTATAAGACTCGTTTACCTTATGTGATGATGTAGAAGATCTCCAAGGTTATTACGACCCAGAGAAAGAAGCCTTAAACTCATTCTGACCAGAGGATGAAATTTTAGCCGTGCGTGAAGTGAAGATATCGGGGCAGAGGGAAAGGAAGAGTCGGCCTCTATTCAGAGGTCTCCGGAATATCTTTTTAAATGCGTAACTTGACCTTTGCCTTATGGAAGTTATAAAGCTTGAGAATGTGAGCAAGGTTTATGGAACTAAGGTCAAGGTTACCGCACTCAAGGAGATCAACCTTAGCATTGAGGAGGGAGAGTTTGTGGCAGTGGTTGGGCCTTCTGGAAGCGGAAAAACCACCATGCTCACGATAATGGGAACCTTAGCTAGGCCAACCACAGGGAAGGTATACATTTACGGTCACGATACAACTTCATTGAACGATGACGAACTTTCCAAGATCAGGAACACATATATCGGGTTCGTTTTTCAGAACTACAACTTAATAGATAGAATGAGCGCTCTAGAGAACGTCGAGTTACCGTTGGTGGCTCGTAATTTACCCAAGAAGGAAAGAAGGGAAATTGCGATGGACATTCTGACAAAATTGGGCCTAGGAGAACTTGCCTATAAGAAACCCACCGAACTGTCGGGCGGACAACAGCAGAGGGTATCCATTGCAAGGGCTTTAGCGCAGAGTCCAAAGATAATCCTCGCAGATGAGCCCACAGCAAACTTGGATACCAAGAGCGGTGAGGCTGTACTGAAGACGTTTCAGCAGGCCAACAAGGAGTTCAAGACCACAGTTGTCATTATAACTCACGATCCAGATGTGGCTGCCATAGCTGGAAGAAAGGTTCACATCAGGGATGGGCAGATAGAAAGAATAGAATAAACAGTTTGATTCTATAATTAAAACTTTTCCTTCAACTTTTCATTACTTGAACTAATTGGGAGTATCTTACCTGCTTATCACAAGAAGTCTCGTTATGACTTTCAAAAACGACTCCCTGGTATGACCTTTCAACCAAGCTTTACATAGTCACGTCAGAGGAAAACCGCTATTAACGCAGGATACCCTTTTACACTGAAGTTGAACAAGTATTACTTTATCCTCATCCTAGGTGGGATAACCTTCGGTACTGCGGCCATATTCATCAAGCTTTCAGAAATGTCTCCGGGAATGATTGCCTTCGCCAGATTCTTCATAGCTGGACTAATACTATCCAGGGGAAAACTGGATCCTAGAAAGATACTTTCCCAGTGGAAGGTGGGACTTTTGTTATCAGCCCACATGATACTTTTCATTTTCAGCGTCTATCATACCACAATTATTGACTCCACGGTGCTGGTATCCACGTCTCCACTGTTTTCTTTGGCTCTCGCTCCACTGGTCGGAATCCCCACAACTAGAAAGGAAATCATAACAGGACTAGTGGCCTTCCTAGGGGTTGTCCTCATGAATTTTCCCGTAAATCAAGGTTATCTTCTAGGAAATCTCATGGCGATAGTATCCGCCTTCACCATAGCTCTCTACACCATCCTTCTTTCCAAGACCGGCACTGAAGATCCTCTCCTCCTGACATCTTACATTTACTTAATGTCGAGTTTATTTAGCCTCCCAGTAGCCTTATTGCAGGGACCCGGAAGGATAGATTTACCCTCTACGCTATCCCTTCTGGGACTCATAGCCCTACCAACTCTGGTGGGACATACCTCAGTTATCTACGCCTCGGGGCATGTTAAACCTCAGCATATAGAGGTAATTGGTCTTCTGGAGCCGGTTGTTGCAACCCTCCTGGCATTGCCAATATTCAATCAAGTGCCCAGCTTGCTTGAGATAGTTGGTGGAGGAATGATCGTTCTTTCAATATCCATCCTCACCTGGAGAAGGTGACCCATTTTTCTGCAGAGCTCCTGATTGATTTGTATCTGTACTGAAAGCTCTTTGATGCACAGCAAATGGGATTAGTCCCTTTATCCACGTTTATAAGGAAACATTGAGTTAATTATTTCGATGGATATCTCAAACCTGTTACAGTCAGGCAACCTGAATCTGGCCCTGCTGAAACTCAGGGAACTGGTGGAGCAAAATCCATCCAAGGAGAACTATCAGCTCCTTGGCAGGGTTCTCCTGGAACTGGGAAGAGATGATGAGGCAATTGATGCGTTTATCAAGGGGGAAGATTACGTGAGCGCATCTAAGTTGCTGGCATTGAAGGATCCAGACTTAACCCTTAACCTTCTTAAGGATAGGGAAGGTAAAGAGGTCAGGATAATTCGCGCAATGTTGCTTCTCAGGAAGGAGAGATACGACGAGGCACTTAAGGAGATTGAAAACCTGGAGGATAAGGATCCTCTGGTTCTGAAGGTAAAGGGGATCTCAGAGTATTTCATGGGGAGGTTTTATGAAGCGCTTCAAGATCTCAGCAGGGCCATATTCTCTTATCCCTTGGATGCTGATCTCTTCTATTTTAGAGCCCTTACTAGGATCTCACTGGGAGACGAACAAAACGCCGAAAAGGACCTGGATATTGCCATAAACCTTAATCCCTATTACGCTGAGGCATACTTAAACAAGGGAATCCTCACAGAAAAAAGGGGAGATATTCAAGGAGCTATCAGGTTGTACACCAAAAGCATCAATCTCAAGCCCAACTACAAGGAGGCATACATTAGGAGGTCAAAGGCCTACTCCCAGCTCGGAAGAGAGGAGGAGGCCAGATCAGATCTGGCCAAATCAGAAAAACTAGATTAGCGGGTCTAGCACAGTTTATTGTGTATTTCAAGTCAAAGGCTCCTTAAATATACGACAATGCGGGGTACCGATTAGCTCTGGACCTGAGCGTATGAGTAAATTACAGGTTCCAGCTGAGAAGACGTAATTATCGTAACCTTGACCAGCGTTGAATTGGAAAGACTTGCCCCTGTGAACTCCACGTGAAGAGTGGTAATTGAGCCTGCAGGTAATGTGAAAGTCGTCGTGTTCTCCAGGTTACCTAGTGTGACGCTTTCCACTCTTATTGTAGTGGTCCCCGAGTTTTCAAGCGTAACGTTTAGCTCCAGTTTCCCATTATTTTCGGAAAGCGTCGGAACGCCTCTGACATACACTATGTTCTGCGAGCCATATGATTTGAATAGTGTAAAACCAAGAAGGGAGACAGTCAAAGTTAATGTAACTGCTACCACTACTAAGATCAATACAACTATAGAGTCTGAAAGACCACACTTAACTTTGTTCATTATAGAAGATAAGGTAATATTTTCTATATAAAACTTGCTATTCATGTCTGGGCTTGTTCTCCCGATAATTGGATTAATTTTACCCATTAGCAAAATCTTTATGAATGTTCCGTGCCATATAATCTACTTCAGTCAAGTTTTGCTATTATCACGACATGAGGAAGCAAATACAACACTTGAATGAGGGGAAGGGGAAAACACTGGATAATAATTTCTCGCGTAATTTAAAATTACACGGTATGGTCGCATGATCTCTTATGCCTCCTGGAAATGTCCTGAAATGGGGCCTTGCATCTACTCCAGACGAGAATTGGGGTCACGCTAAGATTAAAGTACGGGAATCGTATCACGTATTCATGTTAGCTTCCTATGGGTTACAACGACTCACTGCTAAATACAAGTTGCATCCTTGTTTCAAATGCACGCGTTCCCTACCATTTCGTGGATAACGTGAGGTCCATACGGGAAATTCGGTCATTAAGACAGCCTAATACCATGTTACTGATTCATTCTGTCGCTGTATTACCCCTGTAAACGATCGCGGTTAACGCTCCACAACTCACTTACCAGTAGCGTATTAAGACTAAGCACGTTTATCTAGTAAGGAAAATGGATTGATGCACTTATCGATGCACCGGTCAGTGCACTGATCATCTCTATCACGTCAATCCATAAATAAACTAGATTTGGATATTAATAGAAAAATGTTATCACTCTTTTGGTATAGCCCAGACAAACAGCATTCAGGGGTAATACTGATGGAACGTAATATCCTGATCTGACCCCTAGGTAACAGTTCAATTCAGTGAAACAAATAAAACAAATTTACTTGTAAAGCATTATTAAATCGGCGTATTTGTAATCAACAACTAATAATAGCCATCTAGGCATCATAACCATGGCGCAATGTAAAGCAAATTTACTTCTAGCCTGCAGTCTGTTACGCCTTTCAAGGCCCCCTAAGTCTTGGATAGCGGTACCAAGTCAACTCGATATTCGCCGGATACCCTTTCTGCCACCTCATGATCTGATGTTACAATGATTCCACCCATTTTATCCGCTGTGGCCACTAGAAAAGAATCCCCCAGGGATAGGTTATATTTTACCCTGATTTTGTAAGCAGTCTCAGCCAATTCCCTGTCCACTTCAACTGGCTTAACAAAGGTGAGGAGGTAGTTAACCCTAACCCCTGAAGCCTTCACCCCGAACTTCCTTGCGTAGTGGAAGGCAAACTCGGAGAGGTTGATAACATTTATCACCTTCTCGTCACGGTTCAGAAAGTACCTCTTGACGGAGGGAGTGCCTGCAAAGAACTGGAATATGATGTTGGCATCAAGGATGTACCTTTGCACGTTCCTCTTCCCTTTCCTTCACGTGTTCGCTAGCCAGCTCCTCTAGTCCCATCCCCTCATCCATGCCAAACAGTTCTTCGGGAGATTTCTTGGGAAGGATGTGCACCCCATACTCATCGCTGTAAATGATCACCTCGTCACCTTCCTTCATGTGATGTAGATCTCTCATCTCCTTTGGAATCACCACTATCCCCTTCCTGTGAATCTTGGTGGTGGATCTCATAATAATGGTTTAACTTCCAGGGTAATAAGGTTTAACTCGGGCTTCCCACCCTGAAACGGTTTTCCTGAACTTCGAAACAAGTTACTCAAATAGAGAATAGTCGTCCAGTATAACAACCTTATCCTTTAGCGCCTCCTTCCATCCTATCTTATTCATCTTTATCCTAAATTCCTCGGGGGTATAGGGCTTTACCTCAAATCCTTCTCCAATCCTGAACATATCGAATCGATCCAGGAACCTGACCCCTGCAAATTTCTCGGAAATTAAAACCAGATCCACGTCACTCCATAAGTTGAAGTCTCCCCTAGCGTAACTGCCGTAAAGGACTACAGTTACCTTTCCCAGACTTTTCCGCCATTCCTCTGCGTAAGTTTTAACCTGAAGAAGAACCGCTTCCCTCTGCTTTCTCCTTTCTTCTAAGATCCTCTCCAGCCACCTTCACCATATCTATTATTTTTGACGCGCACTCAATAGCCTTTTGCTTATCACTCTCGCTATAGGATTCCTGCGGGATAGCTTCCTCCGGCAGGACATCAGGATACCTTGACGGTATGTAGATACGGGCAAGAAACAGGGCACAATCCATCATTGGGCCCGAAATGTCCAGTCCAGTTCTCTTTAGGAGGGATGGCAAATCATGCCCGAAATACTGCTTTCCTATTAAGATGAGGTAGGCCTTTACGGAGAGTTGCGCGGCCTGCTCCGCCTTAAAGCACGCCCAGTTAAAATCGCTGTCCTTTTCAGCGCTTCTCAAGGTACTTACTGACGCCCTCATCCATCGCTCGTACTCGCTCCAATCCAACACGTTTTCAATTGGCCTGATACTGTTAAAATCTCTTCTCCATACCGTCTTTGGTGGAACTCGGAGCTCTGCGATTCGCCAAGGTCCCTTCACTTCAATGACTTTAAAACCATAAATTACCCTTTCGAATTTTTAATACACTCGCTACATCACTCTCTGGATATAGCTACTTTCACTCTTCCTGAGGGAGTAATATCCATTAACGTAATACTTTCAATTTCAGAAAAGATCGTGAATGCCAAGGTTTCCAGTGGAGATAGCGTCTTTTCAGGGGATATCCTTAACCCTAGTAATATTTGGTATAGTTAACTCGAGATTAACTTGACAGTGGAAGGGAGTGAGATATACGGAGGTAAAGTGAAGGAGTTGCGAGAAAACACGTTAATCGAGAAAATTCTTCGCCAGGAAGTTGTTTCCTATGGAAGACGAAAAAAGCAATTAATGACCAAGTTTTATTCATTTATACTCTGGATCTGCATGATAACAATATTAATCTTCTTCTAACGTAGTTTTAACATATTTCGCGGAAACATAAATGAGAGAAACTCCCTCATTTTCTAGAGTTTACACTCTAGACACTGCCCAACTCCGTTCTTATTGGAGACTCAAAAGCAAATAATTTGTGATTTCCAAAAATATTCCATTCGCAGAATAACCTAAAATTTGTCGGGCAACATTCTGGGACAAAAGTTACTCCAACAACCTGGCTATGTCTTAAGCTACCAAATGCAATGCATCATCTAGATCCTGTCACGAGTGAAAAGTAGACAAATATAATGATAAAATGATAGGAAATAAGTTGTATGTTTTTTAATTCTCCATTCTTATGATTGATCATCTTTGATGCAAAAGACAATCAAACTTATATGATAAATCTAAAGTTTAAGCTTTATGGCATTGGGAAACCTAGCGACATATCCGCCGGCAGCGGTACCCCAAGGTTGAGTTTAGGATCCAACTCCTGGATGCTAACGGCTACAACGCTCGTCATGATACAATCAGTTCCGGCCCTTGCCCTCTTCTACGCCGGCATGACCAGAAGTAGGTTTTCCATGAACACGGTGATGATGGTTCTTTACTCCTTTGCATCAACGTTCCTTGTATGGACCATCCTAGGTTATTCACTTAGCTTCTATTCATCATCCATACATGTGGGCGGGCTCAATTTCCTGGGGCTACCTCTTCCCGCCTGGAACTTACCCATGTTTGGGGAAACCGTGTATGGTCCCACGGGGACTCCGCTCAATATCCCATTCCTCACATTTGTTATGTTTCAATTCGCCTTTGCTGCCATAACCCCGGGACTTATAGTAGGGGCCATAGTGGAGAGGACGAACTTCAAGGCATGGATGTTGTTCTCCCCCATCTGGATTGTGCTGGTTTACGCTCCGGTAGCCTACTGGTTATTTGCAGGTGGCTGGTTAAACCAGCTAGGGGCTGTGGATTACTCTGGTGGATACGTGATTCATATGACCGCAGGGTACTCCGCGCTAGCCCTCGCTATGGCAATAGGACAGAGAGGAGTTATCACGGCTCCCTTGGTATGGATGGGGCTGTACAAGCTACTACCCAGGCTAAGGGTAGACGATGCCTTAGGGGTTTTCCCAGTTCACGGTATTGGAGGGACCGTGGGAGGTTTGCTGACCGGCCTCATGATAGATCCTGCAGTGTCCCAGTATTTCCTTCCTGGATATAGAGGTGCACTATTTGGAAACTGGCATCAATTTCTGGTGCAGGGGTTGGCAGTACTGGTGGTGGGAGCTTATTCCTTCATTGTGAGTTTAGGTCTGGCTAAGCTGATAGGTAAAATAACCCCGTTGAGGCTAACTAGGGATGAGATAGCCCAGGGAGATTACGCAGTACATGGAGAGACTGCCTATCCTGATGTCATGGCGAAAGAACAGATTAAGTTAGAAAAGAAGAGCGAGAGAAAAATTACAGAAGAGAAATAAAAAAGTGATTCGCCATTCGTTGTGAAATCGAGACGTGATGCGTTAAACGTAAGGAAAACTTTTTGGCGTTGTGTCCATTTCCAATAGGCTTATACGCGGTACCACGCAAATCAAATTGAGGAAAATTGAAATATGAAGGCGACGTACAGCATTACAAAGTACAGAACTGACAAGATCAGCCCCTCTGCAAACGTCAACTTACCATCTCTAACTATCGCTATTCCTATTAAGTTGGAAATGAGAGCTAGGAGTAAGAAGGGTCCCCTAACATCTACGAAGTCTAACCCTACTAAACCTAGAAGAAAGGTCGCATTCTGTATCTTGCTACCGAAATAACTCACCACCGCGGTTGAGCCTCCAGCCGGGTATCTGAGGGCTATCCTCAAGGCGGACATTCCTTCTTCTAACTCAGCCACAACGGGGGTGAGTGCAAGGGATATCCAGGTTTGAGAAATCCCGCTATAAGTTGCTATATCCGAGATCAAGTTGACGAAGTAGGGTGAGAGCACTACCACTATGCCCCCACCAACCAGTACCTCCATCACGCTCTTGACGTTGATTTTACCTCTGGTACCCCTCCTGATCCTAGAGGCTACATAGTAAACGTAAATTGAGAATAGAACTGCAGAGAATAAAGGATTCAGGTCACCTAGGGCCAGGGACACAACTAAGATGATGGAGGCAAGGGTCATAACCAATAATTCCCGCTTGTAGTCTCCCTTCATGGTCAGGGACTTGCCCCACTTTAAATGATAGGCAATTGCAACCAATCCAAGGCCCAGGGTGAATAGAACTACATTACCTCCAACGGCTGAGCCGAGGGCAATCCCACCCTTGTGTTCCAGTACCGCCACAAGGACTATCAATGTCTCGGGTAGTGCAGTGAGAGTCCCCAGTATCACTCCCCCTGCGAGACCTTGACCCATGACTCTCTCTAGGTCCTCCACTCCTCTTGAGAGAAGTTCCGCCGAGAGTAACATTAGAAATAGCACTAGCAAAAACTGTAATAACAGGTAAGATAGTTCCATCACGTCAAACTGACAACATCTGTATTATAAGCTCAGAACATGGCGAGTCGGATGATGAAGGAGTGAGAGAAAACAAAAGATCAATTAGTTAATGATAGTCTTTGTGAATGAATCAATCAACCCACCGGTATACTGGAATATAAACAGTTTCAGTCATCTATATTACTAGTAACGCTAGACTCACGGCAACTATGAGCACTATGGCTGCGAAAACAGAGTTGAGAACGTGTCTCGATCTATACGTATTATTTTCCAAGTCTCTCTCCGTGAGATGATACGCTAAGAGCCCATACACTATCACTACCGCTCCAAGCACAATCATAACTTCACCGAAGATCACGGATTGCCCCACTCCCTTTACCCCTTTCAGGATCTGAAGGAAAAGAGCAAACTTGGCTATGACAAATCCAAATCCTATGAGCGCAATTCCGGTTCTTACCCAGGCTAAAAACGTTCTCTCGTTTGCCATATGGTCCGATGGGGATACCATGGTTAGAGAATAAGATGGAAAGAAAAAAGTTTAGAGATATCTCTTGAGGACAGACATGGGATTGGAGAGGTTAGCCGTGAGGAGAGCCTCCTCCGGGCTGTGACCGAAAGCGAAGGCCAGCAACTGCGTAAAGTACACCAGTGGCATTCTCAGATCTTCTCCATACTTCTCAGCTATCTTGTTCATGTTGGTCTCTATGGCCACGTGTCCCAGTGGGCAGTCAGTTATTAGGAGTTCTGCACCATTTCTCTTGGCATCCTTCAGAATCCTGGCCTCAAGATGCAGTGAGGTGGTGACGTCGGAGTAAACGTGAGGTCCTCCGCAACACATCGTCTTGGACTCAAATGGAACTACTTCGGCACCAAGCGCCCTCAACAGTTCGTCCATAAACACTGGCCTCTCTGGGTCATCCTTCATCTTCATGTACCCTGTCAGCGTGTAGGCCTTAGGTCTGGAATACAGACAACCGTAGTATGGGGCTACCTTCAGTCCCTGAAGTGGCCTCTTTACCCTAGCTTTTACGCCCTCTGGTCCTACTGTGTTGTAGATGAACTCAACGGCATGGATCATGAGCAGTTGCATATCGTACTGTTTCTCTCCCATCTTCTCCAGATAGGAGTTAACCTTCTCCCTGAGTTTTGGATACCTTGTCATGAAGTACTGGGTCCTCGATAGGGAATAGTGGCATCCTGGACAGGCTGACATCACGGCATTGGCTCCCATCTGCCTCGCCAGGGAGAGGTTTCTGGCGGGGAGCAGTAGTCCAGCCATGGTATTTACGTTCTTGACTTCCAGAGCTCCACAGCAGTTGTAGTCCTCGATTTTCTCATAGTTTATTCCAAGGTCTCTCGCTACCAGCTGTAGAGATACGTCATATGACTTCCCTAGTCCGTCCAGAGCACAGCCCGGATATAGGGCTACTTTACCGTATGGGTTAGCTATCTCGGTCATTCTGGGGTCACCTCCTCCTTCATTGCCTCCTCAAGGACAGGCTTTATCCTGTCCCACTCCTTCACCCTACTGGGCTTCATGAGGTCCTTTATTAACCCTGACTTGAGCAGTGGGCCCATCATGGTGAGCAGATCCCTCAAGCTCATGGTAACAAACCCAGCCTTAGCAGATGCGCCACCAAGCAGGAGTTCGCTGATCCTTCCTCCATTCTTCATCACCGTCTCCAGGAAGAGCTCATCGAACACGGTTCCTGGATCGGTCTTGACGAGACCATGCTTCAGTAGGTAGTTATGAATGCTGTGTACAACCTCCTCTACCAGTACTCCCTTAGGGCATCTATGGGTGCACTTCTGGCATGATACACATCTCCAGATGCTGTCCTGAAGCTCTATTAGCGATTGTTTGTCTCCCTTTCTGGCTAGATCAATGAACCTTCTGGGACTGTAGTTTGGATCATACTCCCTCATGGTACAGCCTGAGGTACAGGTTCCGCATTGCCAGCAGAGGCTGATAGTGGCACCTTCAACCGTGTTGGCAATCTCATCCCACACGGACTGGTCGTAGCCTGTTTGCGTCCTCTCTATCATGAAGGCGTTCCATGTTCCGTCTAGCTCTACTCCATCTACTATTACCTTGTCTTTTTGAATTAAACCCTTTATAATGGGTTTTTCCAAATTAGGTATGGGCAAGTTTTATCACCTTTATATATGGTTTTAGGCCCATAACCAGGGCCGTGGTTGTGAGGTGTGTGGGGATTAACCCCGCAGCCTTCTTATCGACTGCGAGGTGTGTAGTATAGTCCAAATACCTCACATATGCGTATACAAGAAAAATGGAAGTTGGATAATAATTACCTGTAGACAGACCGAAGACCTCAAGGACCTTCTTAAGCTCGTTCACCGAGGATAGGAACTCTTCCGTGGATTTGAGAGATAGATTCTCCTTCAGCACGTAATTGATGGAGCCTGTATTTCTCTTGGGATTCCATATCCATCTAGTCCACAGGGGATACTCCTCAGGATAAAGATAATGGATTATCTCCTTGGCCATATCCTCCATGTCCTCCTGATCGGAGGCCCTCACCGCGGAGACGAACTTTTCCACTCTTTCCTGATATGACAGATTCTCGTTTCTGAGGGTTTCAAGGGCCTTCGAAAACGCTGTTACACCAGTGTTCCTCAACACGTCGTCGTAATGCTTCCTTGCGTAGAAGACTGAGTCGAAAACCTGTTTCATTTCCTCCTCAGTATCAACCTTTACGGTCCTGAGGAAGTCGGTCTTTAATTTCATTGCCTCAAGTATGAGATTGAGGGACTTCTTGGCGTCCCCTGAGGCAGTGTTATTCACGTCTACATTTAACATTGCATTGTAAATCTCACGGACGAAATCAACGCTCAAAAAAACTGTGCTAATGATGGGCCACCTCGACCCTCTTCTTCGCGAAGTCGGATTCGTCCCATACGCCCTTGGTCACATACTCATAGGCCTTCATGGCAGCGGCATATCCCTCGGTGATGGAGTCAGAGATGGTCTTGGGACCAGTTATGGCACCTGCCAGGAATATTCCCTTCTTAGTGGACTGCACCGGTAATCTGTCCGGGTCTATGGGCTTTACGAACCCGTGCTCCTCAAGTTCTAAGCCTAGGGCCTTTGCCACCTGCTTTGAACCTAGTCCTAACTCCATGCCGTTGGCTAGAATCACCATATCGTAGGGAACCACAAGCGCCCTGTTCAGGTTCATGGTGTCCTCACCCTTGATTATCACTGTGTCATTTGGCCCTCTCATGAACTCGGATATCCTTCCCCTGATGTAACCGACCCTGTACTCCAGCTGGGACTTCCAGTAGAGCTTATCCTCCATTAGACCATAGGTCCTGATGTCCATGTAGTAGATGTGGACTACCGCATCTGGCACTCTCTCCTTTATCTCCATGGCCTGCTTCGTGGACACCGCACAGCAGACCCTGGAGCAGTAAGTGTTACCCACAGTGGCGTCCCTGGATCCCACACAGAGAAGAATGGCAACCCTCTTGGGTGGTACACCCTTGGTCGTTACGAGCTTATTCTCGGAGAGCATCCTTTCTATGTCTGAGATCTGATATATGTTTGGAATTATGCCGTAACCGTACTCGTACTTTCTCCTGGAATCGAAGTGCTCAAACCCGGAAGCTGCAATTATTGCGTTTACTTTCTCATTAGTTATTTTTCCGGACTTATCTTTAATGGAGACGGTAAAGCCTTTTCCCTCGTCCTTAACACCCTCAACTATACTTTCCATGTAGGTTTTTACTCCGCTTGACTCCACGCCCTTAATCAGGGGGTCAAGCACCTCTGAGGCTGGCCTAAGCTCTGGGAAGAGTAAGCTATACTTCAGTTTCTTAGGAGTGCCTCCCAGATATGACTCCCTTTCAACTAAAACCACATCTACGCCAAGGTTTCTTAGCTCCTTGGTTGCCGACAGACCGGCCGGACCGGACCCTATTACAAGAACCCTTTCTCCTGCCAAATTCCCACTCTCAGATCATTTTTAATAAAAATAATTAAAAAGGTTTACTTAGAAGTGTTTGGCACTTGGGCCTTATCGCCCTTGTACCACTTTACCCTTTCTGGGACTGAGAGGTAGAAGTCGATCTTCCTGTGGGGCTTGTAGAGGTACTCGGGCTCTGCTTTCCCTTCTCTCAGGTCAGCCAAGTACTGGATGAACTTCTCCTTGTAATCATCCACGTTTACGCCTATCTTCCTCATGAATCCTTCTACGTCAGTAGCGTGCCAGTGAACCTGGGCGATGGTGTAGGGATCAGCACCCATTGCAATGGCAGCGAACTGAGCGTCTGCTAGCACTGGCAAGTTATAGTTGAAACCGTGAGCCTTTCCTGCCCACTGGCTCTTGTCTAGAGTGGTAACACATCCGGTGTCGGAGGTCACGAATATGTCGGCCTTTCCTTCCTCGACTGCCGGAATAACCTTCTTGAATAGTGCAAAGCTCCTGGAGAACTCCCTCTCAGTCAGGATATGCCTGAAACCGAAACCACAGCAATCCCACCACGTGGAGTAGTCAACCAGTTTGGCTCCGAAGTTCTGTGCAGTACCGCTCGGAGCTGCTGGCCTTCTACCCTGGAATACCTCTGGATCATAAATTGTGTCCTCGGGCACTAGCTTGTATACATGGCATGGTGTGTGAACTGCAGCCCTTATTCCGCTGAGATCATACTTCTTCTGCTGGGCTGCCTTCTTGCTCATGGTGTATAGCCATTCTGAATAGTGAACCACCTCTTCCGGTATCACTATATCCATATCCATTTTCCTCATGATGGGTCTCAACTTGTCCCTAATCTCTTTGTGGAGAACTAGCATGTTCCTGATCTCCTTATAGTGACCAAATGAGGTTCCACAGTGGATTAGTGGGAAGTAATCTATCTCGTATGCCCTCCACATGTTCCTGACATATACTCCAGCCAGAGCCACAGGGTTAGACGCGCCGGAAGCGTGATAGTTCCATCCGGTACATGAGGTCTGATGAGGCTCGTCCATGTAGTCTATCTCCATTTTGTTCATCATCCAGAACACGGAGGTGGGATAGCCTGGGATATGACCGCACTGCCCACAGCTCTTGTGTTGCCATAACTTGGTAGTTGGAATGATCTTGGGAGAGCCGTTCAGGGTCTGCATCTTCACGGGGTTGTTGTAGGGCTTAATGTGATGCACAATTATCTCGCCCTTGTCCTCAAGCTTGTATAGCTCCTCCTTCACGTGTTGTAGGCCATGAGGTGTACTATATCTGTAGATTATTCTTTGATACACTTCGTTCCAGTCAACATTGTCAGCCATGGGGAAGGCTTCCTTGAGCTCTTCCTCCATTTTCTTATCCATTTCCTGCGTAGCCAAACTTTACACCTTCAATCATTATTATTCCTCAGGGTTATATACTTTACTTATTAAACATTTTATGTAACTATGAAAGGTTTTTCTAAACTCAAGCAAATAGCGAGAAAAAGGGAAAAAAGTTAAAAAGAAAGACTAAAGGTCTAACCAGCTGTCTGGAAGCTCGTTCTCGTCCAACTCTCCCTTTTGCCACTTCTCCTTGATTTCCTCCAGCTGAGACTTCCTGTCCTCGTAGATATCCATGATCATGTCATAAAGGTCTTTGTCAACTCCTCTGAGTGAATCCATGACTCCTGACTCTATCATGATGGTCATCATTTCAACTGCAGTCTGAAGCGAGGGATGCCAGCCAATGTCTGTCCTCTGCATCAGGTCCACGGGAATAGCTTTTCTGTATACGTCCATGTTCTTCGATTCCTCGACTGCCTGTGGTCCCCAGTCTGGGAAGGAATCTGGCTGAATCATGTCTGGAGTAACTTGGTTACCCATAGTTAGCACGGTATAGAGGACCCTTCTATATGGAGCGAGGATCTCCTTGGCGGATGGCAGGGCAAACTGAACTGAATACTCTCTCAGGAGCATGATCAGACCAGCTATCTCATTGTTGAATGGACATCTCATGGAACACGTGTAACACTGCACACATGCCCATACTTTCTTGTTGGTGAACTCCCATATTTTGTCCACCTCGTCTCTCATCATGTACTGTATCATTTCCCTGGGACCGAAATCGTAGAACTTGGCTGCAGGACAACCTGAGGTGCAAACTCCACAGTTCAAGCAACCCCTCAGGTACTCGTTATATCTAAAGTCTGACTTCACTGCCTGCCAGAACTTTATGGCAGTTTCCCTATCTTGAGGTGACAGGTTTGATAGTAGATTTCTCTCCTCTTCTGGAACTGCACCCTGAACGTCGTATGCCATATCTAGAAATCTTGGATCGTCGGGTAGTTGGAGTATACTCTTAGCTTGTGCCATCTTTCCACAGGTAAATAATGATAAAAGGTGACTTATAAGTTTTGTTAAAAAAAATCTAAAATAAAATAAGTTACTTGGCCCTCTTCACGAGGATCCTAGTTACGCCGCCCTGCTGTTGAATGTCCAAGATTTGATGTCCTGTTCTTCTTGCCCATGCCTCTATATCAGGCTTGGCTGCTGGATCCGTGGCGAGTACCTCAAGAACCTCGCCAACATTTATTTGCTTTATTGCCTTAGCGGTCTCCATCACGGGGCCGGGACAATACATTCCCTTTACGTCAAGGGTTTTGGCTATTTTTGCCTCTTGTGACATTTATATCACCATCCAAGTTCAGATAAATAGGGTTGTTCCTCCCTCTGCCCTATCCAGGAAGGTGGCAACACCTACCACATCGTCAACGAAGTCAGCTAGATCTTCCTTCTTCAGGCCGAAGAACTCCATGGTTGTGGAGCACGCATATACCTTAACCTCGCCAACTTCCTTAGCCTCTCTCACCATCTGATGCCACATGGGGAACTTCATATCCATCATCCTCTTCATCATCATGGGGCCCATCTGCTCGTAGTTTTTGTCCACCTGTGGTTGAGCCTGCATTCCGTTCTTGCTAATTGCGTTCAAGCCCCAGAAGGTGAAGAACAAATTAACCTCGTACCCTGAGGCTGCTGCGCCTGAAGCTAGAATGCCCACAGGCATCAGCTTATCCACTGTTCCTGAGAAGACTATTATGGATAACTTCTTTCCTGCCAAACTTTCACCAAAATATCTTTTATATCAAAAATATTTAAGCTTTGTGGTGTTGTTTATAATTTGTAAAAACATTCTTTAATTATCAATTAGATAGGTATGTAAGATACTTACCCTCATTTCTCAAGAGATCCCTCGATGAATATGTTTGATAAAAAATATAAGTAAGCTAAATTAAATAATCATGAGGGATAGACTTGGCACAAACCCAAACTGAACAAACACAGGAGGAACAGAAGAAGAAAATCCTCATAGTTGTGACCCACGGACCAGAGGACCTTGACAGGACATATGCACCCCTCTTCATGGCATCAATATCTGCCTCAATGGAATACGAGACTTCCGTGTTCTTCATGATAAAGGGTCCATTACTGCTGTCAAAGAAGTGGCAGGAGGATGAGAGAAAGAAAGGAGGAAATCCGTTCATACACTTCTTCGACATGGCAAAGGACAACAACGTAAAGATGTACGTATGTGTACAGAGCCTTAAGGATATGTGCCACATGAATGAAAGTGACGTTGTGGATGGAATAGAACTTGTGGGAGGATCGACCCTAATAGATTTAACACTGGATGCGGACAGAACACTGTTCTTCTGATTCCCATGAAGTTTGACGTTGTGGTAATAGGCGGTGGCTCCGGCGGTTACATAGCAGGATCAGTGCTGGCGAGGAGCGGGAAAAAGGTACTGGTAATAGAGAGGGAAAAGTTCGGAGGGGTCTGCGTAAGGTCAGGATGTGTTCCAAGTATTTTTTTATATGATGTTTCTTTTTCCCTAGCAAGGTTCTCTGAGATTGGGAACTATAAGGGGTTATCGGTGGATGTTGGAGTAAGGGATATATTCGCGTCTAGAAACACCATGATAGAGTACCTTTCTGATGCAGGACAAAGGCTGGTTGAGGATGCTGGTGGGACAACAATGATGGGAGAGGCCAAGATTAGGGGGTCAAAAGTTGAGGTAAATGGAAAGGAGATAGAATTCGATAAGATGGTTATCGCCTCGGGCTCCTCGCCTGCTTTGCCCAGAATTAAGGGAGCAGAGGATGGGATGACCGAGGATCAAGCGGTTAACCTCAATTATGTACCCAGGGAGCTTGTTGTGGTCGGGGGAGGATTTGCAGGGGTTGAGATAGCCCAGTTCTTTGCTAGGTTGGGATCCTCAGTGTCCCTTATCACGCGGGGAAATGTGCTCCACGAAATGGGGGAGGACGCGAGGAAGGTGATTATGGACTCCCTAGAGTGGGACGGAGTCACAATAAAGGAAAACTGCGAACCAGTATATCAGGATGGCAAGTTACTAAAAACAACCTGCGGTGAGTTCAGGGGTGAAGTTGTATACGCCACCGGGAGGAAGCCTAACATCCCTGACGACGTGAAATCCCTCGGAGTGGAATTCAACTGTAATGGAATAGTTGTGGATAGGTACATGAGGACAAGCAACCCACGGGTTTGGGCCATAGGCGATGTTGTGGACAAGAAGAGAAAGGTGGCCCATTCTGCCATGATGGAGGGAGTTATTGCTTCCCTTTCGATTCTCGGACAGCCCGTGGAGGTGGATTACTCGGCCGTTCCACAGGTGGTCTACACGGACCCCCAGATTGCTGTGGTAGGGGAAAGGGAAAACGCCGTTAAGTTCAGTTCCTTTCCTCTTGGCGCCTCTACAAGGGCCATTATCCACGGTATCAGGGAAGGGTATGTGAAGTTGGGTTTCGACGAACAGGACAGGGTGTGTTTTGGTGAAGTTGTGTCCCAATACTCAGAGGAAATAATTAACATTATTTCCATAGCAATAAAATCGAGGATGAAGGCAAGGGATCTGGCCCTCACGCCATTTGTTCATCCATCCATCTCAGAAAGCGTAAGTAACGCAGCTAAAGCATTATTTAACTTGGACGTGGATGTATTCAAGGATAGGAATGGAACTTAAGGAGTATCTGGAAAAGAAGAATTTCTCTTACACAAGGAACGGTGACGTTGAGATGATAACCATGGACGATTATTCCTTTTATATTAAGGGCACTGAGGTTCACATACCCATACCGCTTCCCACGGGAAGGGAGAAACTTGATGATCTGGTAACCATGGGGACTTACTATGCCAGGGCCTCGAGGTTAGTTCAGGGAATAGGAGAGCCAGTAACCTATGCGTTGAGGGAGACAACTGTGGAAGTGGTCATTCGCTTCAATGATCGAAATGAATTGGAACAAAAGTTAATTAAAGCCCTTGAGGGAATTGAGAGTTTGAGGTATTTCATGTGAGCTACGATAGCATTGTCAAGCAGTATGTCAAGGTTCTGAGAAACCTGAAGATAAGTCACTGTAAGGCCTCCGAGTTAATATCTCAACTTAGCGGGGCCAGTATTGAAGTAGAGGAAAGTGAAGGATGCGAAAGGCCTCAAATTCAGGTGTGGTCCAATGGCAGGAGGCATTTCTCATACCTAGGTATTCCATCTATGAATGAATTGTGGCCTTTCCTTAATGCCCTGGTCAGGATTTCCACGAATACCGTTCAGCTCGACCAGCAGGAGCTGGACATGGCGAAAATGGTAAGAGGAAACGTGAAGTTATTCGTAACCCCAGATTGCACCAAGTGTCCCATTGCTGCCGAACTCCTCTACCAGGTTGCCCTTGTGAATCAAAACGTGGAATTGGAGATCATAGATAGCGAGGTCTACGATGACCTAGCGAAGAAATATCACGTGATGAGCGTTCCAAAGATAGTCCTTAACGACAAGACTGAGATCCCTGGAGGATTTCCTCCCAACATAGTCTTGAAGATGCTGGTAAAGTCTAGTCAGGGGACACAACCTTAACTCCTAGTCTCTCCGCCTCCTTCTTTACCTTCTCGTCCGAAGCAATCAGAATTGCCTGAAGGTCTGACGCAACCATTATGGCCTCTGCCTCATGCATGGGCAGGCCTGAAAAGGTCCCAGGCTTATGCGAGTAAGCCCTGACCCATACACCCCTATCCAGCGCGTAGTCAATATTTATGTGGTTCTGAAGCGCGTAAGAGACCCCGTAGGTGGTGACTATTAACTTGTACTCCGAAAACTTCTCAAGAATAACGGCCAGTTTCGAGTAAGAACTGGGTGAGATTACGGCAAACATATTCATTAAAATTATTTAAGTAATGATATATAAGGAGTAGTGAAACAGTATGTCGCAACAGGATCCACTGGAAATTTTGCTCAAAGAAGAGAATTTACAAAAAGTTACCAAATTGATGGACGTTCTACCCACGTTCGAGAAGGTAGCTGAGAAACTAAGTGAAATGGACAAGAAGGGAGAACTTGACTTCATGCTGGATATGCTGGGGCAGGTCGTGAGTATAGCTGACGCCATTCAGAAAGCTGATCTGATGAACACGTTAGTTTCGTTCGGGATGGATCAGATAGGGAAGGTTCAAGCGTTGTGGCCCCTGCTGGAGAAGATGACAAGTGATAGGGTAATCAGCATCATCCAGCAACTTGATATTGACTCCACCTTAAGCGCACTCGAGAAGCTTACCCCAGTGCTTAACAAGCTGACCAGCGATAAGGCAATAAAGGTACTGCAGAGCATAGACTACGACTCTCTTCTGGAATACATGGGCTCCCTAACACCGCTACTCAGTAAGCTGACAAGCGAGAAAACTTTGAAGATAATACAGAGCCTTGATATGGATGCCCTCCTTACCGCTGCCGAGACCATGACCCCAACCCTGACCAAACTTGCCAACATGATGAGCGAGATGCAAAAATCGGGACAGCTGGACAACCTAATGAACCTCATGCAACAGGGTCTCGCACTACTTGACACTGTACAAAAGACTGACCTGGTGAACACCCTGATAGCCTTCGGGATGGATCAGATAGGGAAGGTTCAAGCGTTGTGGCCCCTGCTGGAGAAGATGACAAGTGAGGAAACGATCAACATGATACAGAAGATGGATATTGACGGCTTGCTAAGGGCCATGAACTCCTTGATGCCCATGATGCAGAAGCTCACCAGCGATAGGGCAATTAAACTGATTCAGCAGTTGGATGTGGAGAGCATGCTGGGAGCCTTTGAGGCCTCCATGCCGGTTCTGAAGAAGTTAACTGATGAGAAGACGGTCAAGGCGCTGGCTCAGATGGATATGGATTCCATGATCAACCTGATGATGAAGTTCGCTGAACTGCAGAGGACAGGCGTCATGGACAGAATGTACAAGCTGATGGATGTGATGGCAGATCCACAACTTGTGGATACAATGGTTTCAGTAATGGAGAAGTTCGCCAAGGCAATGAAGATATGGGCAAACGAACTGCCAAACGTGAAGCCTGTGGGTATAGGAGGATTGGCGGGATTAACCAGGGACCCAGACTCCAAGTATGCCCTGGGTATAATGACTTCTCTACTTAAGGCTACCGGGAAGGCGTTCAAGGAATAGATCAACCAGCTTTTTCACGTAAGCCTTTTTCTCCTCATCCTGGGTTGGTATTTCATCCCTAGTTTTAGTTTCCATGAGACCCATCACGAAGGAGAACATGGAGGGTGCTGACCCTGGACCGTAGCCTCCTCCTCCATAGGAAATGATCCTTGCGTTGAGCCTTTTGGCCAGCCTGCTCACCTTGAGACCCAGTAGGTTGAAAGAGTTTGTGGTCAGGTTCAGGGATTTCAGTCCATCGTCCTTATGACCGTCCACTCCAGCAACCACGAGCAAGACCGAGGGCCTGAACTCCTCAACCACCTCTAGGATTCTCAGTGCCTCTTGAAACGAATCGTCAGCGGAGCCCAGGGGTAACCCCACATTAAAGTTATATCCATAACCTTCGCCCTCTCCTATCCTTCCGGGATCCCCGGTACCTGGAAAGAACTTTCCGTCATAGGCAAAAATGTTTACCTTCAGTACCGGTTTATCGTAAAACATTTCCTCCACACCGTTGGCATGGTGGGCATCCACATCCACGAGGGCAACTCTCTCCCCGTTCTTGATCAGCCTTGAGATGGCTAGGTTAACGTCGTTTATTGGGCAGAAACCCATGGACCTTGACCTTGTGGCGTGATGAAATCCACCAAGCGGGATGTATATTGTCTCAAAGAACCTTGACAAGGAGATTGCAGTGAGAGTTGAACCTGCTACCAGAAGTATATCCTCAAACATTCCGGGGTAGTGAACGGTATCTCCGGAATCCAAGAAGCCGATGTGAGGAAGGGAGCTTACTTCCTTTATTTTCCTCAGAAGGCTCTCGTCGTGAACCTCTAGGAGATCTTCATAATGGGCTGGCCTTGGTGATATGAAGTAAACGTTGTTCAGGGCAGAGACCAGCTCCCTGAACTTGGATATCCTGCTCTTGGAAACATCCCTTATCATGGGGTGGGAAAAAGAAATCTCTCTGAATCTCTCATCCCATATGATCCCCAATGATCGCCCATACGTCAACTTCATCACCCTCCTTGAGGTCCATCTTACCAAATATCCTGACTACGGGTCGACCCCTGAATGAGAGAATGCTCTCCAGAAGAGGCGGACCGTCCACTGGCCTGTTTGCCATGACCTTGAATGCCGAGTCGTATTCCCAGTTCTTGACAAGTCCCTTCCTGCTCTCAAAGATGCTGAGATTACGTCTTGTTCTGGCTACGCTATACTTCTTTCCTCCTACCATGATTACACCTCTCTGCCTTGTCCCAATTAACCCACCGTAACCAGCAAAGGGAAGACTGGCGTTAAGCAGACCACCACAACACCCAAGACCCCTGAAATCTCCTGCTATGGAATAGGTAGATAGTCTCACATCAATGAAATTCTCTGAAGTCTTAACTACCTGACCTATACCCCTTTCATCCGATGTTTCGATTTCTGGGAAGGTGAACCTAAGTCCCTCAATATGAGCATGTCTAAAGTCTCCACCGGTATATGGAGAGGATATCATTTTTCCCAGGGCCTCACCTGGTTTAATCTCCTCCCCAGGCTCTAGATAGGGAGCTACATGAAGCACCTTCAGAAGCTTGGACCCGCTTTTCACCACCACTAGGTAATCGTGGTCTGTCTCAGCATACCTGTTGGGTCTTCCAACCTTGAACCTCTCAACGGATAGCACAATGCCTCTAAAAAAGGAGATAAAATCCTCCCTGTCGTAGGAGCCCACATCTACCGCACTTACCTTTACGTGCGAGGGGAAACCACTTGTGAAAAAACTGACTAAGCTACCCTCTGGAAACCTCATTTAGTTCAGGAACCTCTTAGCCAGAGGTAGTCTCGATGACTTAATTGCATTGAGGGTCTGTTTCTCGTTGGGATACCAGGGAATATTCCTCAATCTATCCCCAGGTCTCTCATTGGAATAAGGCCTGTTGCATCCTGGACACCCGCTAGTCAAGAAGGCTCCAGAGAGTTCCTGAAGGGTTATATCGGGGCTCAGATTAATGTCCACTAACTGTCCCTTTTCGTCGAACACGAAGTCCTCAGCCTTCACCAAGTCGTTCTCAATCAACCACCTCGATATCTGCATTCTCCTGTAAACGTGAAGGGGTACGGGCTTTCTATTCTCCATGGGGGTCGACTCTTCCGGGTAGAAGGCGAAGAGACTTATTTTGGCTCCCCTGGAATGAGCGTAAAGCATAAGGGATACTGCTTCCTGCTCTGTTTCGCCAAGTCCAATGATTAGATGTATCCCGGCGTTCTTCTTGCCGAATACCTCCACCGCGTTGTCTATGGCATGAATGTATCTATCCCAGCTATGCATACTCCTCACAGGTTTCCCCCTCACGGCGTCAAAGACCCTCTTGCTAGCAGCATCTATGGCAACATCTATCATGTTTCCGCCTGCCTCCTTCATCTTGCGCATGTCGTCCTTGCTAGTGTATGTTGCTGTAACCAGCTCGGAGATCTGTAGCTCTATTCCCTTCTCTCTAATTCTCCTGGTTATCTCCACGGAATCGGGGGACGCCCTGGGATGAGCCAGTTGACCAACACAGATTCTCTGTAACCCGTAGTTTGGATCCCCCTGTCTCTCCTTTATTCTGTCAAGTACTGTATTTAGAGGCCTTAATGGCCATTCTACCCTTATCAAAGTCTTGCACTCAGGACCTTGACTTACTTCCCTTGCCTGACCGCAGTAGATGCAGTTTGCCTTACACCCATCAGGGTAGTACTGCAGGAGGTTGATGGTGGTGTTCAGTGCTCCCTTCAGAAACCTTCCAGGTGAAAAACCTAGCACCATATCTGCACCGAAGCTGAGTCTCACCCACTCAGGACTACTTATGGGTTTTACTTCATTCAATCTTAGGGTCATATGGACACCCGTAATAGAAAGTCATGTATCACGTTGCCACAACATGCGTGGCTAAGGATTACCTCCCTTCTCCCCATGGCATACTCTATGGTCTCCTGGGAGGGAAATGCCATACCGTCTATACCCTGATCCACGGCCATTTTCTCCACTTCAAGGTAGGCCTTCCCCCTGGGCCTAGCACAGCCCAACATGACAGGAGACGTGAAAAGCTCCCTGGCCCTCATGAGGACTTTTCCCAGCTCCTCTGGGGAGGGTTCCTTCACTCCCTTGTAGGGAGTTCCCACCAGTGGCATTAGTCCCACAACAATCACGGCGTCTGGATTGACCTCCCTTAAAAGTTCCAGCGCATGAAGATCTCCCTCCACTCCCCTCTTGCTGAGCCCAACTATGACATGAGGGGCAATCTTGATTCCTGCCTCCTTAAGGAACTTAAACGAGTTAAGGTAATCATCAACTGTGAATGGCTGTCCCAAAACCTCGGTTATGGTCTCCTGATCCCCAACCATATCCAATAATGCGATCTTCACCCCGCTGTCCTTGAATCTCTTGGCTATCTCCCTGGATTTGACCACTCCTGTATGAGCTATAACAGTGACCTGTGGATACTTCTTGAGGACTTCACCATATTTCCAGACTGGGACGTCTCCCCTGGGAGAAGATCCTCCAGACAGGATCACTCCCTTCTGACCTGCCCTACTAACATTTTCCATGATCCTCTCAAACTTCTCCTTTGTGGATCCGTCCTCCATTCCCTCAAGAACTCTGGTCTCGCAATGCTTGCAACTGAAGGCACAGGATGTGCCGGTTACGGAGATTGGTTTCCACCCATCATCTGAGCTTAGGTAGTCCGTCTCATACCTCTTAAGTGAGGGCGCGTAAAAGAAGATGGGTTTCATTTCACCAGACCCTCCAGAAACTGAATGAATTGATCCCTGTCCACTCCCAGGAACTTGACGCCCTGAAACCAGTCAGAGACCTCTCTTCTTAGATCCTCTACCCTGGACCACTTGAGTCTAGCCTCGAGGTCATAAATGCTTCTTCTAGGTTCCACGAAGAAGTCTCCAGTGATTAGAACTGACTGTATAAGGCCCTTCCCGGCCAGCTTAACCTGGACCCTAAAGAGTCCGCCTGGAAGCTTGATCTCTCCCTGCCTAACATCCTCTCCTTCAAGAGTTTTCCTAAGGCCGAAGACCCACTCCTGAGATCTATACTTCAACTCAAGCTCCCTGATGTTCTCCTCCTCCCTAGGCAAGTACTTCTCGTCATGGAGTTCCACGCCAAGCGATTCCTGGAAGGCTGATCTGGCTTCCCTTATCACCTCTTCCATGGGAACCCGGGAATCCAGTTCCCTGTTTAACCAAGTTATTCTTTCCCTGAAGTCCCTTGATACCTTATCCTTCATTTTCTCTGTGCTCAACTTCAGAGTGTCAACCATGGCCTGTACATCAAAGTCCACCAGAATCGTTCCGGTCACCGAGATATACTTCCCCACGGAAAATGCCCCCAAACCTGAAATCTTCCTCCCATTTATTTCAACGTCGTTTTTGGGCCTGAAATTGGCCTTGATCCCAAACCTGGAAAGGGTTGATATAACTGCATCTGCTGAACGCTTAATAGCTGATTCCACAGAGCCTCCTAAAAGCGACGATTCTGAATATATCTCCCAGCCCAGCTGATCTGGGCCCATGATTATTGTGCCTCCACCCGTGGGTCTTCTCCCCACGTCCCATCCCCTCTCTCTCACCCTCTCCAAGTTAACCTCCTGCTCAGCAGATTGATGATAGCCCAAAAGAACTGCGGTAGGATCAAAGATAACAAACCTGAGAACAGGTTCAGATCCCTCAGCAACGGAATCCAACAAGGCCTCCTCCCCAGCGAGGATCCTGTGCTGAGGTCCCTTCTCTAAAATAAACCTAAAGTTGGGCATTTCGTTAACTTAATGTACCATATTATATATAAAGATTTTCCCCAAAAAACTTATTATAAGTATCTTTTTACGTTTTGTTTATTTTAAGCATCAGGTGGCAATTCTCCTGGGTTTAGGTGTCAATAACGTATTTTTTAGGACGCGAGTAGCCAGAGTCATGATAAACATTGCTGACGTGCTGGCAACTGTAGGTCTGATAGGCGTAGCGCACGGTCTGGAACCCGATCACATCTCCTCGGCTAGGTTAGTGAGGAAAAACAGAAAATTGGTGGAAATGGCCATATTTCACTCGGCGGGTTTCGCCCTGATAGCGATCCCGCTCTCTCTTGTCCTAATTTACTTTAGTTACGTGAAGCCTGAAATTGAACTGGCCTCTGACCTATTGGGGATAGTGTTTGGAGGCCTCCTTCTAATTTCCGGGATATTTAGACTGGAGTTCGAAGTCGAACCCAAGAGCACGGGACTAATTCAGGGCATGTTCAACGTTACTCCCTCTAAGATAGTTACAATAATCTTAGCCATGAATACGGGATCCATACTCCTTGGGGCTGGGGTAATAACCTGGTTCGCCATAGTAACCAGTCTCTCAATCATACTTGTCGGAATGGCTACCCTACGCCTTCCTAGGAACCTTGACCGAGTGCTGGATGTCGCTACAGGAACGATCACAATTCTGTTCTTCATTCTACTATTAAATGAAAGATTTGTAAATATCATGTAAAACTCAATAGTATAGCTAGAAAACCAAGTATTAGCTTTTAAAATGTTCCGTACCTAATATAAATCCATGGAGGAAAGTCAGATAAGGTATGTTTTAACCAACTTCAAGAGGATAGCCACAATCGGGTTCTCCAAGGATCCCGAGAAGCCATCACACAGGGTTCCCAAATTTCTTATGGAGCACGGATATGTCGTTTACCCGGTAAATCCCACCGTAACTGAAATTCTTGGGAGGAAATCATACCCTTCATTAAAAGACGTTCAAGATGATATAGATGTGGTTCAGGTGTTTAGACCCTCAAAGGATGTACCCGCCATTATTGACCAAGTGCTGGAAAGGAAAAGGGAAAGGAACGACGTGAAGGCTGTTTGGCTTCAGGAAGGAATAAGGGATGATAAGTCTGCCGAAAAGGCTAGGTCTGAGGGGTTAATAGTAATCCAAGATAGATGCATGTATAAGGAGTATGTGAAACTCTTCGGACAATAGAGCCCACGGTTTTGGGATGATGTCTGAAAAAATAGAAAAAGTTTTTAACGGGCATACTTTATAAATATTTATGATGGAAACTTTCGACGCACTTAAAGATACATTGAAGGAGAAGAAGGAGAGTATAAGGTGTTGTTATAAGATCAGCGATACCGATGTTGATTGCCTGTTCAAGTTGCTTGAGCTTGGAGAGCCAAAGACCTCGGTGGAACTTGGTAAGATAATGGGGCTAAGTAAAACCACGGTGGAAAATAGCATGAAGAAGTTAATAGAACTTGGACTGGTCGAAAGAATCAAGGTCGACGGGAAAAAGATAGGAAGGCCGAAGTTCCTTTATGCGGTCTCTGACAGCTTTCAGGAGAGAGTCAAGATTGACTTGAAGAGATGCGCCGAAAAGATTCTATCAGCAACCTCCTAACTCTTGAACCTTACCTTCATTACCAGAGGAGGACATCTTCTCAAGAACTAAGGTGTAAGTGCCTCCCTGAGAGGTATGTTCTATAACCTTGCAGTCCATCAATTTCACCGCTTCCATTATCATGTCATCGCATTTGGGGTCCTTGAACGTTACCTTTAGCCTTCCCTCTTTCATTTTCATTAATTTTGCAGCTACCTTCATGAATGGTTCGGGACATTCCAGATCCAAGAGATTTAGCTCCTCCATGGCATTTAATGAACCCAAAAAGCTAAAAAGTCTTCTTAATCATGAAAGAAATCATGAAAGTTGTATGTCCAGTTTGTAATAGACTCTTTGAAGCGGAATGCACACCCTATCAGCAAAAATACGAGGAAACGGTTTACTATTTTGACACAGAAATCTGCCAGCTCACCTTCATGAGAGAGCCTGATAGGTTCCGCTATAAATGCCCTAGGGCTTCGGAAAGCTCTTGAGTTCAGCGGGAGTTAGACCACTAAATAGCTTGGCACAATATTCGAAGTCCTTCGATATCTTATCCGTGAGAGCTTCCGCGTCCACGGCCTTGTATATGTATCTTGGTCTTCCTCCCTTTGATCCTTGATCCTTTACCCTTTCCACGAATCCAATGGAGATTAACTTGTTCACGGACCTGTTTATGGACGCCTTACTAAGCTTCAGCACGGAGGCCAGGTCGTCCTCAGTCTTAGGTCCCATGTTTATCAATGCCTTAAGTATCTGAAAATCCGTGTCAGAGATGTCGTAGCAGAAGCTCAGCGCTTCCACCAATCCTACTTCCCTTCCGGAAGGGAGTCTAGCTTTTAATTTTTGGACTTCCATTCTAACTCACATAATATGTGGTAAAAACGTATATATAAATCTTTGCTTATTTTAGCAAAAATGTATCTCGTGATTATTGCAAGAATAAAATATTCATTAGGCCCAAAGTCCCCTCTTCATATCCTCGAGCTTGGTGAAAAGAGATATCTGAAAGTATCTCATTACCTCTATTGTAAAGTTTATAGCATCCTGGTCAGGCATTTGGGAAATTTTGTTTCTGAGTTCGTTAATGAATCTGGTCATATCATTGTAAGTTTGTTTAGACAGCTCGTATTTGGATAGGTCCAGAACCTGAACAAGTTCGTCCTTGGTCTTGGCCTGCTTTATTGCGTTATACATCTGCATAACCACACCCTTCCCCGTTTTTCCAAAGAGGGCCTCCTCCGGATTTCGCAGCCATCTGGCGTAGGTGGCTGCCAGTTTTTTGGCCTCGTTTTCCTTGCTTTCCATTAACTTATTTTCGTTTTTTGTTATTTAAAAAAGCATGAAGTCCTTGTTCCTAGTATCAGGTGGTTTGGACTCCACTGCGGGTATGTACAGATACAGGGAAATGGATTACGATTGTATGATAATGAATTACGGTCAGAGAGCGTTCAAGGAACAGGTTAAGTACGCGAGGGTCAATTGCGAAAGGCTGGGAAAGAGACTGATTGAGGTTGACGTGAGGAAGATGGGAGAATACTTCAGAGAAGGGAAGTCCCTGATCCCGCACGAACCCATTAAACATAGAAATGCTGTGATGATTCCCTTCGCACTCACGTATGCCTTGGAAATGGGTTACTCCTCAGTTTACGTTTTCACGGTTAGTGAAGAATGTCAATACGAATCCAACAAGCCTGAGATTATGAGTGCCCTGCGAAAGTTAGCTGAAGCTCTCCGCATAAACCTCGTTTTCCCGTTTATGGGACTATCCAAAGCCCACGTACTCAAGATTGGAGTTGAGTACGGCATGAATCCGCTAGATACTTACTCGTGCCTTTTAGGTCACAGGGCCCATTGTGGAAGATGTTCCCAGTGTGAGGCAAGGAAACTGGCGTTCAAGATAGCAGACATGGAGGATAGGACCAACTATCTATGGCAGTAATTTAAGCCTCTCCAGGGACTTCAAGGCCTCGTCTAGGTTCTTGACCTGAATGAAAGGGCTATACTTGGAACAATCGCTCTTCCTCACCACGCAGACTACCCTAATCCTTGAATCGTAGAATCTCGCTGAAAGAAGATCCAATGGTGATGAGCCTATGATCACCAGATTTAGAGGATCTAGCCCATTCTCCATGACAAGTCTCTCCGTTGGTTCCTTAGATGGCTTGGTTTTGCCCGTGTTACACACAAACCTCTCCTCCATCCCCACTTTCCTCAATATTTCCCGGGTATCTTCGCAGGAGTAAGGGGAGAGAAGGTAGACGCGTCCCCTATTTTTCACCCGTGCATAGAAGCTTGGCCAATCAGGGTTCACCCTACTAGTTATGGGAACCGGTGAGTTACTGCCCTTATAACTGGAGTAGAGCGACTCGGTTGTATCCGCGTCTAAAACTACGCCGTCCAGCCATATCCCAAAATCCATGGGTTTTTTAATAAATTAAGATTTATAAGTATTGATTACCTCAAATTCCACATGCAAATAAATGGCTTTTCATTTCCCGAAGACCTTCTCTATGACCCTGAGAAACACGTATGGGCAAAGCTGGAAGGAAACGTCCTGACCCTAGGAGTAACCGATCTGGGACAGTATATGACTGGGAAAATATTTCAAGTATCTGCTAAAAATGTGGGAGAGAAGATCAACCCCAGGACGCCTGTATTCACTGTGGAAAGCGCAAAGTGGATAGGAAAGTTCAGGTTCCCAATTCAGGGAGAGGTGATAGAGGTTAATAAAAGAGTCCTGGATAACGCCAGCCTGCTGAACGATGATCCCTATGGAAGCTGGATCGTGAAAATAAGGGTAGAGGAGATGGACAGAAATTCCTTCAAACCCTTGAGCGAAGTGAAGGAGATATTTGAAAAGGAGGCCAGCAGAATTGCTAAGTGAGAAAGAGGTAGTTCTCCAAGCCGTTGAGATGGTGGGCAAATGGGATGTTATGCTAGCAGGAATAAACGGTGACGAAATACTCATCGTATCCAAGAGGGAATGCCCCAACTCCCTATCAATAGATGGCAGAAATCTAAATGTGAAAAGGTACGATCCAGATAGTTATATAAACATTCTCCAAGAGGATGAGAACGTTTTCAGAAGGTATAGGATGTATTACTTTGTCAAGGTCTATATGAGGAAAATACTAGACCTTCTTGCCTACTTGGAGGTCTCCAGACTTTCTATGGACTTTAAGACACTGGAGTAATCCCTGGACAAGGAAATATAGAGGAAAATGGATAGAAAGGTGTAATAGAGCGCCACCAGTTCAATCCCGTACATTAACCCCAAGTCCATCAGCTCGGCATCGTAGGGCAGGAAAATCACCAGGGCTAGGCCTATTAGACTGATTATAATCATGATCCTTATCTGAAGAGACATTGTAAGTATCCTGGATATGGTCCTGCGTGCCTTCTCGAATCTGGAGATTCCATCCCCGATCTCGCTGAGCTGACTCTTTATATCACCAATTTTATTCCTCATAAAGTCCAAAAGATCCTTATCATTCATACCGGCCAGCGAACCAATGAGGCTCTGTTGAACTAGGTCGTTATCTGAAACGAAGTTAACGATCTGCTTAAAGGTGTAAAGCAGAAATACGTCTTCCACCTTGTGCGATACTGGCTCCAGTTTACTTACAAACCTCTGAAGACCGTAGTAGGAGATCACTAACTCCATGAGGATTATTAGCGAAAACAGAAGGGCCTCCTGTACAAATGTTGATGCCATCTAAGATAATTCATTTAATGTCGAATTTAAGAGTTCGTCCAATCTTAGCTCTAGTCTTCTAATTTCTCTAAAGTTATTAAGGATCTGCCTACCCTTCTCGGTTAACACGAAAGAGCCATCTTTCTGTTGAATTAGACCTTTACTCTTCAGTATTAATAGATATTTTTCTGTAAGCCCTTCGCTTAAATTAGCATTCTTCATGATGGAGGACTTGCTAGTACTCCCACTACTAACCACTTCAAGTATATCCGCCATTATTTCCACTGATGTCCTCCGAGATCGCATGAGTATAATACTACAGTTGTTCTTTTTAAGCGTTTTCATATCAACTGACGGTTTGTCAGATGAGCAAACATGAATAACCCATGTAAACTTGTTTACATAGTAAAAATCAAGTAGTTTCGTAACAAAATGGATTTCTTAAACTAACTCAAAGGATCCTCTCCAGTTCATTTTGATGTCCCTGATTGAGGTTGATTCTGTTTCGTGGTTATAAACATCAGATTCTTTATTACCTCAGCATCCCTTTCTCCACGATATTTACCAATTAATTCAACCAACTTCTCCATCTCATCGTTGGGTGTCTCCTTCTCCACCGTCTGGATTAGTTTTCCGAACAATTCCTTACTCAATAGCTCCATCATCTCGGTGTACTCCGGAATAGTGAGCTCTGGAACTTCGGAAAGTAGCTGAATATAACCTGTGGACACTATTCTTAATCCCTTTTCAACTAAGTTGGATATTTCCTCTGGCTTAGGTTTTTCTTGAGAGTTTCCAAGGGATTTAAGGGACTCAAGAAACTTGGTCAATCTATATCTCTGAAGCTCCAGCGAGATCATTGCATTCCTAACGCTCTTACTCGCTATGTATCTTATTTCGCCAGAGTCCCTCACGATCACGATATACTGGGAAAAGTATAAATCTTCAATAAGTTTCACAATGGTGTCCTTGCTAAGAAATGGAGACAGAGTGGCAAAAAGCTGATCAATGGAGATTCCTCCATAACCTTCCTTGGCTACGGCCACCAGAACCGTCCTGTGTTTCTTGTCAAGAAAGTCCATATGGAAATTCTAAAAATCTCGAATAAAGAAATTAGCTATATTCTGATCTTGTTGCTCACACCTTAAGAGCTCATGTAAACACACCTGAATAGCTTTATGGTCTTATTCAATTGAGTAAAATAAATGCAGAATGAGGTAACGGCGCCAGGAAAGGTCCTATGGATAGGGAGCTACTCAGTGGTATTCGGTGGGATATCACATGTGATAGCCATAAACAGGAGAGTCAGGTGCAGGTGTGAGGAATCTCAAAGGCTGGAGTTCATCACATCATACGGGAATTTCCTCGAGGGTCAAAACGAGCTCATTGACAGCGTGCTTGAAGAAGTTAGACGAGTTTACGAAATTCCTCCCTTAAGGGTTTACCTCATAAACGACCCAGAGTTCCAGATAGATGGGAAGAAGACCGGTCTTGGAAGCTCCTCTGCAGGAACTGTGGCGCTAACGGGTTGCCTCATATATACCCTAGAAGGAAAACTGGACGTGGATCTGGTGTATAGGCTTTCGCAGAGGGCTAACTATAGGCGACAGAAAGGTATTGGGAGTGGGTTCGACATAGCCGCGGCTACCTTCGGTAGTGTTGTGTACAGAAGATATAACGATATCAACAAAGTGGATTCCACCATAAAGAAACTACAGATTCCCGACAACTTACAGATCCTCTTGGGTTTTACAGGAAGAAGTGCTAACACGGTAAACTTGGTCAGGAGATTCGAGGAAGCTAAGGAAAACCAGCGGTTCAAGGAAGTAATGCACGAGATTGAAATAGATAACGAGATGGCAATCAAACTACTGGAGCTCGGGAAAGTTGACGCCGCGATACCTCACATAAAGTTGGCGCGACGAAACCTGAACTTGCTCTCGAAACAGGTTGTGGGCGTGGAACTAGAGACCGAGGAGGATAGGAAACTGATGGCACTAGCCGAGAAAAATGGTGCCCTTATATCCCTAATGCCTGGAGCAGGTGGAGGAGATCTCATAATGGCTTTAGGAGAGAACCTTGAGAAAGTAAGGGAGGCCTGGCAGAAAATGAGTATTAGAACCATAGATGTTAAACAGGATGAAGGTGTGAGAGTTGAAACTGGAAGCTGAGGCAATTGCACCCTCCAATATTGCCATCGTGAAGTACTGGGGAAAGAGAGACAAGGAGCTCAATCTGCCGTTGAATTCTTCACTTTCCGTATCACTTGACTCCCTGTGGGTCAGATCGAAGGTTACATTCGATGAATCCTTGGATAGGGATGAGGTTCTCATAAATGGTAAAAGACTGGATGAGAGAGAGGTGAACGAGTATGCAGGGAGGGTCTTGAGAAGGTTTAGGGAACTATACGGGAAAAGTATATTCGCTAGGATAGAGTCCACAACCAATTTCCCCAGCTCGGCTGGATTGGCATCCTCTGCAGCAGGAATCGCTGCGCTGACCTTTGCATCAAACTCTGCTCTAGGACTGGGCTTGAGCAACAGGGAGCTATCCAAGATTGCCAGGATCGGATCAGGAAGCGCGTGCAGGAGTATGTTCGGCGGATTCGTGAAATGGAATAAGGGTGACCTGGATAGTGGTGAGGATTCCTTCTGCGAGGAGATTTTCCCACCTAATCATTGGCCGGAACTTGTGGATATCATAGCAATTTTCGGAGAGGAGAAAAAGAAGGTGTCCTCTAGATCTGGAATGGAGAACACTACTGCCACCTCCTCGCTGATGAAATGCAGACTAGAGTTCGTTAAGGAAACGTTTGAGGAAGTAGTCAACGCAATAAGGACAAGAAATGCGAGCAAGTTCTTCGAGCTCACCATGAGACATAGCAATAGTATGCACGCTGTAATTCTGGACTCGTGGCCCCCAATGAATTATCTGAACGAGAAATCATTCAGGGTAATGGAGTGGATAGCCGAGTTCGGTAAAGCTGGGTACACATTTGATGCTGGTCCAAATCCACACATATTTGTGCTGGAGAAGGACATGGATGAAGTGATGAAATTCCTGAAGGAACTTGGAAGCGTAAAGATTCTAGTGAACAGGGTTGGAAAGGGCCCTTATCTAGTCTAACCTGAATGCGAGCTATCTCTCGCCTCGCATTGAACGCATGATCAGTCCCTACATTCAGTCAAGATCTTCTCATACTTTCTTCCAAGATCCTCCCTGCTCACATGATAGCCCACAACTACCTTTCTGATTTCGCTTAATGAACCGATAACTGGTGATATCCTCTTTAGTCTCTCAACCCCGTGCGGAGTGAGGATATAAACCGCTTCATCCTTTTCTTCCCTGTACGGAACATCGTTGAATTCATGGTAAACGAGAAGGCCATCAGAGGACCTAACATCCTCATATATTTCCTTCTTCATCGACTCCAGCTTGTCTATACAACTGGGACCCGGTTCAATCTTGATTCTCTTGAAACCCTGCCTATACATGATTGCATTACGTAATTCATGCCTGACCAGCTGTAACTTTGAAACCACAAAATTATCATCAAAGACCAGGAAGTCCTTCACCTCTGTTGGCACAACTAGGTATCCATCCCTTAACAACTGAGCTATGGCCTGTGAGAGAATTGCGTTATACATCCCGACAACGCTGTGAAAATACACGTTCTGGAACATGTACATTCTGGCCAGAAGGAATTGCTCCACTATGGGTAAGATCTTGCTCAGGACTACAAGCATGTCATTCTCGAAAAAGAGGAATCTCTTCAACCTTTCGATGTCAAACTGGCCATATTCCACCCCAGCGTAATAGGAATCTCTGAGGAGATAGTCGCTCCTGTCTGCGTCAATGAAATTGGAGATTATCAAATGAGCTAGCTTCTCCTCCTTGTTCGAGGGGGTCTCTAGCAATACCCTGGTGATGAATTTAACCGGGTCCTCGAACGTCTTAAAGCTCTTCTCGAGCTCGGATCCCAAACCACTCTCCACTAGCTGAGTACCCAGAATGACGTGGGTCTTCTTGTCCCTTTCAAATACATCCACGCCATAAATCCGTTTTGCGACCTGAAGAGCGTTCTCAAACGTGTGAGAGAAGGGAAGATGCCCTACATCGTGGAGCATTGCTGTGGTAGCTATAAGTTCCATAAGCTCCTGGTCCAGGAATTCTAGCGATGAGTTTTCCTTGATATACTTGAGAAACTCCAGGGAGAGATGCATCACCCCAAGGCTGTGTTCGAAACGGGAGTGATTCATCCCCGGGTATACCATGTAAGCGAGGGCAGTCTGCTTCACGTATCTAAGGCGCTGAAAAAGCGGATTTGAGATTACAGGAAGTAACCTGTCAGGGACCTCTATGTAGCCATGAACTGGATCTCTTATTAATTTCATTATTTCATTTCCGAAAATACGGTTAAAATCAATTTTGCACCGTCGATAACGCTTCTCTCAAGGTCCTCCTTGGAGATCCAGTTTCCACCAGAAGCCAAGTTATCGCTAACCACCAGCACCGCAGCAGATCTCGTCCCCCTTAACCTGCTCAAGAAGAAGAGGGTGGCGCATTCCATCTCCACGCCAATATTACCCCTATCCGACCATCTCTTTACGAAATGCTCGTCCTCAGCATAAAAAGCGTCACTACTGAAAATATTTCCAGCGTAAAATCTGCGTCCCGCTGAGGCAAAAGATGTGATAAGCCTAGAGACTATCTCATGGTCAGGTGTTGCCGAAACAGAGGTTAGATCCCCCACATACTGGAAGAAAAGTCCTCCTGGATTATAGGATGCACCCGTGGGAATAATATATTCTCCCAGGCCTATTTCAGGCCTCAGGGCACCAACTGTGCCAAGTCGAATGAAAGTGTTGCCTCCCAGCATGTGCAATTCCTCAAAAACTATGGCCATAGAAGGTCCACCTATACCATGAGTGGCTATACTAACCCTAGTACCGCGATATGTACCAGTGTAGACTAGAAAGCCCCTGTTCTTGTTAACGAGCTTAGGAGATTCAAGCAGGGAGGAGAGAAGTTCCGCTCTTCCCGGATCTCCCACAACTAAAACTTTCTCTGCAATATCTCCCTTCTTTGCAAGGATGTGAACGGGGTTCATCTAGCAAATGCCTTCATGAAATTTTTAAGATTAGCGTTGGGAGAGTTTAGTTTTTGAAGGGAGTGTAAAACATGGTTTTATACGTCGTCTACAAAACTGATTAGTGATGGATGGAAATGAAAAGGTCTCCGTGGAGATTGACGGTGATAAGGCCAGATTCAATGGGGTAATAGAGTCCTTCAGGGTTAACTCTATCCACGTATCGCCACCAATGGATGGTTTCATCCACTTTTATATAGATGACAAACAACTTGTTATATCGCTTACTGAGGAAGAACTAACTGACGTACTTTCCAGAGTTAGAAAAGATGAGATTGCTCCCTCACGAAAGGATTTTGAAATATCTCAGATAGGGCTACTCTATAAACTGCTCGTAGACTCCCTCGAGATAATCAATGTTTCCGACTGGTCCCTACAAACAATGTTTACCATAGTAAACGGGGAAAGGGTGAGGACCAGCATAGGCCCGAACTGTGAGTATAACGACTGCGTCTATATGGCCATCTTCTCTGGTAACGACATGATTTACCATCTGAAAATAAGGTTCTCGGACGGTTCTTTTGAGGCTACAGTCTTCAGAATTACCCCAACAGCACTGAAAAACGAGCTTGTGTTCCATATGCTTAACAAGTCGTTTAGACTATACTAGTTTTACTTTTACTTCGAAACTAAAGAAGGAACTGCTTAAGGAAAGGTTTTAAAAAATGAGACCTTACTATTATCTTATGAAAGAAAGAGAGGTTGAGGCAAAGAGGCTCGTGGGAAAGAAACAGGTTAGAGGAAAGGTTTATGAATATGAATACTACACACTACCTCTAAACCTGTATATTCCAAAGTCAATGGTGGAAAAATTTGGAAAAAGATATATGTTGCAGGTCGATGAGGACACTGGTACCATAACGATAAAACCTAGAAACAACTGATCTTATTTCCTGACGACTTTGGTCAAGATATCCCTTATTTCGTAAGGAGTTTTAGCTACAGGTATGTCAGCTTTCTTGAAGGCCTCTATCTTGCTTTCAAAGGTTCCCATACCCATATAGACGACCGCACCGGCATGACCCATCCTTTTCTCTCTGGGAGCCGTTAAGCCAGCTATGTAACCCACTATGGGCTTCCTGATCTTTCCCTCTCTCTTGAGTTGCGCTACCCTCTCCTCCATTGTTCCACCTATCTCCCCTATTATCACAATTGCCTCTGTTCTCTCGTCCTGATCGAACTCCTGAACCACTTCCTGAAGAGATGTTCCAACAATTGGATCTCCTCCTATTCCAATCACAGTGGACTGTCCCATGTCTCCAACTAGATGAGAGACCTCATACGTAAGAGTACCAGATCTGGACACTATCCCCACGGTCCCTTTCCTGAAGTATTTAGCTGGTAATATTCCCAGGAGTGACTCTCCTGGCACTATGAGTCCAGGGCAGTTGGGACCAATTATTCTGGTTCCTCTGACCTTGGCATACCTGACGAATCTGGCAACGTCGATCACAGGTATGTGCTCCGTGATAACCGTGATCAGCTTAATTCCTGCGTCCACGGCCTCATATACAGCCTCGCTAGCGAAGCGTGCTGGAACGAAAATTATGGATGCGTCTATTTCATGTTCCTTGAGCGCCTCCCTAACAGTATCATACACTGGAACCCCATTTACCTCAGTTCCGCCTTTTCCTGGAGTTACTCCCGCAACTATCTTAGTTCCGTACTTGAGCATCATCGAGGTGTGGAAGCTTCCTTCCTTTCCAGTAATTCCCTGAACGAGAACCCTAGTACCTGAATTTATGAACGTAGAGCATCACCTATAGCACTTAATGCGTCTTCGTATACCCTTATTCCGTGACTTTGAAGGATTTTCTTTCCTTCCTCTTCATTTGTACCCGTAAGTCTGACGTAAATGGGCTTGTTCACCTTCTGATATGCCTCTACAATTCCCTTAGCGACTTCATCGCACCTAGTTATTCCCCCGAAGATGTTAATCACTATCTTTCTCACCCTCGGATTACTCCCAACCCTAATTACCGCCGAGGCCACCTTCTCAGTATCTGCACCGCCTCCTACGTCCAAGAAGTCCGCAGGATTACCTCCCATCAGCTTCACTAGATCCATTGTTGCCATGGTGAGACCTGCGCCATTACCTATTATACCCACGTCACCCTCCAGCTCCACATATGAGTCCGTGGGGACCTTCTCCCTTTGCAGTTCCTTCAGTAACTCCTCATGCCTATACAACGCATTGTCGTCTAGGATAACCTTAGAATCCAGAGCCAAGGGACCGTTCTCCGTTATTGCCAGCGGATTAATTTCTGCCAGTTCCGCGTCATACTCCAGGATGAGCCTGAGTAGACCTTCTATAACTGAACTTAGACCCCTGTATCCCACATATTTCTCTACTGCATCAATATCATATCTCATGAGTTTTCTGTCTATGGGGATAACGAATGTCCTTACGTCCTTGCTTTCCTCTATGTTAATCCCGCCAAATGGGGAAGCCACTATCATTGGATTTCCAGTTTCCCTATCCATCATGGCTGAAAGATATATTTCCCTGGAGTGAGGAACAAACTCCTCTATTAAGAACGTGTTAACGCCTTCCTTCATTAGCTC
The DNA here is from genome assembly GCF_022064045.1 of Metallosphaera javensis (ex Hofmann et al. 2022). Lineage (NCBI taxonomy): Archaea > Thermoproteati > Thermoproteota > Thermoprotei > Sulfolobales > Sulfolobaceae > Metallosphaera > Metallosphaera javensis (ex Hofmann et al. 2022). The sequence goes on along the minus strand of NZ_JAKNCW010000002.1, from coordinate 15,435 downwards.
TTCAATGGTTCCATAACTGTCCTCAGTCACCCTCACAAGTCCCCTTTTTCCCCTACCTCCCTCGAGTAACTGCGACTTGACCACAACTTTTCCTTGAACGTGAACCGGGGACCTTACCACCTGTCCGCGAGGCACTGGAATATTGACGAGCGAAAAAAGTCTTTTTCCCTCGTACTCATAAAGTTTCATGGCTATCTATAATTATATTCGCATACTTGTTTAAGAAAGCATCTATCACACTTAGGCTTGGTTAGTAAACAAAAAGCTTTTCCAACAGCGCCTAAACCTGCATGCAAAATCTTATACAGGTACAGATCCTGTTGAACATTGCTATAGACGAATCCCGGAAGTTCCCTTTTACTCATGTCTCGCCCTGTTACTCTGCTAAGGACTCTTCTGGAGTACTCCGTGCTGGGGAAAATGGGCTGATTTCCCGCAAACAACAGAATGGAATCAGCGGTTTCTTCGCCAACCCCCTCCTGTTTCAGTAGAAGGGGTCTCTTTTCGAGGACTAGGACTTTATCAAGACCTCCCATTTCCTTCACGAACCTCGCGAAGCTCATAACCCTTCTAGCCTTCGTTCGATAGAAATTGATGGGCTTGAAGTAGGTCTCTAGAGAGGGAAGATCAAGGTCAGCCAAGGACTCTACCTTGGCTAGGCTGTTTTCCTCAAGTGTCCTTATCACTCTCTTAACTGACTCCCACTTGGTCAATTGAACAAGAAAGGCGGAGATTACAATTTTGTCTGCAGAATCGAAGCCGTCCCACCACGCATAGGATTTGGGATCAGTGATAACCCAGCCTGTACTTCTTATTATATCCCTGTTCTCCTGAAAAAGTCCCACAAGTTCATTCAAGATAATCCATGATCACCTTTACCAGCTTCTCCGTCCCAGGTTGATGGGAGTTGGGTTTTTTACGCTCGTTGATGGCCTCCACTAACTTCTCATCATCCCAGGTAGAGGGGTCCTCTAAAAACCTTGCTCCTATTATTTCGGAGTAAAGTTTCACATCCTCAAAAGTAGCTGCCCTAGTAAGGCTTCTATTGAATACTAGAATTGTGGGTTTACCATAAAGTACAGCAGACTCCATGGCCGTTTTACCTTGATGAGTTATTATCACGGAGGCCCCTGCAATCAGCCTTTCAATATCTGGATCAAAACTGAAGGCCTTGATCCCCTTTTTCGCATAGGGCTCTGGAGATACCTTTCCGGTCTGAATTATCAAGTTTGTTAGGCCCAGGTTGGATATCTTATCAAAGAGAGCCTTGAAACCCTCTGTTCCTGCAGTAACCAAGATATATCCTTCGTCTACTGGATCGTATTTCCTCCTTTGAAGAATAGGTCCCACCACTATTCCGTTTCTATAAAGCGATGATTGCTCCTTCCAATGAAGAAACACTCCCTTGGAGAAGTGCGAGAGAACAGAAACTGCCTTTCCTCTAGTTACAATCCTGTCTTGACTCTCCAGGGCGAACAAAGTAGATCCCTTTACTCTCTGAAAGAGAGAAGGGATAACTGAGTGATTCGAACCAGTGGCAACAACCACGTCATATCTGGGTAACGAGATTGATTGGTGGAGAGCTCTGAATCCCTTAGTAACAAGGGAGTAATTTGACCCCTTGGGATCCCTTGGTTTACTGACCTCATATATTTTTCCGGCGTAGGGACTCACTAGCTTCCTGGAGTTCTCATCTCCCTCCGGAATTACAAAGTCTGCCTTAAAGGGGAGGTACTCCGCTATGGCCTTGGCAAATCCAGTATGGCCTCCTCCGCTGGCTATGATGAGCAGTCTCTTCATGCTAAACTATAAGATTTTTACCCTTTTAGCCTATTTAGGGCTAACATGGAGTCCTATAGAGGATTGTGGCTAAAGGGAGCAATAATAATGGCGTTGAACATGCATAATGCTGGGCTTGCACCAGTTGAGGTAGGCCTAGGAGAGAGGGATTTCTACATTGACGTTCAGTCCGACTCGTCTCTTTCTCTTCAGGAGTCTGAGAAGTTTGCTCAATGGAAGGATTACAAATATGAAATAAAGGACGGAAAGATAATCTATAACGGTAAACAGATAAGCTTCCAAGGGGATGTGATACCCTCGGGGGAGCCTAGATACTTTAAGGTCTTAAACATCTCGGTACATCACCCTTCAGCCAACACACAATTGGTGAGAATAAGGGGTATAGCCTTTGAGACCAAGGAACAGCTGGATGACTACCTACAATGGCTGGAGAAGGCATCTGAGACCGATCACCGAATTATAGGGGAAAAGATGGATCTGTTCAGCTTCCACGAGGAATCTGGTCCTGGTCTAGTCCTGTTCCATCCTAAGGGTCAGCTAATCAGAAACGAAATGATAAACTACATGAGGGAAATTAACGCATCTATGGGTTATCAGGAGGTCTACACGTCCCACGTGTTCAGGACAGTCCTCTGGAAGATAAGTGGTCACTACGATACCTACAGGGATAAGATGTTGATCTTCCAGAAAGACGATGATGAACTTGGGATAAAGCCAATGAATTGCCCTGCTCACATTCTGATTTACAAATCTAGGGTGAGGAGCTACAGGGACCTTCCCATCAGGTTCTCGGAGTTCGGTAACGTCTATAGATGGGAGAAAAAGGGTGAGCTTTACGGCCTCCTTAGAACCAGAGGGTTTACACAGGACGACGGTCATATCTTCCTGAGGGAGGACCAGCTAAAAGATGAGGTAAAGAACCTAGTTATGAAGACGCTTGACGTACTGGGCAGGTTTGGGTTCAAAGGAGAGGACGTCAGGATAAACCTGAGCACAAGACCTGATGAAAGCATAGGAAGTGATGAGCAATGGGAGAAGGCAACTAAGGCCCTACTCGACGTACTTAAGGAGCTCAATGTACCCTACGTGGTTAAGGATAAGGAGGGTGCATTTTACGGACCCAAAATAGATTTCGACATCAGGGACAGTTTGAACAGATGGTGGCAACTCTCAACCATTCAGGTTGATTTCAATCTACCCGAAAGATTCAAGCTGGAGTACGTGAATGAAGACGGAAGCAAGAAGAGGCCGGTAATGGTTCACAGAGCCATATATGGTTCGCTGGACAGGATGATAGCTATACTTCTTGAGCATTTCCGCGGAAAACTACCCACCTGGCTGTCTCCTGTTCAGGTGAGGGTTCTCCCCATAAGCGAGGATAACTTGGATTACGCTAGGAAGGTAGCAGATGTGCTACTCCAGAGGGGAATCAGGACAGAGATTGACCCGAGTGGTGAGACTCTCTCGAAGAGAATCAAGAGAGGTTACGATGACGGAGTTCCATACCTTCTCATAGTGGGGAGGAAAGAGGCCTCGGAGGAAAAGGTGACCATAAGGGCCAGAGGAAATGTTGAGATTAAGGGTGTACCTCTTTCAAAATTTGTAGATGAGATATCTCTGGAAATAAAGAATAGAGATGCTGAAAACACTCTGATTAAGAGGATTGGATGAATGATAAAGTATGGGACTTACGTTAGCTCTCTGGGCCCTATTACGGTTGTTTCAGATGATGAGCAAATAGTTATGCTAGATTTCTGTAAATGCGCCGAGGAAAGCCTTGTAGACAACGATAGTTTTAGGGATCTTTTTAAAAGATTTGATAATTATTTCCAGGGTAAGAGAACGGAATTTGATGATATACCTATCAGGCTCAATTCCAACAGCTTCAGGATGAGAGTTTACAAACAAGTTAGAAAGATAAGATGGGGCGAAGTGGCTACCTACAAGGAGGTCGCAGATGCTGTGGGCACTTCACCCAGGGCGGTAGGTGTTGCCTTATCTAAAAACCCAATCTTGTTATTGATTCCGTGCCATAGGGTTGTAGCAGAGACTGGATTAGGTGGATACTCCAGAGGTGTGGATCTAAAGAGGAGACTTCTAGAGTTGGAAGGTAGTTTAAGGAAAGTGTCCTCTATTGCGACTAAGTAGTGGGCCACCAAGTTTCCCATTTATCTCTTTGGGGGTTGGGGGAGAGGAAGACCCCATCCATAAGGGTGAGCGGTTAGCCGGTGGACATCACTATGGTACTACACACTGGCTAGTATTTTTACTAGCCAGCATCCAAAGATCGTTAATTGAGAGTTTCCAAGAACGAGGTAGAGAAAATTGTTCCATGCAAGGTAGAAAAATCCTTTAACTTATATAATTTTATTTTTAAAGGTTAAAACTGTATTCTACGTCCTCGGTCTCTCCAATATACCAATCCTTGGTAGCCCTCTCTATCCCCTTCTCTTTTATCTCATCTAACATTAAACTGAAGTGCTCATTGGCTATTTCGGCACAATCCTCAGGAAGCCTTGAAATGAGTTCATTAACAACTTTCCTTATTAGATTTACATTTTCTACTTCCATCGTATTTTTAGAAAAATATATAGAAGGGAGAGAAGGTCGTTACTAATCTGATTTGGCCCACTCTCTCAAAATTTTGGGATCATATGGGAGACGAGATCGATGGAAGGCTTATTGACTTATTCTATAAAGTGGAATTTTTGATTTATGTAGCTGGTTTACATTATTGGATGAACTTCCTTTACTTGTATCCTTATTCCCGGTGTATCTTTTCATACTCGCTAAAATATGACCTTGAGTAAACTGCTCCACCCTCACAGATAGACTTCTTGGTTTACTGACCGTGCTCGGACCTCTCTCCCCATGGCAGATGCTTCGTCCGACGGAATTCATCCAAGACCCTGTGCAGTAGGGTCACGGAGAAATTAGTCTTTACAAGGCCGACCTTGAGTTCAGTCCCGGGTGGCCATCCCACGTGACCGTATGATGAGACTAATAGACCGCAATAGGGCTTAGTCAGGTATGTTGCACATCTCAAGTTAAAGGCCCCTTAATTCATCAAAATGAGTAGACCCGCAGTAAACCTAGTCTATATCATTTTGAGCATTTTTCCTTTGAAGGATCTCCACACCTAACCTTAGAATAGGATCCTTCCCCTTTGAACCCAGAAGATAAAATTTTTGAACTACTCCTTGCTCTACTAAACTGTGCCGCGGTAGCTCAGCCTGGCTGGAGCGCTGCCCTGGTAATAGACCCGGGCAGGCAGAGGCCCCGGGTTCAAATCCCGGCCGCGGCTCCTCACATGTATGTCTGAGGTCTTTGGGCGGTTGGATACTTCTTGATCATGTTCTCTATGATCAGGTTCCCCTTACTAAGTTTTCTGAGAACATAAATGGATAGCACCTTTAGCTTTCTCATCCTTAACTCATCCATTTCCTTTTCTATTTTTCTCAATTCCATATCCTCATCTTCAAAATCATCTAGGACAGACTCTCTCGAATTTAGATCCCTAAGTATTTTCTCGATTTCGGAGGAGACCCTAAGTATTTTCTCATCGTCTTCTTCCTTAGCCAGTTCAAGTATCATCTTCCCAGCCTTGGTCAGGTTTCCCTTATTCAACTCATCAGCTATCTGAAGAAGAGTATCAAACATTAGTTAGATTTCTCCCGACAAAGGTTATAAAAGTTCGGAAAACCTAGCCGTTTAACGGCGGGGATGAACGAACGCGTCCAAACAAAACAGATTTAAAATGAACTAACTACCTTTATTGTAATGTATACCTTAAGGTTTAGGGCGTACGCCTCCCCTGACGTGTTGAGGGAGTTAAAGTCCCAGTTGAGGTTGCTGTGCGAGGCGTACAACACCTTAAGGTATGCAGACATCGCGTTCCACGAAAGGGATGGGAAGTGGTTGAACAGGACCGAGTTAAGGCAACTAGCCCTTGACCTAAGAAGGCAGGATCGCGAGTATAAACGCATGTTCTCCCAGGTCTTCCAGAACGTAGCGGACAGGTACTGCGAGGCCAGGGATCGCTTTCTCCAGGGGCTGGCCAGGTTCCCCAGGGAGAAGAAACCTGAAAGGTACAGGTCCCTGGTGTATCCACAGAAGGGATGGAAGATCCTCTCTACTAGACCAGCAAGATCAGGGAGGAAGAGCTGGATTCACCTTTCCCTCTCGGGTCTTGGCGTGTTCAAGGTCCTGGCCCATCGACCACTTCCAGACAAGATCAGCAGGGTCGCGGTGAAGGTGACGCCAACAAACAGGTTATTCGTGTCCTTTCTGGTGGAGGGAGACCTTCACGTGGAAAGTGAAAGGACGGGGAAGGTCGCTGCACTCGACCTAGGCATCTCCCACCTCCTGGTCACGTCAGACGGCCACTACGTGGATAACCCCCGCTTTCTCGAGAGGGTCCTATCCAGGTACAGGTCTCTCTCCAGGCTTCTCTCCAGAAAGAGGAAGGGTTCAAATAGGGAGAAGGCCAGGCTCCGTCTCGCCAGACTCCTGGAACGGGTGATCAACGCTAAGACCGACTTCTACTACAAGCTGGCCAACGTCCTGGCCAGGCGTTACGACGTCCTGGTAATGGAGGACCTCAACGTGGTGAAGATGACCAGGGACGGGTCAAGAACCCTGAACAGGCATCTCCGCGACGTTTCCTTTTCTAGATTCTCCTTCATCCTTAAATGGGTCTTCCAGAAGCACGGTAAAGAGGTCCGCGAAGTCAACCCCGCATACTCCTCTCAGACCTGCTCCAGGTGCGGTAGAAGACATAACCTCTCCCTCTCTGACCGCGTCATAACCTGCCAATGTGGCCTGGTTCTTGACCGCGACCTCAACGCCTCCCTCAACCTCCTCAGGAGGGCAGGGTGGGAGCCACCCGTTGAGCCTGCGGAGATGAGGCCTCTATGGCAAGCCTCATCCATGAAGCAGGAAGCTCCGCCCTTCAGGGCGGGGTAGCTCACAAACAAATTTTAATCTAGATGTTCATTGAATTTAACATGTAGTAAAGAAATATTGTCTAGATGAAATTAATCTTGCCTGGGTTAAATAAGCTCACTTAATGACTAAGACCGGCACCTTAGACTCTTGAACAACTCTGGTTGAGACACTGCCAAGTAGGACTCTTTTCATTGTTGATAGTCCCCTGCTTCCCATAACTATCAGTTTTATACCGTTCTTATGAACATAATCAAGTATGACGCTGGCAGGGTCTCCTTCAAGCGCCTCTCCCACACCCTTCAAACCTGCATTCGTTATTTCTTTCAATGCATTATCTATGTCATCTTTAGCTTTCTTCTCCATGGCCTTTACTGCATTTAAAGGAGGCAACACACCTGAGCCGTAAAATACTGCTTCATCTACTACCTCTATGACATAGATCACGCTACCGTATCTCTTAGCGATATCAATGGCAACTTGAAGGGCCTTTTTGGAATGTTCAGATCCGTCGAATGGGACAAGAATTGAATCGAACATTTCAATTATACATGGAGCATGATCCATTTAAAGCTCTACTAAGATACAGTAAGGCCAAAACTTGTATCAGTGTTAACTTCTGAAGAATGTCTACGCCATACATTTGGATGATCCTAAACCTGGAATGAAACAAGAGTCCTCACCATCTTCACCCTTAAGGCACGTTACTTCTTATGAACGTATCCCTTTTGAGCTTCCTCTAAAGCTTCCTTGACTTTTCCCGATGCTGTCTGCACGGAACATTGGGCTAATGTCTCGTAACCCCTTTGGCCTAGCTTGTCATAGTTCTTGACGGCCTCAAGTAAAGCCTGAGACATCTGATCAGGCCTATCTGGAGAAAAGGTATAGCCATTTACCCCATTTATGATTAGCTCGCTTACGCCAGCACCTTCACTGACCACCACCGGCTTCTTGTAATTCCATGCCTCACAGATGGTAAGCCCAAAGCCTTCGCTTCTAGAAGTTAGAGTCACCACATCACTTCTCTGGTAGAGTGCCATTAGCTCCCTATCGCTTACATATCCAGTGAAAATGACCTTGTCCTGAACTCCCAACTCGACTACTAAGTCTCTCAATTTTCTAGCCCAGATGCTGGCCTTATCGTGTCCTAGGTTTTTACTCGTGAAACTTCCATTTCCTGCCACAACCAGCCTCAGGTTGGTGTTCTTTATGGCCTTTATGGCAATATCTTGGCTCTTTATCGGGTCCATTCTTCCAACCAGGAGGACTATCCTCTCGTCGTCCTTTATCCCGAACTTCTCAGAGACGGACTCAACTTCGCTTCTGCTTACAGGGGTGTATGCTGAAGGATCTATGAAAGGATATATCTGCCTGACCTTAACCTTGACACCGGATCTGACCAGTCCCTCTAGGTCCCTTTTGGTACTGGATATGACCAGATCGAAACCCTCAAATGATCTGACCAGAAATTCCCTAACCCTATCGCTCAGTCTCTCTGGTATGAAAGGAATATGGTACCAAAGAACTGCTGGCGCTGATGGACCAATAATCCCACCAACCAGTAACTGCTGAAAATCATTGATTAGGTACACATCGGTATCAGAATAGAACTCAAGAAGCTTTATGGCAGAATACCAGTTATAAGAAGCGTACGCTATATAGTCCGATCCAACGATATTATATCTGTAAAGTCCGTGGGCCTCATTATATAGACCCTCCTTGAATCTGGTGTAGCTGGATAGAAGATTGGGAGGTAAATCTATGAAGTGGAGCTCTATCCCTTCCAATGTAACTTGAGGTGGATATCCAGGACCTAAAGCTACCCATCTACTTCTCTCGAAATTAGAGATCTTAACAAGCGACATCATCATCCTTGCTACTCCACCCACCGAGATCTGATAGTCCTGCTCTGACAGGGAACTCAAATCAAGAGGAATTGGAACTTCTCCATATCTTTCTAAGAGTTCCTTATAGGTAAAGTTGAAACGAATTGGCGGAGTTTGAGTATTAATGGCAATTTTCATGCAGTAACTAACGTAATGATCTGTTATAAAGGTGCGAGGGGTACATCGCATTAATAGGGGAGGAATGACCTTGACAGAATTGGCGATAACATTTTTAGTCAAACGAAAGGATAAAGTATGTGGGCCGGTAGCTCAGCCTGGAAGAGCGCTCGGCTTGCAACCCATGGGCAGGATACCGAGAGGTCCCCGGGTTCAAATCCCGGCCGGTCCACATCCTTGTTGCGGAATAGGCAGAGTTGATGTTCTAATTCTATCTGTGGGATATTGGGAAATAAATCTAAAAATTTGATACGAAATGAAAATCCATTGAAGATTTTAGTCATTGCCTTGCTTTTTTCCTTGTAAGTTGTCGCCCTCTGATTTTCTTTCTTGTTCTTCTAGAAATGACGTATCTCGCCAGGGAACCTGCAACGATAAGACCTCCAAACGTTAACAGATCGGTATAATTAAAGGGAGGAGCTAGTATCTCGATGATGATCTCCCTAGATACAAAGGAGATCATGGCGTCTATAACATAGACAACGCTCCTCCCCTTACCCCTAAAGAAATCTAGGGCACTCAAGTAGACCTCAAGGAAAACGATGATTAAAAGTACATTTTCAAGAATGACCGATGCGACATAGATTAACCCTGCTTGAAACGCTGCAACTATCTGAACAGCAGTACTCGCTATGGTAAAAGCCAGACCAAGCAAGAGAAGAATCTGTACAATTATTGATACTGATTTAAAGACGAGTGAACTACTAATTATTTTCATAGGATCATGTAATATTGGTCCGTTCAAATAATTATTGGTTATTTTACTATATACCTTCTGCTTTACGCTTAGTTACTTGGGATTGACCGGCGAGTAGAATTTCATCTAACTCTATTCTCTATAGTGTTTGCCATGTCTATAACCTCCCTTGGAATGTCGGCGTTCCAAAATCCATTAAATGATAGGTCTCTGTAAAATGGTATGACTAGCATGCCTAATGTGGGCTTGATATTAATCCTGAAATTTCCCTTCTCTCTGACCATGTTAATCACAATATAGTCTAAAACTCCTCTGGCAGAATCATTACTAGTCTTAACTAATTCAATATATGATTCAACCATCTTTTCCGTGGACATTACGACGAATTCCTGAGGACTGCTGACAGCTATAATATGTGTAGGGTCAGTCCTCTCATCATAGAACGCAAGGATCTCTCCAGAAACCACCTTGTCGTATATGTGAACGCCGTAGTCGACTATTAAATAGTCTGTATCTGAGATAATTTCATCGTACGTATCCTTTATCTTGCTCAAGTTAAATGAGGAGGAAAGTTGAGAAGACATAGACACTATCTTTAGGTTTCCTTGATCTACCATATAGTCGTGACCGTCCTCTAAACTACCACGAATACCGTGGATATTACATATAGTTCTAGATGAACTAACATCAATAATTGACACCTTATATTTAGACGACAATGTTTTTGCTATGCCATATGCCACAGTGGACTTTCCCACACCGCCCTTGGCCCCTATCACAGCAATCCGAATCATTTTCTTGGTCTATAGTGATTCGCAAAGAAAATATTTCCGCTTTCAATGGGCACGTAATGGAAATGAATCATTGAATTTGTAAGAATAGAAGTGGAAGAAAATGCTATCCTCATGGAAGCTAAATATTCCGAACTGATTTAATTTTGAAACAGCCATATTCTTGCAAGTGGATGAGCCTAAATCCTGTAGTATTTCTTGTCTTTCTTCTTGGCAATGTGGAATCTTTTAGGTAACTTCTCACTGCCAAATGCCCTAGGGAGCCTTTTAAAGGTGTAACACCCGCAATTGTCTAGAAGGAGATAGCGGTCGTAATCCAGTGACAATATTAATATTTGGAACTGCAGGGCACAGTAACTCATGGTCAAACTTGTTAACTGGAGAAAAGCGACGCTGACGGAACAGAAGATGAACATAGGCTCTATCTTGAGGAGGACCAGCGCAGATATAGTAATTATTCCTTTGAGTCGAGGAAGACTAGTGGAGTACATAAAATCCACAGATTTGGACACCATGGAGCCTTTGATTATAAGGCTTGAGAGAAAGGGTAAACTCAGGAGGGAACTGGAGAAATTGAGAAACGAAGGATTTGAGGTGAGGATAGTTATTCCTAACTTGGAAGGGAACTAGTCACTTACTTTTACCTTTCCAAATCACATCCGGATTGCCTGTCTCCTTGTTGACCCAAAGCCCAAGCACGAATAACAGGCTTGATAATCTATTCAGGTAAATTACATGATCCTCCTTTGTTATATTTTCTCTATACAGACTTACTACACTCCTTTCTGCCCTCCTGCAGACGGACCTAGCTAAATGCAGGAAGGAAGAGGCAATATGTCCTCCAGGTAAGACGAAGTTCTTCAGTGGGTCTAGCTGGTTGCCATAGACCTCGATTAGTTTTTCAATTTTCTCAACTTTATACTTCCCAAACCCCATACCAAATCCAGCTATTTCCGAAGAGATCTCAAAAATGTCCCTCTGTATATCATGAATTAATTCCCTTAACCTAGGGTATAGGGACGCAACCACGCCTAAAACAGAGTTCAATTCATCTAGATTGCCCAGTGCCTCCACTAGCTTGTCATCTTTCCAGACCTGACCTATAGATGGGATTCTTGTAAGCCCTGAATCACCTGTACCTGTATACCACTTCCCGGACAATGTGCTGAAGCCATCCATCTTCCTTTCTTGGGATTTAAAAACAGTGTATATGTGTAGGATACCTCGCAAGGATGAATGAGAGGCATGCGAGCCGTGAGTGAAGGGATCAGGATGTTGAAGTTAAAGGAAGTATGCCCACTATCGCAGATCTACCTCCAGAGACTAACTTGAACCTCGAAGATGGTAAAAATGAACTGCCCACCCTCGCGGATGGGGTCTTCCGCCTCCTTAACCCCCAAAGAAATAAAACTTGATAACACTAAGAGTTTTAGTGGGCCGGTAGCTCAGCCTGGAAGAGTGCCTGGTTCGCACCCAGGAGGTCCCGGGTTCAAGTCCCGGCCGGTCCACTCTCACTTTTGCACGGCCAGTCCTTGTTCCTTGACCCTTTCCCAATATCTGACTCCGGCCAGGAAGGAGTTCCTATTATTTTGGTCTCTTAATAAGGATAGAAAATCCTCTTCCTCTAAGTACTCCGAGAACCTTGCTTGATATACTATACCTAAAAGAGCGGTATTGCATTTACCTGCATTCCCTGTTATCTTGTTGCAGTCCAGAACATACACTTTCCAATCTTTCAGCCTTCCAAGTATTTGCTCTGCATCATGTTCTTGAACCTTAGGGAGAGAAGGTGGCTTCACTGATGCGTTCAAGAAGATCTCTCCTGATTTTGAAAGATACTCAATGTTCCTTAGCGCCTCTGTGGCCTCCAGAGCAATCATTATATCTGCTCCTCCACGGGGTATGAGGGGAGCCTCAACGTTTCCAATTCTGACATGAACGTTCACTGCGCCTCCTCTCTGGGATAGACCGTGAGTTTCAGCCTCAAATACCCTGTATCCCTTATTACCAAAAGCCTCAGCTATTATTCTTCCTGCAGTGACGACGCCCTGACCTCCTATTCCAGCTATTAACACGCTTAGCTTGTCCACGCCTCATCCCATCCTGCCGGTTTATCTCCCTCAAGTCTAATTGCATTAAAGGGACAAACAGGTACGCAGGCACCACATCCAATACAATCTTCCGGGTTAATTACTGCTTTTTTATCAGTCCTTTTCAGGATTGCAGGACAAGTAAAGTGGTCATAACAGATGGTACAGCCAGTGCATTTATCGTAATCCACGACGGCAACCTGTGTGGGTTTCACCCTATCCAAGACCTCAAGTGCACATGCCCTCTTTGCCACAACCACCGCTGGAGCTAGGTTCTTCTTTACCCATTCAGAGGCCCTGGCCACAATCCTGGAAAAAGCGGGACTGAACGGGTCTCCCACCTCCACATACTCAACTCCTAATCCCTTGGCAGCACTGGCAATATCAATAACTGTTGATGGACTCCCTTGCTGTCCAGTCATGGCAGTGGAACGATTATCTAGGACTATCACGAGAACTGGAAACTTATTATACACAGCGTTTGCCAAGGCTGGAAGTCCAGTGTGAAAGAACGTTGAATCTCCAATGACCGCCACGGGAATAACGTGTGTAGATCTATACACTCCGTTGGCTATTCCCAAGCTACTACCCATGGATATTAAGCTGTCCTGTTCGTTAAAGGGTGGAAGAACACCCAAAGAGTAGCAACCTATATCTCCTGAATAGAAGGTGCTTGAAATCCCACCTAGGGCGAGTCCCTTCTTAAGGAAGAAGAAACTGGATCTATGGGGACAGCCTGGACACATTGCTGGAGGTCTTCTGGGAACATCCTCAGGAACTGTTGGGGAGTCAACTATGGGGTCGACCCCAATGTTTAGGAAAGTGGCTACAGCCTTTAACACTCTTTCGAGGGTCATCTCTCCCATGTATCCAGTGAGTTTCTTTCCCTCAACCTTGACGCGCAATCCATGGTCAAGCAACATGGACTTCAACTGGTTCTCCACTATAGGGTCTAGCTCCTCTATTACGAGTATTCTCTTAACGTCAGTTAGGTAGTCCAGAATTTTCTCCGGCAGGGGCACAGAGCAGGATACGCCCACAACCCTGACCTTCTCGATCTCGAGATTTCTCAGGGCCTCCAAGACATAGGAATAGGAGATTCCAGCTCCTACCACCGCAACATCGCCATCTCCACGAGACTCCACCAGATGTGATGTGAGCGACTTGATTTTCTCCCACCTGTTAAGCTGTTCCTCCCTGTCTTTTCTAGAGACCTCTGGTACAAGGGAATACTTTCCCGGGTTCTTCTGCAATCTCCCATACACAGGTTCCCCTTTGGGAAGAACATTGACCTGTGACCTGACATGACTTATTCTTGTATTTGTGGAGATGATAACAGGATGGCCAACCTGCGAGCTCAGATTAAATGCCTCAACTGTTAGATCATGAGCGGATTGAGGATTAAAGGGCTCAAACACTGGAATCATTCCCATGAGTCCATAATATCTGGTGTCCTGCTCGCTCTGCGAAGACCACATACCCGGGTCCCCAGCCGAGACCACCACAAGGGCCCCTGATACACCTGTATAGGAAGATGACATAAGAGAATCGGAGGCAACGTTCATTCCCACATGTTTCATTGTCACCAGTGCCCTGGCACCCATCATAGCGGCCCCAAATCCGGTTTCAAAGGCCACCTTCTCATTGGAACTCCATTCAGTATAAACATCCTTGAATCTCATAAGTGTCTCAATTATCTCGGTGGATGGAGTGCCCGGATAACCTGCAGCCACAGCAACACCAGACGCGAGAGCACCATAGGCTATAGCCTCATTACCCAGCATTAACCTAGGCTTGGCAACTAACATAACTATCATGATAAACTTTACATGTAAACTTATAAAGATAAATACCATTAATTGTGTTAAGTGTAAAAGGTTTTAGTATTTACATGACATCATGATGATAGATAAATATGATAAGTGACAAATATACTAGTACTTCAGGTAATTTGTTTTCCACCTCTATCTCATGTGGACCCAGATATTTCGCGACGATAGCTTAAAGTAGTTATGACATTTCCTGAAGAACCTCTTGCCAACCCTCGTTGAAGGGAGTCAGAAACAGGTTAAATTAGTCGTATGTGGAGGCGCAGTCGTTAACCATCTCGGCGAGATCGTCGTAGGAGTAGTCGGGGTGATCCTGGATGGCCTCGGAGGCGCAGTTCTCCACCCTGAGCTTGCGCTCGTACCACTCCCTGTAGAGCAACCTGTCCGTGATTGGGGGAGGATTTCCGGAGAGCTCCTGGACAAGCCTGCTGTAGGTGGCCTGGAGCTCCTGGGCTATCTCCCTGGCCGAGGCCAGGGCCTGCTCGTAGGACTGGTCCATCCAGTCAACCAGGGTTGCAGCGGCGAGGGAAATGAAGGGAGGGAAGCCCAGCTCGGAGAGGGCCCTCCTGAAGCGGTTCCTGGCGTCCAGGAGAGCCAGGAGTTCCTGCTCGAGGCCCAGGTCTCTTGCCCAGGTCATGACGCCCGAGGAGGTGAAGGGAGGTGGTGTCACTGCCCTCACCGCGACCGCGTTTAGGCCTTGGAGGATGTGGTATCCCGAGACCAGGCCGGCTATCCCGAAACCTGAACACGTGTTCCCGCAGGCGATGGAGGTGAGGATGGGAGCGCCCAGGTCGGCGTCACCAATACTGGTAATGGACTTACCTAGGTCGCATAGATACTTGGGCATAATTTGGGTACAGAGTGAGGCGATCTCCTGGCTCATCCCGTTCAACGTGAAGAAGG
Organism: Metallosphaera javensis (ex Hofmann et al. 2022); assembly: GCF_022064045.1. Lineage (NCBI taxonomy): Archaea > Thermoproteati > Thermoproteota > Thermoprotei > Sulfolobales > Sulfolobaceae > Metallosphaera > Metallosphaera javensis (ex Hofmann et al. 2022). The sequence goes on along the minus strand of NZ_JAKNCW010000002.1, from coordinate 318 downwards.
GGAAGTACATGTTGGTGGGGATGGAGAGGCTGCCTATCTGTATGGGCTTGGCTGGGGTGGCCCCTATTCCCTCGTAGACGAAGGGATAGTTGTCTGAGGCTAACTTCATTTCCTCTTCGCCTGACCTGGATAGGTTATAATTTCCCTTTTTGTCCCTATACGTCAACATGCTGTTCCGCACTCTTAAATTGGGCGCCTGGGTCATCAACCCCATGAATATCGCCTGGTAACCTGAGAGCAAGTTCCACACGGGTCCCAGGATACCGCCACAGTCCCTGAACTGGGCCGGGTTGTACCACGTTGGGGGAACCTTCAACT
>NZ_JAKNCW010000029.1:0-17917 GCF_022064045.1 Metallosphaera javensis (ex Hofmann et al. 2022) | reverse complement strand
AAGGTTATTAACCCTGAGAAGGTAACACATTATCTGGGTCAGGACGGGGAGAGACGCGATCTTCACGCTCTCACCCAAACTCAACCCGTCCTGGCCCAACTTAAATTTTGTCTATTATAGCAATATTGTTGGACACACTCAAGGTTGATACAGCTGATCGAGGAGTGGAACGAAAGGAAGAAGGAAATAGAGGTCGTAAAGAATGAACTTGAGTCCCTTATGGGGGAGGCCAATAGCTACGAGGAAAGACTGAACTCAATGGCCCCTGTTGAGAGACTTCTCTACGAGATGACGGAGTACGTTAAGAGAGTTTCAGGAAAGGAGCCTAAGCTGGATAGCACAAAAGGCGTCCTTGAGCAGATAGTAAAAAGATACTGGTGCAAGAAGGGGAAGGTTCAAATAAAGGAGATGAAGAACCTTGAGGCAGAACTGCTAGTTGACTTTTTCCGTTCAGGGATAGATAAAGCGGAAGACCTTGCCGATGAGCTTGCAAAGCTTGTAAAGAATGAGGTGGAAGGATGTGATGGAAGAAGCTAGCTCACTGCTTACATTACTCTCCTCACAGCTTGGGCTTGACAGAAAAGTAAATCTGAGGATTAAGAAGTATAGAAAGTGGGCGGCCTCTGCGAACCTAAGAACCGCGACAATAACGATAGATGAGGACCTTGCAAATTCCTATGAAGTTGCCAAGTACCTCATCTTACACGAGCTAATCCACATAAAACTAGACACAAAGTACCACAGCGATGAGTTTTACCGCCTTCTTTACAGCATAATGGAAGAGGATGAGGTCAAGGCGGCGATGGAGGAGGCGGTGAGTATTAAGAGGGGAAAGATAAGGATGCATTAACACCGTCGATTAAATTAGTTAAAGGCCTTCAGACGTTCATAGTCAGTTAAAATTATTAATAGATCATCTACGAGATTGACGTACTACTTTACACTTTTCGCCTCCTCTCGAGACCCAGGTAAACTCTTTTCAGCACCGTGGAAATCTCCTTGACCCCCAGGGAGAGCTTGAGGGAGTACCTCATGAAGAGCTGCACGATTAACGTCAGGGAAACAAGCTCGATAAAGCCCTGGGTATACGTCAGGGATCCATGTGATCCCTCCTCAAGTCATAGCCTCATCTCCCTGATGATCACCTCCAGGCCCCACCCGTTCTCCCACGTAGTCAGGATCTGTTTCAGTTTCATAGACTATCATATCTTTCTTGGAGCTAATCTAGAGCCTCATGAACGATTTTCGTTACAGCACGGCACTCTACATGGATATCTCGCCACATTAAGGTCCATAGATGCTCTCAGGGATGTATGGAGAGGATGAAATCTATAATAGGCTCTTGAGGTAGTCGTTTGACGTGAATATCCTAGCAATCTTTGAAATATTTTTATCATCCTCATCCGAGGGATCAAGCACCACTATATATAATTTTTTAGAACTTTTAAAGGCTATTTCAATAAAGCCCTCTCTCTTGGCTATTTCATTCATTGTGAACGTGGCCCTCTCCTCCACGTCTAGAACCGGGGGTAATTGTCCTCCCATCCACTTTTCATCTAGGCCTGGGTAAGCTAGTATGACTGTTATGGGATCATATTCGTATGCGTAAGCCATGATCTTAAACCGGCTGGCAGTTATGTAACTGACGTTGTTTGAGTACTTGCATTCAATCAGGATTGTCCTCCTTGCTTTTAATGAAAGATCCGGTCTTCCTCTAAAACTATTGACGTTATCTAGATTATCCACACTCTCTAACTGCGATATGTCCAGATCTTTGTTCAGTATCAACTGTATCTCTTTGTCCCCCTTTTGGACCACGAAAGCTTCTCCTTCCTTTTTTACAGTAAATCCTTCTCCCTCCAGGTACTTCACAACCAAGAAGAAGATGTAGATTTCGTACAACCTCCACAGTACTAACTTAATCATCTCCTCTCTTTCTACTATCACTCCAGATCTAGTTCCAAAGGACTTGGTCTCGAGTTCAGATAGCATTTTGTACAGTTTATAGGTTTCCCTCAACCAGATTGGATCGTAGATTGTCAATGGCCTATAATAACTACCCCTAAAATAGTCTAGTGCCTGTTCAAGTTCCTGCAGCTTCTGTTTTAGTTCGTCTATGATCCTGAAATATTTGATCTCCTCATGGACATTCTTGATAATATTATGGCATCTATCTGCCACCTCGTATATCTTGTGAAGCAGATAGTTCATTATTGCATATTCTGGGGCATCGTAGCCCTTAATGTAGGTGTAGTAAGCGTAAATTCCCTTGGACATCACGTGCAGGGATCTGGGAACATTCACCACGCCCATGGGTTCACTGTCGTATTCCACAGCGAACTCCCTGTACGTGAGTCTGGCCCTCTTAGCCTGATCAAAGTAGTGAAGGGCCCTGTTAATTACGCTGATTGCGACCGAGGATAAAAGGAAATATCTTGTTATCGTGTCTACCTCAACGCTCTCGAGTCCCCTTGCCAGGAGAGATTCTAAGTTCACTTTCCCCCTGTACGCAAAGTAGTATCTTCCCACTTTTTCAATCAGTCTTCTTTCCCTTTCCCTCATTGTCCATACACTCTTTAACGAACTTGCTGTAGAGTGTCCAGTCCTCTGGGTTAACTGTTCCAAGAGTGCCTCCAAGTATATTGACAAAATCTAGGATATCCCTCTCCCGAAGAGAGGAGTAGATGTTTATTGCCTTCCTTAATGACGCTGGGGATATGTTAAACCTGGCCCTGGTATCAAGCCCCTCTCTCAGGTCGTTCTCGCCCATACTAGCAAACTTGTTTCTGAGGCACTCCACGAGCTCCCTTACTTCAGGATCCACTTTGATGTTGAGGTTATCAAGATCCTCTGTCCCTTTAGGGTACTTGAACTCAAAAACGAAGAACCTTCTCAGTAATGCGCTGCCTATGTCAAAGAGGTTCCTGGAGTCAACGAGGTTCATTGTGGCTATAATCCTCAATTTAGTTAATGGCCCGTTACCGTGCTCACGATAGTTCTTAAGAAAATTTTCAGCCTCAGCATCTTTACTCTCGTAACTGCTGATTTCCTCAATTAGATATGATGGTAACTCCCATTTACTCGGATCAACACTCGAAAATATTGTGAAAAATTCGCTGAACGCTTTATCTATATCAGCCCTATTTATCTCATCAATTATCACTATGTAATATTCTCGGTCTCCAGTTGCCGCCTTGTTATAAGCCCTTATCAGTATGCCGCTTTTCCAGGTAACAGTCCCCTTTCTAATTGTTTCTCCTCCTATCACGTCTCTCCTAAACCAAAGCGAATTGGCGGTGGTGACAATGTAATTCTCCCCGGCAAGTTTTCGCGCCAAACGCTTGGCCAATTCTGTCTTTCCTACTCCAGGGGGTCCAACCAATAACAGGTTTCCATTTTTTATAATAGCCTCTAGGAGGGACTCAAACTTCTCTTCTCCGAACCCAGTGTTTATGCGTAAATCTTGTAGAAGTTTTTTATCGGCTAATTGCTCTAGCTTCCCTGTTTTAATCTGGTTTAAGACTTTCTCTTTATAGAAGTTTACAAGGTTAGAAAGGTGGTCCTCAAGCTCCTGATCGGATACCTCCCTCTTATTTTCATCAAGGAACTTCACGTTATCGCCCTCTATCACTTCATACGCCTTGTAGACCAATGAGTCTCCGTAGCGAGGAACTGGTGCCTTAAAATATTCGGAAATTTTAACTGGCCTGTTATGATCTGGATCGTCAAAGGGCCATGACACGGGAGGATGCTCCTCCTCGCTAATTCCGTAAGCCAATATGAGAGTCTTTCTATCCTTGTAGTATAGGTAAACCGGGTAAATCCCCTTGCGTGGTGACATCCCCTCACCCAGGAAGGCTATAAAGGGTACGCGTGAGGGGTATCCCTGCCCAAACGACACCTTTACAGTTAACTCCCCGTATTCTTTCGGATACTTCGAGGTTGCCAGATCCTGGGTATGCGCTTGTTTAATGAACTCCCTTAACGTCTCTGCTATACTCATCATGAAAAGGTGTAAGGTTTTTAACTCTAAATATTTGTCTATCTGTCATGACAGGTGTGAAGGATGCTGCCCGCTCCACCTCATCCTGCGATAATTTCAAGATGGATCAACACTTTAAAAAGTTCATTGAGGGTAAGGAGAGAGTACACGACGACATAAAGTCGGAGGTAAGGGGATATTTTGAGAGGTCCGGCTTTAAGTGTCACGAGGAGTACGAACTGTCATGGTTAAATCTTAGGGGTAGGGTTGACATAATGTGCAGTTCAGGGGATGACGTGGTGCTGATTGAGATCAAGTCCTCAACTGTTTCTGGATGGGTTCAGGTTGATGGCTTACAGTTGTTGATATACAAGTTAATTTTTGAAAAGACTATGATGGGAAAAGATTCCAGCAATTCGCCCTCCTTCAATTCTTCAGCGGTACACGCAGTCCTCGTGTATAGGAACCCCTTCCATGCTAATGGAGACGGGCTCACAGAACTTAGTGTTGGAAGCAGAAAAGTTAGCGTCTCTAAAAAATACCTCTACTTGTTACTGAAAGATAATTTGGAGGGATTCCAGGAGACATTGGAGAACTCTTCCAAGGACGGTAAGACTTACGTAATGAACAAGGATTGCGATATCTGCGTAAACCAGGACTGTCCCCTTTTAAGATCCAAAACTAGGTAAGGTCGCAATCTACCCAGGGTAGGTTCACCCATCCCTTATATTTGAGGAGGCACAGGGCGGCCCACTTGCTAATTTTCATTTCCTGTTCGAGGGGAGACATGTCGCACAGCCCAGATCCCACGTTCCTCCCTACTATGACGCAGTTGTGACACCCGTCAACGCATTGATTCACATAGTAGGGCAGGATAAACTGAGCGAATGTATTAAGGAGGCGCCTCTCCTCCTCCCTGATTCCGGACTTCACAATTGCGGGTCTAATATTCCACTCGTATAGATATCTGTATATGGTTCTTGTGGCTAGGATCCTCTCATTGATGTAATCCTTAATTGTACTCTCCATCATCTGGCCAAATGAGCTCGAAGCCAATAGCAGGTTCTTAGCTGGACCTATCAACCTTTTCTCCCGGTCAAAGTTTTCCTCGCATGAATCTCGTCCATCCCTAGTTAAGATTCTCATTAATTCATTCCTCATGACCTGATCCAGATCTTGGCCCTGAAATACGTTCTTCACGTAGTCGTAAGTGAAGGGTTTCTTTCCAAAGATTAGAATGTGCGAGTTTGACTCAGACTCTCTGAATTCGAAGGTGTTCTCGATGATCATGTCCTGTATCTTCCCCAACATTTCAAATCTGCAGGATTCCATCCCAACCACAATCCTTTCCCCAAACTGATCTAAACCAGAGAGGTTTGACAAGACCTTCATAGTCAGGTGGGATACTCCGTGCAACCCGTGGGCTAAGGCGTAAATACCTATCGCCCTCTTTAATAACTCTTCGGTCCTTTTTTTCACTACATCCGTATTAATTTGATTATTTAAGTCGTCTTGATTCAACAGGGTCTTAATAATCTCTACTACGAATTCAGTTATATTCTTGGTATTTTTCAAGTTTCGGTTGTCATAAATCCTTAATATTAATCTTAGATTTGGAGAAAGAAATTTCAATTTGCTGTAGTATATCTTTGTATTTACATCAACCTCAAGTGGGTATAACTTTTTGTAAATTTCTTTTTGTTTTAAGAAAATAATATCATCTGATAGGATATTGACCAGGGTTTTCAAAAGTTCCCTGTTAAGTAATATCTTTACAAGAGATTCCTTATGTTTTGAGAATATCCAGTCCGCTAACTTCTGAATCTTATTACAGTCCAAACCTTTAAACTGAATATTTAACATAGGAACATTTAGAATTAAGTCACGCGGAAGAGGCTCATCAGAGCTTCCGGTGGGTAGCACCAGGGAGAATGGTATTACCAGCGGAAAGAGAAAGAGGAATTTCCTTGGACGATACTTCTGATTGGATCCTGCGGAGTCGCTGTAGCGCCAGGCATATCCTGAGATCTGCGAGCCAAGATAGATCAGTTCCAGATCCCCTGGCGTAATCGTTGTGGACTCCTGCTCCTTTGCAGAATCAGAAACTAAGGGTGTTTGTCTCAGATAGGCCTTAACATCTCTGGCTTCAATCACCCACTTCCTCACATTGCTAGCAACAATGGTGCGGTCTGTGGAAATCCTCAAGTCATTAAAGTCCTTAATCTTGTCAAATAGTATGTCGTCCACGATTAGGGTGAAAAAAAGCCTAGCGTATCTGGATCCCTGGCGATTTTTCCACTCTCCCGGACTAAGCGATCCGGAATAACCTAGTATGTACTTTAACCCGGTTTTCTCGGTATCCGCTCCCTTTGGATCCAGTGAAACACCACCTAGGTATTTGTCTGAGTCTTGACTCCCTCCGTATTTTCCATTATAAACGAATAGGACCGGATAGGCTCCTTCATTTAACTCAATCTCTCTCATGGCACCTCCAAATATTTTTCTGTATCCTTCGATAGTTATTCTAGATGCATATGTGCCCAGAGGATTTATGGGCATCAATAAATCCTTCCATTGTTCAGTGCCTTGCTTATATCTGAATTTAACATATTTTTTCATACTTATATCCAAAACTTTGTCCACCAGACTTAGCTGTCCCAGATAAGCTATTTTATACTCGTAGTTAGGGAAAGGAATGCTCATCCATATCACCCGTAATATTTAAAAGGAATATTTCTTAGGAGTTCGCTTCGGTTCCTATTGAGCGTCCTGAGATTTCTGTTGGCAAATACGTCGACTACTATGATGTTTTTCTCACGGGTTACCTCAATATTGCTCTCATCTATCTCAATTCTCGTGCCCTGAATATCCGTGATTATGGCTGGATGAGGTATCCTATTACCGAGAAGGAAGAAGTTGATCCTCTCATCTAAGTTAAGATTTATTTCGTTATGGGTGGTAAACATGTCTGTGAGGTTAAGACTTATTATTTTTTTCAAAATGCTATTAGCCCTTTCTATCTCTTTTTTCACATTTGGCATCCTCATAAGCTTTGGATCTTTCTTGACCCTTGATAAAACGTCACTTATGTAGCCGTAAAACCACATAAGTTTCTGGGACACAAGAGTACTAATATCTCCATACATAGAATATTGGTTAAGCTTGTCAATTATTGAGTGAATTTCCCCAGCAAGTCGTGTTTTCCCGTCTCCACTTATTAGCGCGAAGATGGTCGCTAGGGAGCGAATCAACTCGTAATTCAGACCTGATAAACTGTGAATTCCAACGTTATCAGTCTTAGAATCGGGAATATTTCTCAATAATTCTCTCTTGTTGTCAAGAATCTCCTTAATGGTTTCTACAATGCGGTCAGCCTCAGCTGGAACATATCTTTTCATGATTTCCCTTAGTCCATCATATTCTTTACCTGGAAAGAGCCTCTCCAATTCGGCGTGGATCAATACTCCGTATCTGATTAACGTCTCCCTATCGAAGTCTCTACCAAAATTTTTCCTTTCTATGTTGAATAATTCCCTAAAGGCTCTACCTTCGTCAAGAAATGATATATCTTTTCCCATATTTTTTAGGAAGATTGTACCAAATGATATTCTAAACGATTCGTTAGTCCTTCCGCTTCTCCCGAGCCTCTGAATGTAACTTTCACTTGAGGAGGGAATTCCATGTTGCATCACCACATTGACATTATTCAGATTAACACCAACCTCTAGGGTAGAGGTTGATATGCAGACATTCCAAATTTTCTGGGACAGTATGGCCTCAATCCTATTTCTAACCTCGTCTAGGTCTGCGTTGTGCTTAATCACAAAAAAGTGTTTTTCATTATGATGAATGAAACTATCCTTTTTCAGCCCTCTAGCGGCGACGGATATCTCCTCAGCGAGATCTTTCAACTCCTTGGAGCGAGCTTCATCCAAATTCCCGAGGAGATATGCATCTATCTCCTTCGAATCTAGGAAAAGTTGGAGATGTGAGTATCTGAGGAACGTCTGATACCCTGCATCAAGCTTGTTCCCCATGCTCTTGATAGCGTTTTCTCTCAGGATGGATATCATCTTTTTGGATATACTGAACTTCTCCCCTCCTTGCCCTTGATTCGAGGACTTGTCGATGAGTAGCTTGTCCTTGTGAAATTCCTCTTTTCTTAGACCTCTTCTTACCAAGTTCCGAAACACTTCCTCCTGAGTTTCCTTGCTGTCTATGAAGGCCAAAACATGGGGTTCATAATTCCTTTTCGTTACTCTGGAAACGCCTCGACCCACTCCCAAGGTCCACAGAAGCGAAGTGTTCAGTGCCTCTATGAAGTGAGTGGTCGAAGAAGTTGAAGGAGAAGGGAAGAATAGGGAGGTCACTACCAGCTTCCTCTTAGACTCTTTACGATCAAAAGTGGAGTAATAGCGAACGAAAATCTCTGAATCGAATAGGTCCTTCAGAGGGCCCCTGAATATGGGGGATAGGTCAGGAGATTGCTTATCCTTTTCTGAAGAAGGGCCAGAGTCTATCCCCGCCAATCCTGAAGAGGTGCTCAAGTCTATTCCAGCTAATTGGGATGTCTGAAAGTTGTCCTCAAGGATGTTCCTGTTTTCCATGGTAGCGCTTGATATCAAGACGTCAAACACTCTCTGTTTCATGATCTTACGTATTCCCTCGTCCAAGTCTATTTCGCCTTCACCCGAAATAATATAGAGAAATATTCTCAGGAGAAGAAAATGGATGAAGTCAGAAAGATCCTTCGAGTTTAGAAAGATATGTGCCTCGTCTATAACGAGGGTATTTAACTTGTCAAGCAAGCTCACTATCCAATGGTTCTCACCTATGTTCCTAGTAAGGTGATTGGATATCATGGAATGGTTGGATATGACCACAGCGGGTTCCTCGATTCTCTCCACTTTCTTGTACTCGCTGATCCAGTCAATCTCCTCTTGGATTTCATCCTTTTCGTTAACAAGACATGGTTTACCTTTCCTGTAAACTATCCTCAGTCTGGAATTGTTTATCTTCAGTTCCATTCCTCCCCTGAAATCGTCGTTATCTGGAATCTGATTCTTACTGTTACCATCAAGTATGTAGAGGTGGATCTTCCTTTCACGGAATTTATTGATGTAGTACACGAGCTTGACAAGTTTCTCCAACTGCTCCCTCGCAAGTGTCTTTGTGGGGTAAATCAATAGGCCAGCACCTCCAAACCTCAATAGTTTCATGAGGAGATAAACGGTGAAAATGTAGGTTTTCCCTGATCCAGTAGGTGCAGAAATTATACCTAGCTTAGGTTCATTTATCTTTTCTCTCAGCTGTTTTATCATCTCAAATTGATAGGAATTTAACTTTTTGACGCCTTCAAACTTTAACGCCTCGCATATCACCCGGTTCTCTCTTTCGCAGAGAATATCAACGTCGTGTATATTGTTGGGTATGTAATCTTCAATAAACGGGAGTAAGAAGGCTTCCAGTACATAGTAAGGAGATCTCAGCTCTCCCTGTGAATAGGGTAGAGAATTCTCGTACCTGAAAAGCCGAAGCAGCTCCCCGTAGGCCGTTTTGAAACATGAGTCTCTCCTCTCATTAACTAGCCGAAGTACCTCGTTCAGAACGCTCTCCCCTTTGCGCCTTATACGATCTAGGATCTTGAAGTGCCGAAATACGTTGTCAGATCCAATGTTAATCTCAAGGACGGGATTGTTGGAAGCCGCCTCCAGAACCTTATCTAGGGTGTTGTCGGTGCACGGAAGATCTATGAGAAGGCGAGCTGACTTCAGGTAATCAATAAGCGGAAGAAGACCTCCCACATCTGCGGACCCACGCTTGTAGTAGTTGAGATAAAGATATGCTAGGTCTAGGATTGTGAGGGTCGCGTCAAAGTTATGAGCTACATTATATTTTGAGCTTGGAACATAATATTTATCATTAATCTTTTCACAAATGTCATTGAAGCGAATGAGACAAAGCTCGTGTTTTAAGACCTCTTGATAGAATTCTGAGAACTCGTCAGAAAACAAATCTGGATGGTCAGTGGTAAGCGTTGACATTAAAATATATTGTTCCTCAAAATATAAATCTTTATCGATTTACATACTGAATAATCACCTTATAACCTCATCCTGTTCATGGTGTCGTTATGTTTGTATGTTTTTGATTTTCAAGGAGTTCAGAACTCGTAACGCCGCAAGACTAGTTTATGCAAGTCTGATAACGCTACAATCATCTTTGGAATATTTAAGGTTCAGGAAATTCCGGGAAAAGTAACAAATTACGGGAAGAGGTTTGTGAATGCAACGATGTGATAGCCGTGGGATTAGTGCCATCCTTTAGGTTCCCGCGTTCCATAGAAAAATTCATTACATGCATCCATGTCAATACTTATCATGGGAAAATTTCACGCTGATGAGGTACTGGGGTAGGAAACCTCAGACCCTTGTAAGTGAGTTGGTCGCAGATTCAACCGACCTGGTTATAGATCCCTTCGGTGGATCAGGTGCGATAGTACGCACCGCGGCGGATACTGGAAGGAGAGCAGTATATCTAGACATAAATCCCTATGCGTGGCTCGTCACGTTCCTGAACACCCAGCCCATCAATAGGGATGAATTCATGGATAGGGGAAAGCTGGTTCTTGAAATGGCAAATGAGATGAAAGTGAGGAAAAGACATCTAAAAAATGATTTCCTCTATTACCGCGATGGAACTCCATTCTTCAAGAAGAGAAACGTGGATAGGGTTAGTCAGCTCTTCACTTTAGATAATTTCAGGAAGCTGTATGCCCTCTTGAAGGCCATTGATGAGGCGGACGCTTCGATCAATACGAGGATTGCACTTTACGCTGCTTTCTGCGCCTCGCTGTTTCCATCATCAACGATGAAAAGGAGAGGGGCTGGTACCTGGGGAGTACCCAGCTACTGGGTTCCAAAGGAGCATGAGAACTTGGATCCCTTTCAGATATTTGAAAACACCCTGAGAAGGTTTTCACGGGGATTTGGAGGGAATGGTGATGTGAAACTTCTTTTGGGAAACGCTCTTACTTATAGCTATCCCAGAGAGGCGACACTCATCACGGACCCTCCGTTTTTCGACGAGGTGCAGTATATGGAGCTCTCCTTTTTTTACTGGGCGTGGTTGAGGGAGAGCGCGTTTCAGAGATACTTGGGAAAAAGAGTTTACTATAGATTTTCTAGCGAATTTGTATATAATCCTAGAAGAGGCAGACTGGACTTGTATTTTTCGCGTTTCGAAAAGTTTCTGGTTAGGACGAAAAGAATGAAAAGAAAATTTCTCATCTTTCATGAGGATGATAAGAGGCTCAGGGACGAAATTCTAAGTATGGTAAGGGCCAAGTGGGGTGAGTTAAAGGTTGATACAGTTACCATTGATAATCAAAGGCAAATAGGGCCCCGCGGAGGGACGGAATATTTAGTGATAAGATCGTGACATCAATGTGGGGAGGTAATCTTGAGTTCTCAGAAATTAAATTGAAAAGCTAAGAAAGGTAATGTTTAAAAAATTTTGAAGTTCATTTAACTAGAGTGTCTTTTGCAAGTTGTCGAGAAGAGAGTGGGCAATTCTAGTATAAATTTCCTTGAAATAATAAGCGAAAACAAAAAACAGGTGGAAATATCAGATAAGACCCTTAGGGATATAATTTCCGGATTGGAGGTGGGTGACGCGTGCGAACTTGCTAAGTTCAAATTATATCGGCATCAATTAGAGACATTTGAGAAACTAAGGGATGGCAAGAATGTCATACTTGGGTCAGATACAGGATCCGGGAAGACTGAGGCTTGGTTCATTTACTTGTTGTACCTTATTCATGAGAAAATAGGTGCTCGGGCCCTGGTGATTTATCCGACGGTTTCCCTGGGGAGAGACCAGGAGAGAAGACTTTCAAAATACTTCACAGACTGCGTGAAGAGATCTCCCCTGGTTAAGGGCCCTGTTAGGTACGACGGTAATTATGATAAGGAACACGATTCCCTGGACGATGCTATAAATGCAACTATAGTAATTACTAATCCTGAGAAGATAGCTAGGAACCTTCACTCCAGGAGTAGGTTAAAGCCATTTGATAAGGTTGACTTCATAGTCCTTGATGAATTCGATTTCTACACCAGTTCACAGGCGCTAAAACTATTGACGTTATTGAAGGTGTTATATGGGGAGGTACTAAAGAGCGAAGTTCCGCAGCTGGTGATTATGAGTGCTACTCTAAGGGACTCCATCTCACTGGAGAGACTGAACTCAAGGGAAACAGTGTTCATTTCTGGATCTTCTCCAAAACCCAGGGAAAGTCACACCCTCCTATATCTAGGCAAGGAAAATCTACAATTTCTAGAGGAATTGGATAAGTATTTGGACGGTAAATCACGTGACCTAAAGTTGCGAGATATCCTAGTTAGGGCCAAGTCCTTAGTCTCGCTTAGGGAAAATACTACATCCTACAAGATCTATCTGAAATCACTTGCAGAAGACGAAGGCCTAACCTTTCTATTCACTAATTACATTACAGAAGCAGAGAGACTGTATTATGAGCTAAATCCAAAAGACATGGATAACAGGATAGCAATACATCATTCTCTCCGTAAAGATCCTGGAAATATAATTCAGCGGGTTAGCGAAAATGAAATAAAACTACTTATCTCGGTGAAGACGTTAGGACAAGGGGTAAACTTTAAGGCGGCTAAAAGGGTAGTTCATTATGGTCTTCCAGATCATATAAAGGAATTCATTCAACGAGAGGGAAGAAAGGGAAGAGATCCTGACTTATCCTTCGTGGAGAGCGTAATATTCCCTAGGAGTATAAGTGATCTCGTTCCATTCCTCGGAGACAATCCTGAGCAGACCTTCACTAACTGGAAGGAATTAGGTCCAGAGAATATAATTCTATCTTATGACAGTGACCTTAGCAGGTTTTTTGAAGAGAAGTTTGCATTAGCCGTGAGGAAGGGTAAACTGGGTAAGGAGATAACCTTGCAGGAAGTTAAGGAGGACGAGGATATACAAGAACTGAGAGACTTAGGCTTGATAAGGTTTCATAGGATTGGCTCAACCAAAACTCCGGACCTCAGGCGGCGTAAGGTATATGCCTCCTTTTACACCTTAGAGACAAAAAAAGAGGCCGAAATTATTCTTGATGATCCGGATATCAAGTCCCAGAAGTTCTCTGGATCTGTTTCCCGAATATCCTACGAGAAGATGGTCAGGTATTATCAGCCAGGAGCCATAGATTACTCTCTGGGGGCTATAGTAGAATCCATAGAGAAGGAGAAGGATGAAAAGGGGAAGATTACGTTCGTTGTTAAAGAGGTTCCTACTAGGCTGCTGGAAAACCTAGATTACTCCAAGGAAAGGGGGACTAGCCCTGTTCTGGAAAGACTGGTGGAGCGATTCAAGCGACTTCAGAAAGATACCGAGGAGTTGAGGAAGACCTCTATTCAAGAATTAATTCAGACAGGAAGATTAGTGTCTAGGATAGTTACAAGGATATTTATAGAGGATAATGAGAGCGGTGGTCTAGTTAGATATAGGGAAGTACCTTGGAGGGTTATGTGGCAAATTTACTTGTTGAATTATAGCATAAAATTGATATTAGTTGAGCTAAAATCCAAAATGTATCTTAAGGGTATGACCTATGCATATGCCATACCCTATGATAAGTCAAGTGCGCACGAGGAAAAGTATATATCCATTTTGAGGGTGGCTTTGAGAAGACAGTTGGGCGTACCTTTGGACACTATAATGTATTCCAAAACACAGTCCAACGATAAAAGGGAGGAAATGCTAACATTATGGGAGACAGAAATAACGGGAATTCTTCCTGTACTTTTTGAAAACAAAACTATTATGAAAGGGAGAATGCGTATTACTAGGGAAGATCTAATCAATGCCATAAGAGATCTGAAATATGACGATCAGACCAAGATCTTGCTAAGGATCAATCAATTCAAATACGGATTTCCCCCCGTAAAAGAGCAGGAATTTGATAGTATTAAAAGAGACGCGATAGAGTATCTAAACCAGCTTCGCTCGGCCTATGTGGAATATAGTATGGTCAAAAAAATCAAAGAGCTTTTGAACCAAAGTAAACTTGACTACATTAGGATAGTCATCCCTCTAGATGATACGGGCAGGCATCTCCTGATATCCGAGGATGAATTCTCGGTATTCAATAACGTCAATGAAGTAATACAGAAGGTCAAGGACGAGTCTGACAAGAATATCCCAATATATGCACCCAGAGGTCCGTCGTTTCCCGTTCTCCTTTGCAGGTATCCTAAAGTCATTCCCATAGATCTGGGAAAGGTCTTAGAGGAAATGGGTATCGTGAATGGTAGGGAGAGGCCTCATGAATACCTAGCAAAGTTATTGGATGGTGACGTGAAGGAGTTGGAGCGATTCATCATACATCTGATCAGTAACCTAGACATAATCAAGGTAAAGGAAGATATTACACCCTCCGCCCTCTGTATCACTATGATGGATAGTAAAACTTGGAATAGGATAAAAGGTAAGAAGAGCATCTCATTTACACTGGATAGTAAACCCACAGCCGATAACGCCGTGTATATGGAACATCTCAACGCGTTTAATGGTAACTCCAGAAGGAAACTGCTGCAGTTATATGCCAACGGAGGTAAATTGTATAATTTCTTCGTGAACGAGAACAATCAAATAGTGGGTTTCGGACTCATTGATTCAGTGAGACCAAAGGTGAGGGACAAATGTGATTTCCATGCACCCAAATTCTCGTCCATAGACTTTGAGTTGATGTATGATCTTCCGGAGAATGTGCAGTTTTTTTACAGTGATAACGGTCTCGATGAGATAAGGACTCACGTGAATAAGTTGCTCTCATTGAGACCCTCAGATGATAAGGTGCATTTTGGAGTGTACTGCGGCAAGCTGGAATCAGATGGACTAAGGGATGCCTTTTCATTCTTAACCGAGAAACTAAAAATATATATGAGTTCACAAATAAATGCAGAAAGTGATATGTTGGCCGAGCAAGATGTTCAGAAGGGTATAATATGCGATCCGTTGAAGAGGCTTCAAAGTGACCACACCAAGGTGACTGAGAGTGATTTCGAAGAACAATTCCATTACTTCGTGATATTGGACAAGCTATCAGGAGTGATGAATCCGGAGAAGAATATTGATATAGTTAGGAATACCGATATGGTAAGGATAAATGATACGGGTGTAATTTGTTCCAATAAGGGGAAGCTGGTGGTATTCAAGATCCCTCAAGGTAACGGCAATCTGATTGAGAGAGCTGGCCTAGAATATTATAAGGGCACTAACTTAAAAATTCCGACCATTAA
Organism: Metallosphaera javensis (ex Hofmann et al. 2022); assembly: GCF_022064045.1. Lineage (NCBI taxonomy): Archaea > Thermoproteati > Thermoproteota > Thermoprotei > Sulfolobales > Sulfolobaceae > Metallosphaera > Metallosphaera javensis (ex Hofmann et al. 2022). The sequence continues at coordinate 2,608 of NZ_JAKNCW010000029.1, read as the reverse complement.
TTTCAAGTATTTAGTTGGAGGAAGCGGCAAAATGACGGTGATAAAGGATATCTCCAAGCTAACAATAGAGATCAGAGAAGAAGAGTTGAAAGCTACTATTTCCCAACTGATAAGCAGCGATCTCACGATATACAGACTCGTAACTCACCTGAACATGTTGTCGCATTATATGGAAAAGATATACAACGTTCCAAAAAGTGAGGCATTTGATGATACTAGATCCTATCTTAACAACCTAATGAATTTGGCAAGTAAGTTGGACGGGCTCATAAAGGCTATCGAATCGGAGTTGGCTTTTATAAGAAAGGAGTATGGAGTAGATCTGAAAGTGGAGCTTCATGAGGACAAGGATAAGTTAATAAAGAAGATTGTCACGGGCATTAGAACGACAGGATGGGAAAAGTTTCTCAAATCAATGGAATCTAAAGGTACAGAGGTGACCAAGGCGATGGGGAGTTACGTGGTGAAAGGTAAAGGTATTTGGCTGTCAAACTCTATTTTCTATGCACTTCCAGGAACAATTTCAATTAATAACGTAGAACAGGAATTGCAAGAAGTCATACAAGTTGAAACGCCCAGCTTAGTGAAGTTTGAGACCATATGAGCTAGTGATAAAATGAAGAAGGAACTCCAACGCCAAGATTGGACAACTTACGGCTAGTAAAGTAGTGAGTTCACTCAAGAGGATTGAGTTTAAAACACCAACTTTGGGCGATGAGAGTGTGTCCAACAATTTATCTCACCTGCCACAATTGCAACAGATTGTAGACGGTGAAGTAGGTGGAGAACCACTTCCTTAGGCTCCACTTACTGGAGTTCCATGGGAAAGTGGAAGTCCATTCCGGAGAGCCTGTGCTTCACCGTTCTGAAGACCTATTCAACCCTGTTCCTCACGAAGGTGATGTGCTCGTGTTCAACCCCTGTTATGGAGAGGAAAAGGTAACACATTATCTGGGTCGGGACGGGGAGAGACGCGATCTCCACGCTCTCACCCAAACTCAACCCGTCTTGGCCCAACTTAAATTTTGTCTATTATAGCAATATTGTTGGACACACTCATAGTGTCGTCATGTTGGCATATTTTAAGGTTTAAGGGGTTCAATGCGAAGTCACGAAGCCATAAAACAAATTTATGCAAGTTTGACGACACTATGGACACACTCGTTTGTAAAGTATTAATTGCTTTATAAATCAAATAAAAATTATTTATAAATATTTATTAATTTATTTCAATATTAGCATTGGAGGTTTCTAATGATACATGTGTTGCTCCTCCATTCATATAACCGGTGAGTAGTTCTCCATTGATGTTTTCTACGTTTGTCAAGGGTAAGGTATATGTAATCACGCCATTACTGGTCGTGGCGGATACCTGTATACTAGAGGAGGTAGGGGTAGTAAAGCAAATATCACCGTTTGATGTGACTAGGGAAATGGATCCGCCATCTAAAGTCGAGAATTGAGCCTGTATTGCCCCATTAGAGGCGGTTGCACTAACTGAATGGGGAGAGTTGAGCTGAAGAATTATACCACCATTTGATGTCTCTGCCTGTACGTTAGACGCCGAGCTAGATATTATTTCTATATTTCCATTGCTAGTTATAGCTGTAATGCTGGTCACATAGTTGTTAGAAATGTAAATGTTTGCGTTAGATCTCTCAATGATTATCTGAGTGACCGTTGAAGGGACGCAGATCGTTGTGTTACCTGACTCGGTAGATGAGCCCTGAATTATGGCCTCATTACCACTATAAGAAGTGGAGAGTTGAATATTTGAATTTATGTGGAATTGGCCAGCAATTATTGATACAGAGCCACATACATTAAGCACTTCTACCTCGGATATAGACGCAGAGGTGCTGGTAGAAGACCCAGAACTTGAACCTGAGCTGGTGCTGGTGGATGAGCTAGCATTGCCTGAGCCACTGGATGTTGTACTTGTAGACGAGGAGGTGGAAGAGGATGATGTTGTTTGTCCACCTGTACTTTGGCTAGACGTTCCAGCAGAAGAGCCTTGATTTGTGGACCCGCCTCCACTGGAGGAACTACCGGTTGATGGTCCAGTAGTATATGAAGGTTGTTGAATAGGATGGGATGCTGGGGAAAATAGGTATAATCCGGCTATGGCAACTACCCCAATAACAATAATTGTTGTGACGAGGACAATAGTAGAAGATGTGCCTATTGATTTTATATTCCTTGATCCCATGTTCAATGTTCTCCTTATACTACCTGAAATGAAATTTTCCTTCTTCATTGCATGACTAATACTTGATTGTCTAATATACTTATCCTTGGATAGGGCGATTCAGGTTTCCATTGCGAATTGTAATTAGTTAATCTACGTGAGAAGATCAAAATTAATCTATCATTTTTCAGTAATACTTTAAGGGGAACACGATGTCATACCATGAGCAAACTAACTATCGAACCCGCGTACCAACTCCAGGAGGAGTTGGTACACATCGTGTTCGACCCCGTATTTCCTAAGCACTGGCTCATAAACCTGTTGAGGAGGTGGAGGAGCTAGTGATGAGGGAGGCGGAGGAGGTAAGCCCGAGGTACGCGAGGGGGAAGAGGCTCAAGAGGAGGGGATACGCGAGGTACA
>NZ_JAKNCW010000028.1:0-21086 GCF_022064045.1 Metallosphaera javensis (ex Hofmann et al. 2022) | reverse complement strand
AATTGTATAATCTAGGCGAAATTTTGTGAAGCAAATATATAATCTATAAGGAGAAAATTCAAATGATACACACACTGAGAGATCAGAGACTGATTGAACACCGACAGCCTCAGGTAGTTTGCGAACCTGGTCACGTTGGCGTATCCCAGTCCCACGTTTACGCTCTCCTCAGGGTAGGTGAAGTTGCCGTAAACAGGGTAGGTCGGGATTCCAGGGGATGGTACGTTGAAGAAGTTGCTCCCATGGGTGAAGTACACCTCCCCGGGAGGAACGCTTGAGTTCTCCAGAACTCCCTCCACTGCCCACAGGTTCATTCCAGGAGAACTCGAGGTCCATCCATTGTACCAGTTCTCCCCAACGTTATCCAGTCCCAAGACTGGAACCCTCTCCCACGTTCCGTTAACCCTCACCTCCACTTCCTCAACTGTTACGGGATTGGAGAGGAATGAACTCACGTTCTCGTACCCGGCCCTTGCGTTGGTAAGGACCTCAAATCCCAGGTCATACCCGCTGTTGGCCACCATGGTGGTGGTGTTCCACGTTCCCAAGATTCCGGGCTCAATTGCGGGCGATCCGTTCACCAGGAACTCCCACGTTGTCCCGTAGGCCCACTCCATGGTGAAATTATAGACCTCCCCGGGTATCAGAACGTAATTTGCCCTGCTGAAGTAGTTTCCGAATATGTTGGAGAAGATCCCGAAGCCCGAGTAGCAGGTAACGGTGAAGGAAGGAGCAGAATCAATGCCCTGCCAGTTGTTGAACCCGGTCTGGGCCCACCAGTACCTTCCGCCGGCAAAGAAACCCTCGCCGACCCAGATGGATAGCGGTACTGGATAGGTGTAGTTAGGGGCCTTCACCAGGAAGGCCAACCCCGTGTTGTTCTGGGGTATGTCCATGGGCAGGAAGTTCTCCGCAAACTGGGGAGGGACGGTTATGAGCGAGGCCGTGAAGTTATCAATGTAGTAGGACCAGAGGTTGAAGGAAGCGTAACCCGTGGAGTGACCCACGTTTTTGATCACGAGGGTGGGTCCTTGACCTCCGTACTGGAAGTTGACGTATCCAAAGGAGGACGTTGGTCCCAGCGACACGGTGGAGAAGGGAGTTCCCTGGATCTCACGGGAGTAGATCACCTGGGAGCCAAGGTAGACCACGAAGCTGATCGTTGAGTTCATGGCCCCCATGCTTAGCGCCTCCGGACCGTACGACGGGGTGAGATTGTTGAAGGTGACCGTCTGGCCCGGCCTCAGGGCGAAGTAGGGCTGGTAATGCTCTGAATAGGCTGAGGGGTGGAAGGAAACCCTCACAACGGAGAGGGAGTTGAGCGAGACGACCCCCACAGACTGATTGGCAACGTAACTCCAGTTGGTGGAAACCACAACATACACATACTTCCCCGGGGGAAGGGAGATGGTCATGCTCGGGGAGGAGGAGAAGCAGGTCTTCAAGGGATCCTCAGATCCATTGGGTAAGAGCGAGAGGATCCTGACCAGCCATTCCTGATTGGGAGGAAGTCCAGTCTCCTGAACCTGAAGGACTGGATCACTGGAGTTGAGTGGTTGGGAGGGGAGGGATGAGTTCAGCGAGACCTGAAAAAGGATCAACATCATGAGGATAAGGGAAATGACCCTCATTGAGAGATATCACCTAAACTAATTTTAAACATTTCGGATCTCTCACAACTATTTCAGGGGTGATGAAGGCCCTGTTGGGAGGTTCATTACAGGTCAGGAATGGCCAGCGGAAGGTGACACGATGGAAGATCATACCTGAGATGATCCGTTCACATGGGGTGGGATCTCTCAACCGTCCTCACGCGTTCAATGAGGGTGACTTCCGCGCATTCAATTCTATATGATCACATACCAAGAATAAAATTTTAGTGAGGAAAGTTTTTAATCAATACGTTAGACTCTGGAATATGGGCATCTCTCCGGCCCGGAGATACCGTGACTACTTCGCGGTTAGCTCAGTCCTCACAACGTTGATGTACGTCCTCCTCTTCAGGGTGGGAATGGGCAGGTACCCTGATTCATTGGCCTTAATGCTCAGGGGCGAGCCCCTCAGCTCCCCTGTTCCCCTTATCCTCTCACTGGCGGTGTTCTCTCCAGCGCTTCTGGTCCTGAGCGGTAAGCCCTTCAATCGCGTGCTCCCCGCTCTGCTCTACGCGGTGTGCCTGACCCTTACCCCACTCCTTGGCTTACCCCACCCCTTCATCCTGATCCTCTACGTTATGGTGAGGTACAGGGTTCCCCTCCTGGGAATCCTTCCCCTTCTCTACCTGGCGTACCTGGTTTACAGGATTATAAGGGGGTTACCTCTGGAGTGGGCCAGATTCTTCGTGATTTATCAGGGGAGAAAGCCCCTGAACCCCTCCCCGCTCATCCCCTTTCTCCTCACCTATCCCTTCCTCTCATTTCTGGGAGAAACCCTGGCTTACCTGATTGGTTCCTCTCCCGACACCTCAGGTTCATCTCCCCTTTACGCCACCGTAAGGTACTCCCTCATCTACTCATGTGCGCTCTTAGCTCTCATCCTGATCTCCTTCATCCTGTCCTATGATGCCATGAGCCTCTCCACGAGATGGGGTTACACACCCAGGGATGTCAGGGTGAGAGGTCTTCATTACGACGTTGTGGTTGAGGGTAATCGCATGATTATTGACGCCGACTCCTGCGTTTACCTTCCTTCCTACACGCTGAAAAGAGTGGAGGAGTTGACGCGCGGGATTCACCTGGTGGAGTACCAGGGCCATTCCCTGGACGAAGTTCATGACCTGAGACTGAAGAGGGTGATCCTCTACAAGCTTGCCCTGAAGCTGAGGAGGATGGAGGGGATGGGATATTTCGCCCCACGTATCACCCCCGACATGGTTTATCTGGACAGGTCCGTCTCCACCCTGGAAGACGCAGTTCACGCGGACGTAAGGCTAGATCCCAGGCTCATCTCCAGTTCAGGAAGTGACGTGGAATTCATATGCAGGGAGGCCAGGTTAACTTGCGGGAAACTGGATGAGGTCATTGAGAGGCTGAGATCCTTTGATGAGGTGAGGGCGGATCACCTAGATCTGTGGAGGGGAGAGCAAGTTTACCCCAGGGTGTGGAGCTCAACCCTGGAAGGAAAGAGGGTGCTCGTGACGGAAATGGATGAGGAATACTTCCTCAGGCGGAATTCCCTGAACGTGGTGATGCAGGGTGAGGGTCTCCTGGTCACAGAGTATGCACAGCCCCTCAACTCCGTGGACCCCAGGCTGAGGTTCGTGCTCTACCTCAGGTTACTCAAGTTCCTGAAGGAGCTCCACGCCAAGAGAATCTCTGCCCCTCTCCTGGAGGAGTACGGGGTTTACCTGGACCGGGAGATGAAGACTAAGGAAGACGCCCTCAACGCAGAGTTTCTCCTCCATCCCCTCTCCCTTTCGTGGGGTAAGGATGAGTCTGACCTGCGCCAGGTATGCGCAAGACTTAACGAAATCCTCAGGATTGATTGTTCCCTTGCCGAGAGGGTGAAGCCTCCGGAGTACCGTATCCTGGGTTTCAGGGGGCCCTTCATAGAGATAGATTACGGGGGCAGGAGGGCATTGCTCACGTACTTTGAGGTGAGGCCCGTTACCCTGGAGTTACCCCACCTTGTTGAGACCCTGGATCTTTACGTCTCCGACCACGGCATGATGGTGACGGAAGACATACCCTGGCTAAGGGTGGAGGACGACAGGGCAAAACTCCTGCTTTACCTGAGGTTGGCCAGAACCCTGGAGGAACTGCACTCCTCAGGGTATGTGGCGCCTTTCCTGTTTGAGTACGGGCTCTTCTCCCGGGATCAAATTCGGAGTCCCGAGGATGTCCTGAACGTGGAAATTAAGTTCCATCCTCTGGCCCTGGTGAAGGGTAGCGCCAGGATGGGAAACGTCATTGCGGATGAGGACTACGACAGGGAACAGATCTGCAGGAGGATAGTCAGGGTGCTTAAGACCTTCAGGGAGTGCGGGGATATGGGCGAGATAGTCAGGAGGCTCAGTGAGATCGCTGGGGTGGTAAATGAGCCCCTCCGCACGAGGGGAGATCCCAAAGCCTCTTGAAACGTGGTGGAGTCCGCGTCGATCTCTGCATGTTGAATCGGGATGTTCCCATTCCATCGCGTTTGCGAACCGGCAGTAAAGACCCCGACGTAAGGACATGGCAACCTCAGGCCTCCTGGGCTTGATCCATTACCACGTTGCTGTAAAAAGCCTGCATTATGGCGACACCGCGATCCCCAACCCGAGAACGAGAACGTTGTTCCCCAGTTGGTGTAAGTTTTACACGGTGCTCTCTGAGCAGATCCAACGCCATAGTAAGATCAATCATTACTGGTTAGGGAGACCCCAGTCTCGTGGGTGAATAGGGCCAGTGTCATGTTTTAGAAGAAAATTTTAGTCAGTGGAGTGTCTCAAGTGACTTCCTCCTCTCTCTCTCTTTCAATTTGACATCTCGCTTAAACCCTGGGGTGTTTGACAGTAACTTCACGCGTTAAGAAAATTTTACATATCCTGCTTGATAGTGAAGTGACAAGAGCTTATAAGGGAATTGTCAGTAGAAAATCGAGACTGAGGATTTAAACAAATTAAATCCCTGGTGGTTTTACTCCAGCTGGGAGAGCAAGGACAGGAACATGACTGAGTGGGAATCGAGCAGTTCAGGTGGTTCCCCAGGTGGACCCAGCTGATATCCCTCACCCCCCTAAGCCTGAACTTCGTTTACGATTCGCGACAGGTGGGCAAGACAACTGGAATTAAGATCCTGATAAGGACTCTCCTGGACAGGAACGTTGATCCGGAGAGCGTCATCTACCTTGACCTGGATTACGTGGTTTCCCTTCAGGAGTTCAGGAGAATCCTTGAGGATATCCTGGGAAGAAAGAGTGATACCCTGTACATCTTCCTGGATGAGGTGAGTTCCGTGGAGGAGTAGTGGATAATTCTGAAGTTCTTCATAGACCAGGGCGAACTAAGGAACGACGTGATAACAGTGTCAGGTTCGTCCATTCTTGGAGTGTCCAAGTCCCCGGAGAGGTTCCCGGGGAGGAAGGGAAACGGAAGGGAGATGGTGGTGTTACCCCTTTCCTTCCCGGAATTCGCGGGGGTTAAGAGCCACGCGAGGAGGGACCTGCTTTACGATTCCGCAGTGCTCTCAAGGGTCTTTAGCGGGTACATGAGGCATGGTGGATTCCCCAGGTCCATCAACTCCAACCCCGACGCCAGCGAAGCTCTGATGGACGGTGTGGTGTCGGAGATTCACAAACACAGGAGAAATCCGGGAACGGTGCAGGATATCCTCCACTCCCTGCTGGGAAAGATTCCCTCCGCGCTGTCCCACAATTCCATCGCCAGTGATATAGGGATCTCCCACAATACCGTGGCAGAGTACCTGGACTTCCTATCGGATCTCCTGGTAATAGGGATAGCCTACTGGAAAGGAGAGAGGGTGGACAGAAAGAAGGAGAAGAAGGTTTTCTTCAGGGATCCCTTCCTCCTGAACGTCATCTCGTCCTGGGTGGGTCAGAACTACGGGGAGAGCGCACTTCTTGAGAACGTGGTGCAGGAACACCTGTACAGAAAGTAGGGAGGTATATTACTTCAAGAACAGGGTGGAGATAGACGTTGTGGCTGGGGAGTACAGGATTGAGATAAAGAGAGCGAGGGCACACAGGGGGTACCCCCGGGACGTGATGGTTCTCGGGGAGGAGGACGTACCCGGTTTTCTCCTTGAGTTGGATCAGCAGGATGCGGGTTCCTGAGGCGTTCAGCGGTGAGCAGGGGAACACGTTTTAACGTAAGGTTCCGGTGAATGACTTCCCCCCGGAGCTACCTCGTACTGTTGTGTATTTAAGGAGCCTTTAACATGAAATATACAAAAAACTAGACTAGGCCCCCGGAATCCAGTTGTAGATGTAGGCAAGTTTAGCAGGAAGGCAATGATACCTGCGCGTAGTCGAGTTCGGCAGTGTTTTAGATTTTAACGCGTCAGTACTTTTGATTAATTTTTATCCTCTAACACGGATACCTTTCGGAGAGAACTGGGTTAAAACTTACACACAGTACTAGTGAGATATTCTTCATGAAAGTTCGTGCCGAAATGAAAATCGTTCATGGCTCAGCAACACTACAGACCTTAAAAGGAAAATATAATTGCGAGATTATTGGGACAGAACTGAAAGACTTTTAGATAAAATGAGCTTGAAGGGATTTTCAGGAAAGCACTACACGAACTTCCTTAAAGAGTATCTTACTACGTAAAAATTTAGAGTTACTACACCAGTAGTTTGTGTAAGTTTTCACACACCCTCCGAAAGTGTGCCCTTGATACAAATTTTTCAAAACTGGTGACGAATAGTCTCTTCCCATTGTCCTCTAAGGGGGACCCGTAAATAAAAAGAAAAACCACTTAACCGAAATTCTCAGAATCGCAGATCTTTCATTCAACATATTTAATCCCCTCATCATTCAAGTTCCTATGGTAATTGAAGTGGACAGGAAGCAGGTGGCCGAGGAGGTCCGGGAGGAAAGCGTGGCCACAGTTTCCGGCCTACCTCTCGTGGGGAAGACCACACTGCTGAGGGAAGTGAAGGGAGATAAGGAACTGGTGGAGCTACCCAGGGAGTTCAGCTCCGTGGAGGAAATCAGGAAGGTGAGGGAGGAGGTGGCCCAGAGGAGGAAGAGGGGAAAGGTTGTGGTGGAGGGAAGGAGTTACATCATCGCCCTCCTTCTGGGAAAGGCTAAGCTGGGAGAGCCCTCACTGGACAATCTGCTCTACGGGAACATGCTCACCAACTACTCATGGGACGCCATGAAGATCGAGGGAATGGAGTCGCTAAACGAAGAATCCCTACTTAAGGTAATAGAGTACTCATATCTCAGCACCAGGCGACACGGGACCTTCATTCCTCCCCTCGTGAAGGAGGGAATTTCCCTTCTGAAGGAAGGTAAACTGGACGAGATACTTCCGGCGGTTCAGCGCCTGAAGCAACTGTACGCGAATCCTCCCAGGGCAAAGGGTGAGGCTGGTGTTACGGAAATAGTGGGTTCAGTGTTTTCTCCCGGGGAAATGAGATGGGTATGGGATAGGTTGAGCGATAACTGGAAGGAGCTAATCTACTACCTTCTAGATGCGTATCTGGGTCTCCTTCCCGGCAGAGCTAGGGAAATCGTCAAGGAATACATCAATGCGGAACCCAGGAGGCCGTCCCTCAATCTACTTGATCTGAACTTTCCCTCCAGCCTTCTGGATAAAGTGGAGCGGAACGCAACACAGCTCATTTACGGGGATCTGGTTATTCACGGTATGCCGGGAGTAGGTAAGACGGAATTTGCGGGTCATGTGGCGAGGTACCTCACCACGAGGGAAAGCTCCTTCGTCCTCACCGGGCCGGAGAGGGTGGAGGAGGTCAGAGCTCAAGGCAAGATTCCCCTGATCCTGGTGGATTATCACGATACCTCTTTCCATTCCCTCAGGGAGCTCTGGGATAGGGCCCAACTCAACGCCAGGAAGATCTACGTTCTCACCCACGAACTCACGCGCGTCATGCAAAGGGTAATGGGAGATGGAGTCACGTATTTTAACTATGACTTACTGATCACGCCAGAAAGGCTCAATAACGTTCTCAAGTATGACTGGAGTGGCCTGCTTTTCAATGTGGTTTTCCGGGGAGACGAGAACCTCGCGAGAAAGTATCAGCCACTGGTGGCCATGGCGGGAAAGTACGGAGGTCCTCTTCCCCCGAGGTTCGCCGAGATGGTTCTGAAGGTTAACGGTGTGGAGAACCAGGACCGGGAGGTGGTTCAGTACTTTACATCTGCCAGGATATTACCTACGAGCGAGGGTAGCGTCAAGTACAGGGATCCCTTTGACGACTACCTGAAGGAGTTTGTGGACAAGGTGAGAAGGGAAGGGCTGGCAAGACAGTTCATGACCGCATATGCCCTCTTCAGCCTGAGAGGACTGGAGGAGTTCAGGGGGTTACTCAGATATGTGGATTTCCCCAGTGAGCTTGCGGACTACCTCGGGTCACCCTCCCGTTTGCCCAGGGTTTCGGGGCTCCTTCTCTCCAGGGCAATTCCCCAGCTGGTTGATCTCTATCCTGAGAACTGTGAACTGATTCCCGACCTCTTCGAGTGGAAAGATGATGAGGACGTCAAGGAACTCGAGAAGATAGTTGAGGATCCCGTGGGCACGCTGGAGGCACTGGTGGGCACGCTGGTTCACTCCACCCAACTGCCCTGCCTGAGGAAGGCCTTCGAGTACGCCACTTTCCTGGTTTTCAGGGGTGCAAAGGGGATATTCAACCCGCTCAAGGACATAATGTTCAGGAGAATCATGGAAACGAGGGATGACTACCTGGTGCTTCTTTATTCCTACATGTCGATGATAAAGGACAGCGTAGATCACCTGGATGAGTTGGCGCAAATCTCACCCAGAGCCAGGAGTTACACCCTGCTGGCGGACCTGGGAAAGGATGATAAATCTCCCCTGGGAATCCTGATGGGATGTCTGGGCATGGCATTCGGCCTGGAGAAGTTCGCAGTGGGAGTCCTCAAGGACTTTAGTTACGCGAAGGATTTTATGGATGCTGTGAACGAGTTCCAGAGAAGGGTCAACCTATTGAAATCCTCCATCAAGAGGGTGGACAGGGAGAGCCTAAACATGATTAGCAGGGTGTTTTCGCTTCACCCTGACAGTGTGGTGCAGGAAATGGAACTGGTGCTGGATGATTTGAAGTATGTGATGGCCTTCATCCTGTTCAGGGACTCATACGGGAGGGATCTGAGGGATACCCTGAGGGACATTCTGAATCTGAGCTCCGGGTTCTGCAATCACGTGTTCAGGAACAGGAAAGATGCGGAAAGCCACAAGCTCCTGGGCTGTTACCAGTTCAAGCTGGCCAGGGCCCTTCTCATGGGAAACAAATACGAATACAGGAACGTTGTGGAGGACATTCTGGAAATCTCTAACCGGGATGATGAAATCCTTGGCACTGCAGGGTATATAGCTTCGCTTGCCCTGGGTAAACCCGCTAGGAAGGGGAAGGTCACCATACTGAGGAACTCCATTCTCATGGATGTGGCAGAGGCCCTTGCGGGTAACGCTGAGAAACTCGAGGAGATAAGGGAGACAGTGAAGTTGATGGGGGAGGATGCTCTCCTGCACGATCCTATCATGTCGGAGGTGGTAATTTCGGTCAGGATGATGAACGGTGAGGATCCCACCCCTGTAGCAAGGAAGGCCGACGAGAACGTGGGCATTTTCGCTAGCAGGGTGATTCACCAGAACCTCAATGATAGGACAAGGTATCTCGCGTCCCTCATTCTCCTGGTACATTGAGGCTTACTCTGGTTTATCACAGGCCATTTCCCGTTAAACTGGGTGAGCTACTTCAAAGCGAGACACGGGATTGGTAGTGTGCGAGTCGCTTTCCAGAACTCGCCTCACGTTGATCAGTTTCCTGTATCACCCACCTCGAGACAGGGAGTTTAAAGCGAGAGAAAGCCTCACGACTTCAAGACTTTCCCGGATACCTCAATGCCAGGAGGAAATTCAATGCCAGTAGTTTTCATTATTTTTTATTCTCTTCACCAATGTGGACTATCTGGTAAGTGACGTCATAGTGTTGCCAAACTTGCATAAATTTGTTTTATGACTTCGTGACTTCGCATTGAAACTCCTTGAACCTTAAAATATGCCAAGATGAGTGCACTATGAGCGACGTCTTAGGCTCTCTTTCAATTTAACATATCGCAGAAAGCTAGAGGTTTTTTACAGTTACTCCACACACTACTCTGTCACTAACACAATTCAAAGGGCATTGGGTAAGAACTTACACAGAGTACCACCTTGGAGGTTACTCTCCATCTCTACCTTATCTGGAGACCTGCCTGTTCGTGACAACCTATCGAAAAACGCGAGATGGAAGTAGCGTCCCGTGTAATCAGGCACCGCTCCCACCACCTTCGCCAGCTTCGCTCCAGTAACGGACCGTGAAAGCTAACGCGTGCTCCTCGTATCCTCCTGCACTACAATGTGGAGCGGACCCCTTCCACAGGCCTTGAAAGTTTAAAACTTCCCACTATTTCATCCTGTAAATGACCTTTGTAATTTCCATGGTTGCGGGTCAGGGGGTAATCTTCGCATCGGATAGCAGGGCCACGAGCGGGGCCGTCTTCGAGGAGGAGAGGAAGATCCTTCCAATCTTCGTCATGGATAAACAGGAGGTGGACCTGGCTGTAGTGGCAGGAGCTGGGAACGCCTCAATCGTGAAGCAATCGTTTCAGATTATCTCGAGGCACTTCACCGGTTATTACCAGAACATGAAGGTAGCACCGGAGGGTGAGGAGCTCGATAGGTTAGTGGACCAGATCCAGGACACTTTAATGACCAGGTTTCAGTACCTGCGACAGAACGGAATCCAGCCGGATGTTTCAATCCTTCTGGGTACCCTGTCGGGTTGCGAGCCCAGGCTCTACTCCTTTGACTCGACGGGACTTTACGAGCCCAGGCATTATGACCCGGGGTATGAAATGATAGGAATTGGGAGGGACACCGGTGGTTTGACCCTGCTCAACCTCCTGGGATACTCCAAGGACAAGAACTGGGACATGGGGCTCCTCACAATGTTCCTCATAGACGTGATCGCCAGGGTGAATCCCTACGTCTCCCCGGTGACGAGCTTCATTGACTCAATGTACCTGAGGTGCGAGAATGGGAGGAGAGTTATGGGCCCTCTCCAGTGGAAGGCCTTTCGCAGGTATAAGAAGAGCGTTGAGAAGAGGATAGAGATAATTAGGACGGTTTGGGAGCTTGGTGAGAGGTTGGGGGATGATAGCGTCCTTGAGGCGCTGAAGAAATTGGCCAAGGAGTAGAAGAAGTGACTAGGCGAAGGGCTCTCAACCTAAGAAGTTAGTTGGGAGAAAGTAACCTCAATGTTCTAAAGAATCAAGTGTAGAAGTCTTTAGTTTCGGATTGGCCAGGTGAGGAGCTAGCTTTAGGGAATTGTTCGGGATCGTGCTCCGTGAAGTAAACTTAGTTTCACTCAAACTGCTTGAATAAGAATAGTATTTCACGGATTTTAACGCAGTGAGATACTCTTCAAGGAAGTTTGTGTTGAAATGAAAATCGTTCATAGATGAGAAATGCCACAGACCTTAAAAGTGAAATATAATTGTGAGACTATTGGGACAGAACTGAAAGACTTTTAGATAAAATAAGCTTAAAGGGATTTTCAGGAAAGTGCTATAAGAACAATAATTTCCTTAAAATTCTTTCAGGTCCATCTAGTGCGTGGAGTATCTGTTTGGTGACGTCATCTGCTCTCTTTCAATTTTGGATCTCGCAGATACCTGAAGGCCTTTGATTACAGTAACTCCATACACTAAAGTTCATCATATCTAAAGGCTTTTCAGTTATCCTATCTTGCAATCAAATTCTTATTTTGTAAGTTTATGGAGTAGCTCATCTATAGTGTCGTCAAACTCGCATAAATTAGTTTTATGGCTTCGTGACTTCGCATCGAATCCCTTGAAGCTAGAAATATGCCGACATGACCACACTCTGAGCTCATACACTGACTGTTTTCACTTCGATACTAACTTTCTTTAGGGGTATCCCACTCCGTTGAAATCCGTAAAGCATCAAAAGAATCTCGGTCTCCCTTCACTTTTACTAGATGAGAGCATCAGGGCTCCGTCTATTTGAAGAGATGAAGATGAGAGAGGAAGTCACTTCTAGCTTGAGGATTGAGGAAGGGATTAGGCTTGGCGGGAAGCAGTTCCTTTCCGTTGGAGAGGATTATCCCAATAGGTGTTTTGTCAAATATAGGGAGGGCTCTCCAATCTTTGGGCTCCTCAGGGAGTAACACATAAACCTTATCGCATATCCCTCCCATCCATTTTAGCCTAGCCCTCGGTTTTGAGGGTAATCCCGTCTCAGGCGAGATAACCCCACCTGTGTCATAATCTATGATGAAGGGATTGATGAGATCAAACATTGCTTCACCGAGAGCCGTGTATAGAGAACCCGTATCTGAGTGGGCCTTCGCTTCGTAACATGTAATTGTTCCATTAGTTATAACCACTAGATCTAGGTCAGGTGACGCGAAGGCGTAAAACCCAGGAAACATTGGGCTCTGCTTTACCCCCTTCAATATCCGCGCCTGTAAATCAATTTGCCTGATATGTTTTATAAAATCGATAATGACTGCCTTCTCATTGCCCATTTTTGTCTTTGTGCTCGAAGCCTGAAACTTCTTCAGGTTCTTTGACGCCTTCACGGATAGGCTCAGGCCTTTAAGAACGGAGGGATCCTGAGCCACATGGTTGAGGAAACCGATGACATCATCGATTATCGTTTTTAGACTAAGGATTAGTACATCATCATTGAAAAGATGTAGACTACCCGAGAGATAAGTATAACCCTTATTACTCTTGAACTTTTTCTTAAGTGGTATATCAGAGATCTTAATACCAAGATGCGCTAAATGGTTCAAATTTACGGAGATGAGTTTATTCTTTTCCATGTATTTGCTGTAGAATTCGTCCTCGGTTATCCCAAGTTGTTGTTTAATAGAGTTCACGTGGATTATGGTGTAAGGTATCCCTTGACTATTTTTGATCTTATCAAGTAGGGCCTCCACCTCTGTGTCCTTAGGTGCCAATGAGGGCATAAATTGACCTACAAAATCTGACGGATAATAGGTGAATCTAAGCATATTAAAGAAGAGGTTTGGTATTATTTAAAGATTGAAGGTCTGTGAAGTAGGTAAAAAGCTTGTTCCTAAGAGATCCTCCTGTTGGTACTAGGTTTAACCAGCTGGATGATTATTCACGCCGTGAAGACCTAGCCACGTTAGATCTTCCATGAGAGAGTGCCCGGAAATGGTGTGTGGAGTATCTGTTAAGCGATGTCTTCGGCTCTCTTTCATCTTCTCATGAACCTTTCAACTTGAGCTTCCAGCTGTCTCCTCTTTTCCAAGCCCCCCGCCTCCTGGCGTCTCTATCACAACTTCATCCCCGGCCTCTAGTACAGTTGAAAACTTACTGGGCATCTCCCTCTTTACTTTACCACTTATGATTGTCACCCTTCCTGGTTTCCCGTTACCTCCTCCCAATAGCCCCCAAGGTGGGACAAGGAACCTCTCGGCCATCACTGAAAGCCTCGTCCTGTCCAGAACCTTGAAGGCCCTAATTATCCCATCGCCTCCCTTGAACCTCCCTCTTCCTCCGCTCCCTTCCCTCACCCTATACGCGGTGAAGAGAAGGGGGTACTGTCTCTCTGCTATCTCGATGGGCGTGTTCAGGGTGTTCGTCATGTTAACCTGCACCGCTGAGACTCCGTCGCGATCCGGTCTCGCCCCTGTACCTCCTCCCACAGTCTCATAGTAGGCCCAGTACCTCCCCCTTAAGCCTCCCATCATGATATTCATCATTGTCCCGGCCCCGGCTGCAGGGACTGGCATTACATGAGACAAGGCCTTGAACGTGACGTCAGCAATCCTCTGTGAGGTTTCCACGTTTCCACCACCTACTGCTGACGGTTTCGTGGGGTTCACAAGGCTTCCAACAGGTGCCCTAACCTTGACCACGCTGTAAAAGCCCTCATTGGTTGGAACGTCCTTTCTAAGGAGAGACCTTATCACGAAGCTTACTGCGGAGAACGTGACCCCGTATACTGCGTTAAAGGGAGACTCAACCTGTGGGTCTGTGCCCGAGAAATCAGCCAAGACTCCCTGATCGCTCACCTCCACCCTCACCCTTATCCTGGTGAGTCTATCAAGTTCCAGGTAATCCTCCTCTTCCCCGGCACCCTTGGGCCATCTCGCCACCTCGGTTAACGTGAGCCTCCTGGCGTACTCCATTGAGCTATTCCACGCCTCCACTACCTGCGTGACGCCATACTTCTCCACGAGTTGCTTAACCCTTGCGATTCCGATCAGGTTCGCCGAGATCTGGGCGTTCAGGTCTCCAAGCGAGGTGTCGGAAACCTTAAAGTTCTCCCTGATTATCCTCACCACGTCATCGTTGAGTTTCCCGTTTCTCATTAACTTGAGAGGGGGAATAACGAAACCTTCCTCGTATAGCGTTGAGGCATAGGGGTTGAGGCTCCCAGGTATGGGACCTCCAACGTCAACATGATGCGCCTTGTTCACCACGTATCCTAGGAGCTTACCCCGAAAGACTGGCGCTATCACCATGACGTCATTGAGGTGGGTCCCAGACACATAGGGATCGTTCACGATCGCCATATCTCCATCCTCAAGTTCAACCTGTTGCAGGAGGTTCTTGACCCCAATACTAAACGATCCCAGGTGAACGGGGATGTGCTCTGCCTGGGCCACAACGTCTCCCCTCTCGTTGACGATTGCACAGCTGTGATCCATCCTCTCCCTTATGTTGGGTGACATCGCGGACCTCTTGAGCATTACCCCCATCTCCTCAGCCACGAACTCGAAGGCCCTGCTTACAATTTCCCAAGAAGTCATGGTCTCACCAGGGTTATGGAGTCGTCAATAGTTGCCTCCCATCCGTCCCTTACCACTGTGGTGGAGCTGAACTCCTCTATGATTGCTGGTCCCTTCACCTTGAACCCCCTCCTCAACTTTTCCCTTGTGTAAACGTTAACCTCTGCCCACTCTTCGTCGAGGAATACCCTCCTCCTCCCCGTTGGCGCGTCTCCTTGACCAAACCTGATTGAGAGGGAAAGGGGCCTCCTTCTCACGGCGAAGACCCTTATGGTCACAATTTCAATCTCCCTGTCCAGCACGAAACCGTAGGTTGAGAGGTGCTTCTCGTCAAAGATCCGCCTGATCTCGCTGGAGTCACTCACTGGGACAGTGAGCTCCCAGCCCTGCCCCTGATACCTCACGTCTGCATACCTGAGGAAGAGGTCAACCTTTCCCCTGAGCCTCTCCGCGAGGCTCCTCTCCAGCTGGGCGAACTCTGCCTCCAGGTCTTGAGGGTAGGATTTCCTTGCCTCGAAGCGCCAGTCCGCCAGTAGGAGGCCCATGGCACTGAATAGTCCAGGGTAAGGGGGTACCTTCACCGTCCTTATCCCCAGCTCCTCGGCGAGGTACAGCGCGTGCTGTGGCCCAGCCCCACCGAAGGCCACCAGGGTGAAACCGGAGGGATCGAGGCCCCTCTCCACGGTGACCAGGCGAATTGCCCTGGCCATCTCCAGGTTGACCAGTTCCAGGGCCTCCTTGCTCACCTCGTGGGGATCTCCGAGGAATGAGAGACCCCTCATGGCCAGTTCCCTGTTCAGTTTCAGCCCTCCCGCCAGGAACTCTCCAACCCTCCCCAGGACCAGGTTGGCGTCCGTAATCGTGGGCTTCTCCCCTCCCCTGCCGTAACACATGGGACCTGGATCCGCCCCCGCGCTCACAGGTCCTACCCTGAGCGCCCCCGCCTCATCCCTCCATATCACAGTCCCTCCCCCTGCGGAAACCTCTGCCAGATCCACGAAGGGGAACCTGATGGGGTAACCGCTACCCTTCACCACCCTTCCATGGTGGACCTCTCCCCCAACCTCATACTCCGTGGTTATCTCAAACCTTCCATCAAGTACCACCCCTGCCTTGGCCGTGGTTCCGCCCATATCGAAGCTGATCACCTGCCCTGGGAAGAGGGAGGCTGAGGCCACCACACCCGACGCGGGACCGGACTCCACAAGCTGGACAGGTCTGGACGTCGCCTCCTCCACGTCCACGAGCCCTCCTGAGCTAGACATTATGTAGAGGTTGGGGATGAACCTGAGCTCCTCCAGGTAGGATGAGATAAATGGCATGAGCACAGCGTTCACGAGGGTGGTTGACGTCCTCTCATACTCCCTGGGCTCCGGGGACACCCGGGAGGAGAGGGAGACATATCTGAAGTGCCTGGAGAGCACCCTTCCCGTCCTCTCCTCGTTATCCGGGTTGAGATAGGAGTGAAGGTAACTCACGGCCACTGACTTCACCCCTTCCTTCCTCAGCCTCTCGGAGATGGCCTCAATTTCCTCCTCCCTAACCTTCCTCAACACGTTACCCTGGGCGTCAACTCTCTCGTCCACCTCAATCCTCAGCTCCCTGGGGACCAGTTGCCTGGGCTTCTGGAAATAGAGGTCGTAGAGCCTTGGCCTGTTCTGCCTCCCTATCTCCACCACGTCCCTGAAACCCTTCGTGGTGAGCAGTGCCGTCCTGGGGAGGTCCAGTTTCTCCTGTCCCAGCAGGGCATTGGTTGCAAGGGTCGTGGCGTGAACCACCTCTGAGGGAGCGCACTCCATGGAGGAGAGGACGTCCCTTATCACCTGGGCCGGTCTGGTGGGATTCGTTAGAGTCTTCACCGTGACTATCTCCCCATCCCTGAGGGTCACGAAGTCCGTGAAGGTTCCGCCAACGTCTATGGCAACCCTGCATTCCATGTGTAAAGTGTGGTGGGCAGGGTTAAGTTTCTTGTTGATCCAGACCGCAAATTCTTGACCTGGATCCGAAATGCTCAAAACTTTGCTGTTAAACATTACGCATGGACCTGGAAAAATGTCCTTAACGAGAGGTTTCTGGATCTCCTCAGGTCAGGGGATCTATATTACGAGCATGAATAGATGGATTACGCGGAGGAGTTATACGATTTTCTCATGTCCTCAGATAGGGTAAATCTCCTTGAATCAGAGGAACCCGTTGTAAGGGAATACGCGTGGAAGATTTTCCTGAGTGTTGCAACAGATGAGGAGATAAGGATGAGAAAGACCGGGTTCCTGGAGTCGCTGGACATGGGGGCAAATCTGTGGTTCAAGGTTAACGAACTCCTGAAGAACAGAATCCTCACTAAACAGGAGATTTTACCCTTTTACGGTCACAGGAATGAATTGGTGAGGTATTATGCCTGGATCCATGTGACGCCCGGCGTAATCACGCAGCGAGACCTGGAACCCTACAGGAGGCGCTTCCTGGAATTGCTCGTCTCCAGCGATATGAGCCTGAGATTGAATGCCTGGGAAGGTTTACTTCGCCTTGATAAAATAAATGTGATGAAAGTCACTGAGGGCTCAAGATACAGGAGAGGGTTTATTGAACTCCTCAGGTCAGACAATGAGAGGACGTTCCTGATCTATGCGGATCTTCTCAGGGGACCTGCCAGAAAGGATTTCCTGGATCTCCTGGGAAGCGATGATCCCATGGTGAGAGCGAACGCGTGGTACTCCCTGGCGAAGGATGAGAGCTACCTGGAACTGGGGATGAGGTGGGTGGGCAAGCTGAGGGAATTGCTCTCTCACCCGGATCACTGGATCAGGATAAAGGCCTGGACGGTTTTCTCGACCCTGGTTATGATGGACCTGGTAACGAGGGAGGAGACGGACATTGGACTGGAGGAGTTACTGGAGGACCCTGACCTGGAGATAAGGATAAGGGCATGGGTAGTGGGAGATCAGGTACTCAAAACCGAGGAGATGATGCCACATGTTAACGCATTGATGGAGGTGATAAGGTCGGGAACTCTAGATTGGATTGACGCCATAGATCTGTTCAATGTCCAGGTACTTGAACCGAGCGATCGCGTGGACATGGTGAGGCGTTACCCTGAGATGCTCAACGAGGCGTTCAGGGAGATATTCTCGGAGTTGGGAGTTGAGGGGATGGAGGAGATCCTAGCCGAGGGGGATGAGAGGATATGGAGAGAGCTAGGTAGGGAAAAGCCGTTTAAGATCAGAAACGAAATGAGGGATTCGAGTTTTCAGGGACTAGTGAGGAAGTTTCTGGCGCATCCTAACCTGAGATTGAGAGCCATGGCCTGGTTCCACTCAGCTAGATATCTTGATGCTAGGGAGAGAACCAGTTTCATCCCGTACTTGAGGGAGATCTTTTCGGGGGATGACGAGGAGGCGAAGATCATGGCCTGGAGGGCAATAGCCAGGAAGGATAATGAGATCAATCCCAGGGAATTTGCGGGATATGTGGAGGTGGTGATGAGACACCTAGATGAGTTGCCTGAGGTGGTTGTGATGTTGCTGAGGGAGGGCTTGTTATCGCCCGTCAAGGTTAAGGGACTGAAACCAGAGGAACTTGTGAAGAGGGCCAGTAAGGAGGATATCATCTTTCTAGGAAAGATGGGTCTTCTCACAGGAGAGGACCTTATGCTGATAGCCAAGGAGACCACAGATCCGGAGCTGGAGATCGCCCTGTGGAATCAGTTTCAGGAGCTGTTTGAGTCCAGACTGGAGGAGAGCCTGAGTTACCTTTTGAGGTTCTGGGAGGAGAACAGGATGGAGATTATGCTGGTTCTCATGAAAATTGCTAGAGGGAAGACGTAGTGGAGCTCACCTCGTAATGGAAGGGGGTGAATAGCCCCGGGAACTGGAGGGGATGAACTCATGGGCAATCTTGATGATGCTAAATCCATCGTGCAATCATAAACGTGGGCGCCATGGGATAGAAAAGAAGTGGAGCTTGAGGAGGATCTTCCCAACCGTCCTTCCCCATGGGGTGCCATCAACGAGGTGCGTTGGACTTAACATCCACGGATGAGAGAGATGCATAGCGGATTGGCTAGGAGGCCCATTCATGAGGGTGAGGGTAGTGTGTGAAGTTACTGTAATCAGAGACCTCTAGGTTTCTGGGAGATGTCAAATTAGAAGAGAAAGGAATACGTCACTTAGCAGACACTCCACACGCTAGGATGATAAGGTTGAACCCAGGGAGCTACCTCACATCGTTGTGTATTTAAGGAGCTTATAACATGAAGTACACAACAAACCGAATTAGACCCACCAATGATTCTTCACTGACCTAGCATCCCATGAAGGAACACCGCCTTCATGTAGAGTTTTCTTGTTGGTACAATTTTGAGGTCACGATGACCTTGTGCAAAGTCATCACAGCACTACTGTGGAAATTTCACCACGACACGGTCCTCAGCCTCCAAGGGCCCTCCTCACCACCGGATCCGTTAACTCATACCTCCCCCTCTCCCTTCTGGTCACGTAGCTCATTTTCTCCAGTCTCTCCAGGAACCTTTTTATCTCGGCATCATACACAATCCTCTTCTCCTTCTCCTCCAGATATCTTTTGATCTCGCTCCACCTGTCATGCCCCAGGGCTATGGCCTCCAGAACCAGGACGTAGTTCCGGGAGAGGTGACCCAGCTCATGAAGCACAGTCTTGCCGGCCACATCGATCACCTCATCCACAAACTCCTTCCTCACCTCCTTAGTCCTTACGCACCTATACCCGAACTCCGTTAACCATCCCACCACCCCATCCAGGCTCTCCACCGCGTAATCTAGGACATCCTGTGACGGGCTGAGGTTCACCTGACTGAATCCCCTCTCCAGGAATTCCCTTGACGCATTGCTATCAAATCTCTCCAGCCTGATCTCCTCAACATGCCTTCCGTACAGGGGAGAGGATGGATCCTCGAGCCTCAGGAAGTCACGCAGGAGGCCTATCTCCGATCCCGTGAGGATAAAGGTGATGTTCCTGCAGTAGTCGTAACAGTGAGCCAGGAGGGATAGCATTTCATTCCCAACCTTTCCCCTCAGGTTCTGCGCCTCATCCAGCGCAATCACCACCTTACCGGATTCATTTACCCTGTCCATGATCTGGGCTAGGGATGGCCTGCTCCTGACGTCCCAGGATAGGGACACGTTCACCCCGAAAAACGACACACCCGAGATATGCTCCAGCAGTGACCTGAGCGGACTCCTCCTGTTTATCTGGGAGAGAACCTCGGAAAAAAGTACGTAGAGGTTCTTGTAGGAGGAGAGCGACATCCTGGTGTCTACCAGTGCATGGGGTAGATCCACCTCGTTGAGAAACACCTTAAGTACCGAGGTCTTGCCAATCCTCCTCACCCCAGTGAGCAGGATTATGGGCCTTCCCACGAGCGCGTGGAGTTCCCTCAACTCCTTCTCCCTGTCGAATAGGTCATCCCTGGTCTCCTTGGCCGTGGGCTCGAAGTAGATAACTAACACCCTGTTAGTATACTAACACCCTGTTAGTTTTAAGCTTGATGACGGAAGGCCCTCAACTCCTTCCCTAATGAGAGCGGGTATAGTGTTTCACGGATTTTAACGCGTGAGATATTCTTCAAGGAAGTTCATGCTGAAATAAGAATCGTTCATAGATGAACAACGCCATAGACCTTAAAAGTGAGAACTTAAGGACTTTTAGATAAAATGGACTTGAAGGGATTTTCAGGAAAGTACTACTAGTGTTAGTTCCATTCTGTCACTTACAGTGACGAGTAAACCTTGTCCCTACATGCATCAATTGGATTTCAGTGAAATATAGTGTAAAATCCCTATCTTCCACTGGTTAACAGGATGGGTATCACCTTCACCCTCAGATACTCCAGTACGTTGTTCTCATGGCTTATCATCATCTCATATGCCTTCTCCGGATCTCTGGCTTTAATGGCATCCAGTATACCCTGATGTTCCCTGAGCTCCTCCACTCTCCTGTCGAAGCTGGTGAAAAGCGTGATCCTCACCACCCTTAATTTCAGCCTGATCTCTCTCAGGTATGAATACAAGAACTGATTTTCAGTGGACATGGCAACCTTATCGTGAAATTGGCCGTTCAGCTCAGCCAGTTTAGAGGGGTCAGGATTTTCCTTATACGTTTCCTCCTTAACGTATCTCAATATCTCCTCCATCTGGGCAATATCCTCCTGTTTCGCCCTGAGAGCTGCCAGCCTACTTGCCGTGAACTCCAAGGGGATTCTAACCTCGTAGAGCCTCTCCACCTCATTTGATGTGATGTATATGACTGCGTAAGATCTGTTCACCTTCTTGACTATACCCTCGGATTCCAAAGTCTTAAGGGCTTCCCTGACTGGCGTTCTGCTCATGTTTAGATCTTTACATAGCTTATCCTCTGTCAGGAGCTGTCCCTGAGCGTATTCGCCCCTTAATATTCTCTTAAGGATTTCCTCGTAAGCAGTTTCTCCTAGACTGTTGGAGAGTGTGTCCATAGTGTCATCATTGAGGTATAAATTCTGGGATCAGCCCTCTCTCCCATAGAACGAGACCTACGGAGTACCTCATCATATCAAAGCTCCTGTTCACTGCCTTGGTTGCCCTCTTGAACCTCACGAG
>NZ_JAKNCW010000027.1:0-21281 GCF_022064045.1 Metallosphaera javensis (ex Hofmann et al. 2022) | reverse complement strand
ATCCTCTTCATCTCCTCCTCAAACTTCGCCATCCTCTTCTCGCTCTCCTCCCTCATCCTCTTCATCTCCTCCTCAAACTTCGCCATCCTCTTCTCGCTCTCCTCCCTCATCCTCTTCATCTCCTCCTCAAAAGCCACGTGTTTGGCCTCCTCCTGGGCCAACCTCTCATTTAGCATCTTTACATCATCTAGGAGAGAACTTAGCTTACTGGACAATTGTGATATCTGAGAAACCACTATGTTTTCCGCTACCTGTTCTGCCACTTTTTTAACGAATTCTGGATCATTTTTCAGTCTTTCTATGATGTCACTCATATAATTAAGTTAAGACTCGTCTAGTTATAAAGCTTTAAGTTCGGGTTTACCACAAATTCAATAGTTCGGTCTAGGTATTCAACACGGAATATGCTAGGACGTGCCTACGACATTAGTACTCTGTGTAAGTTTTTTACCCATAATTCTCTAAATCGTGTCCTAGTCAGAGGTGGAAAATTAATCAAAACCTGGATACGTATAGTGTATTTTCCAGGTGATGAACTCCCAATATTTTCGCAAGTGGTTTAGAAACACTTAGTAAGTTTTCTAGCTCTGAGAAACCAGCGTAAGGAAATCTCGTGAAAAAGACACCATCCAATAAACATCTTCACATCGAGGCTACCACTGTCGTCGCGTCACACGGATTTTAGCGAGAGTTAGTTTAAGTGCCTTTTATGTCTTATAAAATTTTTATGAGAAATATTATAACTCTTTACTAATTAAAAATAAAGTTTAAATTTCAGCAAGATTCTTGCGTTCAGTGGATGAGGAGATGTAAATGGTCCCTATCTCGATACTGCTCAACGTGGTTCACGGCTTCTCAGCGCTAATATATTTTGGTGGAGTAATGCTGTTCGGAGCAGTTTTTGCTCCTAAGCTATCTAAGCTGTCTAGCTCCACAGTTTTTGAGCTCATGAGGGACGTATTTCCCTCAGTTCTCAGTTTCGCTGAAGCTGTGGGGTTGCTCACCATGGTGTTTGGGGCAGGGGAGTTCATACATTACATGCTTGGGTACTATAGGGCTGGAGGAACTTCCCTGGTTTATCACGTGTTGTTCTCCACGCCCTGGGGAGCAAGCGTGTTCTCTGGAGCCGTGATAGGGTTAGCTGGCTTTCTGGTGGGTGTGAAAATCGCTTCCATTTTCGAGACTCTGTTCAAGCTGTATAGGTCCACAGACCCCACAAGGATCGACCAGATAAGGCTCCTGGAGATGAAACTAAGGTTCTACTCTCTGGTGGGGATGGTTCTTCTCACTACCACTGTCCTTCTGATGGTGCTCGCGGTCTCGTTTCTTCCCATACCGGACTAGGTTTACGGCTAGGAGTGAAAATGCCAGTGTCTACTTTAGCCCAATCATGCTATTCTTAACTCACTGAAGGATTAGGCAATTCAGCGACTTAATGTCAGTGTCAATTTTATTACTCAAGTTGCAAAAGTTTATTTACTTCCATCAATTCTATCATCGATGAAGGCTAAGTTCTACCTGTATCTGGCTGTAGGAACAATTCTGCTACTGGAATAGGTATCTTTTTTCTCTTTCCTAACCAGCTACCGCTCAACCCACTGTAGGGCAGATCTTCAAAATTAATAACACCAATTACTCGGGTAACAACACTGTAGAGGTCTACTTCATCAGCTGGTATGGATGCCCAAATGATGCTACTTCCTCGTGGGCCCTATACCTAGTGCTGAGCAAATATGGTGAGGTAGGTGATGCCCCACACGGATTCCACTTCTTGGAGAGCGTTAACTCCTCCATGCCGGGGCTAATATTTACGAAATTCACTGCGACATCTTATGTTGATTTTCACTTTCTTTATATTTACAACCAGTATCTCAATGAAACTACCACTGGAATTCCCATCACCAATCTCCTGTCCAACCAAGCAGTGTACTTGGGTCTGGAGGAGGTAAAGAATATGACTCCGTCTTGGGTTTACAACATAGTCTACACGTATCAAGTGGAGACAAAGACATTAGACGAGAGAAATGGGTCCGTCGCACTTTACGCTCACCATTTAGTTACCATGTGCGTGATCACAGGACCAAAGGGAACATGGGCGTTCATTTTGTATCCTAACCCTCTTACTCCATCGACTATTCTAAGGGACTTTGGCGTCTCGAGGCTCACCCCGCTTCAGGCTCAGAAGGAAGCGCAATTGGAATTGAGCCAGATGGCGGAAGGAAAAGTACCCTCGTCAATATTACAGGCTAGCGACAACCTGATCAACGTGATAAAGGAAGCCGAGTAGGTTCACGCGTCATACTACTTACGATCCTTGACCAGTTGTGAAAGGTAAGTATTTAACGTGATCAGGTACTTTCACATATGTTAGGCAAAATTAATAGGAAGATTTTCGATGAGGTGATCTACCCGCATTTAGGAAAGAGACTGGATGAGGTCATAGTTCCACCCCTCACTGGAGTGGATACTGGTGCAATAGACCTTGGAGATAGGGTCCTCGTGGTGAAGACTGATCCAGTGTTCATTGTTCCTCAATTCGGAATGAAGAAGGCCTCATGGTTCGCTGTTCACATTCTCGCAAGCGACGTAATGACCTCAGGAATTCCCCCAAGGTACGCTCTGCTGGACCTGAATCTTCCACCGTCAATGACAGATCAAGAATTCAAGGAAATGTGGATAGGGATACATGAGGCTCTCCTCGAGATTGGGGTGATGGTTGTGGGAGGCCATACTGGCAGATATGAGGGAGTCAACTACCCCATGGTTGGAGGCTTCACCATGATGGGAATAGGGGAGAAGGAGAGGTTGGCTAACCCCTCGAAGGTGAGGGAGGGCGACTACGTTATAGTGACCAAGGGACCTGCCATAGAGGCCACAGGCCTGCTCGCCAACCTATATCCAGAGTTCTTCAGGGAGAGGATGAGTGCCGAGCTCTTCAGGGAGGCCCAGGATATGTACTGGAAGATGTCATGCTGGAAGGACGGTCTGATTGCCAGTGAGGTTGGAGTCCACATGATGCATGACGCCACAGAGGGAGGCCTCTGGAACGCGCTGGTGGAGATCTCGGAGGTTACGGGTAAGAGGATAGATCTATGGGGAGATAAGCTCTTCATCAATCCTGCAGTAAGGGAAGTTACGAAGATTGTGGGGATCGATCCCTTCTCCTCGATAAGCGAGGGAACAATGGTTATCATCACCGACAGGGAAAGGGTGAGGGATGAGCTCGTTAGGAATGGAATTCAGGCGGAAATAGTGGGAAGGGTTGAAAGAGGTGAGGGGGTTTATTTGGATGGGAGTCGTATAGAGAAGCCCAGAGAGGATCCGTTCTGGAGAGCCTTCTTTGACCTGGCCAACAAGAGATGAAGTTAACCCTTATTCGGTTTGTTGTCTATTCAGGGTTTAATTGTACGAAGGGATGCACGCGTTTCTAGCGTCTCGATTGGGGAAAAATCAGGATGCATATGACCTAAGAAGCCCTAGGAAGTTCAGTGTGATACTCCATGGAACCTTTCAGAGTGGACAGGCTAACCTAGCTTTACCCTTATCCTGAGATTGTGTGAGCCTAGTTTGGTTTGTTGTATATTTCACGTTAAATATTCCTCAAATATACAACAAGATTGGTAGCCCCTGATTGTACATTGAATTATGCTAACTTATTATACCTTGCTCTCCAGCCCTAATCCTCTTAGCTAGTTCCTTCACCTGTTGCGGAACTGGAAATTCCTCAATATCTCCGCTGAACTGGAAGAGCTCTTCATTAAAGGGTATAAGAACACCGATTCCACATCTCAACTCCGTCATCACTCTTCTTACAATATTTTCATAAGATAACAGGTCTTGTGGCCTAATCATGTTTATTATGAAACTTAATATTTCCTGGTTCAGGGAACTCAAGACCTTTGCATATTTCACGTTATCCTCTATGGTTTGAGCTAGACTATCTGACACTACTAAGTACTTTATTGGAATATCAGGAAATAATGATTTAAATTGCATGTGTTCATATCTGTTAATTTCGTCGTTGGGCATCACCATGGGGGCATTATCCACAATGAAGTAGGAGTACTTCTTTCTGGCCAGGAATTCGTTGTAATATTTCCATCCCACGTTCATAAGCTCCTTGTCCCTATGTATTTTCTCTAAATCTAGCTTGTATCTGGGCCCATCGCCGAAGTACTTTAGTACTGTAATACTCCCCTTACCCAGAGGGAATTCCCTAATTACGTCCACATCCTTCCCTTCAGCAAGGCTGGTCACAAGTCCCGGGCCACGAATCCCTGCGAGGTAGGAGGCATATCCCACAATATCCCTGTCCATCAGGAGTACGTAGTGGCCCTCATAAGCAAATGTCTTGGCAAGGGAGATGGCAATTGTGGATTTTCCCACTCCACCCTTTGAACTGCGAATGGACAGTCTCATAGGTCATTCTGTTTATGTTGATACTTAAATATCTCTTTCAACGTCGGAGCTATATTAGGCTACACTTCTACCTCGAGAAGATGTCCAGAATGCACAGAATTCGGCTTATTTTGATAGAAAAATATAAATAAATAAGTCGTATTAAGTAGTCACCTTAATTCCATGGAAGGCCCAGTAACTTCACGTGATTTCTGGCACCTTAAACTAATGCTTTGCTCTGATTCAGCGAAAATCTAGAAACTCAATGACTTCTCGTTGAATTTTTCTCAGTTAGGGCACTCTCCTAGCTCGTTAATGTGGACCTGGAAAAGGAGGTAGAAAGGAGAAACTTCCACATAAGAGTAGGCAACATGGACGTGGGCTTCTATTACGATCTCTTTGAGCCTAACGGGATTAGGAACGGACTCATTAGAATAATTCCCTACTTTAGGAACAAAGCTTGAGGACTAGCCTGAGGATTGAAGACGCCCTTTTATCTTTCCCTTTAGGCAGATCTACAAGAGATACCTTAAGGTAGATCCATCTCATAGGTGCCTCATCACATACCTTCATTCAAGGAACAGTATTTGAAGCTTCAGAGACCAGGAGCTCCCATACGTTAAAAGTTGAAATCTTCCTTGTCATTTGATCGTTTCTTTCTCCACACGTCTCCAACTCTCTCCCATTCTTTCCTTTTTCCTGAAAAATTTTCGTCACCTCTTCCCAAAACTTCTCGTCTCTCTCTAGGACCTTTCCCTCTTCTAAGATCTGGAGCAAAAACGGAACTCCATCTTTAAGCTTCCTCAGGAAAATCTCAGTGTTCATGAAAACTGGATCAACTTCCCCGGGGAACATATACAAGACCTTCAGGAAAAGTTCATTGGAAACCTTCCTAGGATCCCTTGGAACAATGTCGTCCACGTATAATACGTCGTAATCGCTACTCTCTGTGAAGTCTCCTCTTGCCCTTGATCCGAAAAGCATAACTAATTTCGCAATAGTTCTCTGACCCAGGATAAGATCATTTTAGCGCAATTTAAGCATTCCTCTCCGTCCCTCTTTGTGTAATACTCATATGGTGATCCCTCTTCGTACGAATCTGGGTGCCTGGAAGGAATGTATTGTTTGTCCAGAAACAGCATGCACTCCCTTACGTTCTCGGGAGGTGAGATGATCTCAGAGAGCTTCAATAGCAAGTGTCCTCTCTTCTCCCCTATGTTGGAGAAGCGCCTTCAAGGCAAGTTCAGCGGATTGTTGAGAAAGGAAACACGTTAAGTCAAATTCTCCCCTAAAACTATACTCAGCCTCCTCGAGGTTTCTATGCGCTGCCTTAATCAATCTTCAACTCTTTTCATTATCAGGAAATTCGGAAGCAAAAGTAAAATTTCTTTTATTTAGCTTCGCTAGGGTGTTAGGATCCTAACACTTTATCGGATAGGAGTTTTTGTTCCATTGGTCTTAACGGTGGAAGTGGCCGTTGTGAACTCCCTTGAATATGCCAAATCCCTGGATTTATGAGTACCACAGTTCTTCACGGTTCGGGAGCATCTCCTTTACGGTTCTCAGACACTAAATTCACTACTCATTTAGGCGTGGTTTTGTAAAGGACTTTAACTTATATTCTTGGAACAAGGGAGGATCATTACCAGATATGCATTCTTATCGAGGAAATACTACATTCATGGTCCTATAGTTAATAATCTTTGGTTCCAGTATCCATTTATGTATGTTGATCCCCACCTTTGCGTTGCTTGCAGAGGGGCTAAATATCTTTGTGGTCTCAGTTACTGTCCAGTCCTAGTTAAGAGCCTCTCCTCCAGGGCAAAGGTGGGTAAGGTTGTGGAGGGAGACTCCCCTCCCACCGTATTCGTGGGAAGGTTTGGGTATCCCAAGATTACCGTCTATCCATCAACTCCTCCTGAGTTTGGCGATACCTCCGTGTACGAGGACCCAAGGAGCTGGCTGACCATGGACATCAACACATTCCTGGCCATGAGAACCTCAGTTATACGCGGAGGTATGCAGTTCAAGGTTCATGAGGCCAGGTCTCCAACAAGGGAACTGTACGACGTTCAGATAGCCTCTCTCTCACCCAGACCTGTGGAGATGGAGCTGAATCTGGAAACCGTACCCAGGGGGAAAGTCCTGAGCGAGACCGTTCCTCCACTAGGTCCCTCAGCTCCCCTGAAGAGGTTAAGGCTTGGAACTTTACCTCCACCTGAAAGAATGGTTGAGAAGGTCTTTCAAGAGAGGGACATGAGAGCTCGTGAGGCAATCGAAAGGTTATATGCTGACGGGATCTCGGTGGAGAGGATCTCTCGACTTCTCAGCGTTGGTAATCTGGGAGTGGAGAGGAAACTCGTCCCAACCAGGTGGAGCATTACTGCGGTGGATAAAACTCTGTCAGACTCCCTCGTGAGCAGGATCAAGGAATATCCCACGATTAATCAGGTTGAGGTGTATGTGAGGAAGTTCAGGCTCAATACCTTCGTTGCAATCTTGGTCCCTGGAGAGTGGGCTTTCGAGTGGGGAGAGGCCTGGTTCCCCTCAACAACGTGGAATATGTGGGGAAGTTCGCCTCAGGTGGAGGTGGATTACGAGGGATATTTCGGGAGGAAGACCTATCCTGAGATAGGAGGATGTTACTATTCCTCAAGGCTAGCTGTGGCTGAACACCTGGAAAAAAGAAGGAGACAGGCTATCCCCATTCTCTGGAGGGAGATCTATCCTGGTTTCTATTTCCCCGTGGGAGTGTGGTTCGTCAGGGAAAACGTCAGAGAAATGTTGAGGGGAGAAAGCATGAAGTTCGACATACTGGACGAGGCTCTCAAGTTTTTGGAGGGAGTTCTCAAGGTGAGTCCGAGAGAATGGGCCGAGCATTCAGGATTGGTCCCCATGATAAGATCGAGGTTATTCCCATGATAAGGGAGATACAGGTAAAGAGTGCTCTCAGCAGATCTGGCTTGAGGGAACTCGACTATTCCCTCAACCCCTACCTTGGGTGCAGGTTCTCATGCACCTACTGTTACGCCAGGTACTTCTCTCCCAGGGAGGTTGGGGAAAGATGGGGAGAGGTAATCCTAGTGAAGAGGAATCTTCTAGATGTTCTTAAGAGGGAGGTCAAGGTCAAGAAGAAGGGGGTTGTGGGAGTATCCACCATCACAGATCCGTATCAGTCTGTGGAGAACGAGTTCAGGTTAACTAGGGAGTCAGTGAAACTTCTTCTGGAGAACAGGTTCAGGGTTTCAATCCAGACCAAATCACCCCTAGTGTTGAGGGATTTGGACCTGCTGATCAAGTATAAGGACAGGGTAGACGTTGGAATGACCATAACCACCATGAATCCTGAAAAGGCTAGGGAGCTCGAACCACTGGCCCCGCTTCCCCAGGCTAGGGTTGAGACCTTGAAGAGGCTTAAGGAGAGTGGAATAGAGGTATGGATGTTTCTCGGCCCCGTGATACCTGGGAACGACTTTTCGAGGGTGCTGGAGGAGGCCAGTAAAATTGGGGTCAGGGTAGTATATGACGTCCTTAACTACTACCCGGGTCTCCCGTTCAAACCCGTGTCCAAATCTGCATGGAAGGAAGTCGAGGAGCAGATCAGGAAAATGTGCAAAGAATTGGGAGTCCAGTGTCACTCGGAGGAGGAAGACTGGATTCAAGAAACAAAAAGAAGATATAATCCACTATTCTAGGGGCGGAAAATCTCCTTACACGTTAAATCCTTGTCTTGACTTATGAAGTCAGTATTACTCAATCATAGCGTTTTATCTTTCTACAAAAATCATATTCATTTGGAAATTCATTTCTAATATATTCGATTGGATAATCACATATCACAACGTTTCTCTTGGACTCTCCGTCACTTTTGTTTCGCTTAAACCATTTCATGTTTAAATGTTGGGTCTAAGTTTATTCAACATTGCTGTTTATAAAGTTTAGAAATATCCTTTTTCATTATCGTCTAATTATCATATGAGGATAACGTAAAGGTTTAATAAATTGGCAAGTATATAATATGTCATGGATGATCAGTTGCCCCGCGAAGAGATAGTTATTTTCCTCAAGAGGAATAATCGCGCGAGTTTGAAGGCCATCGCTGATCACTTGGGAATGACGAAAATGGGAGCTTACAAGCATATGGTTAAACTTGAAAATGAGGGACTAGTATCAAGGAAAGTTATTAAGAAACCCGTTGGAAGACCGGAGTATGTGTTTGAACTGACAGATAAAGGCAAGCAATTTTTCCAGAATTCCGACTCGTTAATCCTGAACGAGCTATTAAACTTCTTAGATAGGGAAGGACATGGTGATATAGTAATAAAATTTCTAAAAGAAAGAGTTAGGCATCTGACAAAGGAATATATGGAGAAAATGAAAGGCAAGGAGATGGGGGAAAAAGTAGAGCTCCTAAGGGAGTTCAGATCTAGAGACGGATATATGGCAGAGGTGAAAAGAGTGGGAAATTCGTTTGAATTAATAGAGCTTAATTGTCCCATTTATAAAATCGCATCTGTTTACGGAGAAGCATGCCAACTTGAAAGAGACCTCTTTGCTAAAGTTCTAAACGCTGAGGTACAGAGTACTCATAGGCAGGTTATTGGTTCTCCAGTGTGTAGATTCATAATATCTGAAAAAAGAGAAAATATCATTGAGTAAAATATTAAAAGTCACGTTTCGGTTACGTTAGTCTGAACCGGTACAGTCAGTGGCGGAATGATCGTAGAATAGCTCACTGAATACCCGTTGGACTGAAGTAATGATAGGTCTAGTTTAATAAAGCCAGGTGTGTAAAAGAAAGAGGAAGCGTTGAAGTATCTTTGTTGGCTTAACCCTGAGGAGAATATGCTAGTTACTGGAATTATAATCTTCATGCTATAATATTGGACGCTAAGGGGAGGAATCAAGATTTGTGGATTTAAGGTATCATTAGCTGAACCATAAATGGTGCCACCGAACGTTGAACCGCCCGACTGGGTGAAAGTCGCATCTTCTTCAATATTCGCAACTATACTAGAGATAATTAGAGTTTCATTGCTCGGATTAGCTATTGCTATCGAGGCATTAATCACTAATGGTTGAATTATTGAAACATAGGGGAAGAACGAACCGGATGTGATGTTCATAGTGGTTGTTCCACTTAGAGAAATAATGTTGAAAGTTCCATAAGCACCCAATTGGATATAGTCGTTATTTAAGCTAAATTCTCCATTGATATTACCATCGAAACTAGAGAAGGCTAAACCTGAACCCAAAAAACCTCCTGGAGTGGGAAACGTTATTCGCCCTTCGAACATACCATCTCCATATCCTGCAGACAGAGAGAAGTTTCCATTCAATTCGCCATTAAATCCGCTGTATCCATTTCCGTTTGGTCCTAAGAATCCATTACTAATGGTTCCATCAAATCGTCCATTTAATATCACATAGCCAGTGGATGATGAGGGTAATGTTACACTCCCACGGAA
Source organism: Metallosphaera javensis (ex Hofmann et al. 2022) (assembly GCF_022064045.1). NCBI lineage: Archaea > Thermoproteati > Thermoproteota > Thermoprotei > Sulfolobales > Sulfolobaceae > Metallosphaera > Metallosphaera javensis (ex Hofmann et al. 2022). The sequence continues at coordinate 11,415 of NZ_JAKNCW010000027.1, read as the reverse complement.
AGTTCCTGAAATATAGCCGGGTAATATGCTATATCCAAAGATATTTTGTGTGTACGCGAATCCAATATTTGCATTTCTAATTTTCCCTGTAAAAGTGCCGTTGTTAATTATACCATTTATGATATTGGTACCATTAACTCTCTTAAACATGCCATTTATGTAACCTGTAAAATTACCACTTATATTCATCAACGAAACGCTCACATTATTAAAGTAAAATGTTCCCGAACCTGTCAACTGTATATCCAACGTGGGTAAGTTGAAAAAGAAAACTGGTGGACTTAGCGTTAAATTAATATTGTTGAAGCTTCCATTAAACGCGCCATAGCCTTCTAAGTTTATGATAGAAATCGGATCTGTTTGTGCATTAGATATCCATAACCCATTAGGGGAGAATGAAAATCCCTGAACTAGCTTCATGGTTCCAGAGAAGCTACCTAGATCAACTGTAAGATTCGCATTTCTAAACTGTCCTTCCATTTTACCTTTAAACGTCGGTGTAGACGCAGTACTAAATGGTTGGGCATTAAAGCAAATAGGACCAAACCAAGACCCACTATAATTTGCACTGGATCCATGCGTCGGAATGAGTTCTCCGTCAGCGAATGTAATACCATTACCACCGTTTTGTTTCAGGAAAGTAGAAAGAGATTCTGATGAAGACGAACTGGTTCCAACCGGTGCCGATATGAAGTCTGGTTCTTGTATTACGGCGTAACTAGATTGGCTTAACGCAGCAATTCCCACAGGCTGTCTCAAGGCCACAGAGGGAATGACGGTGATGGGAGATGCATAAAATATGTTCCCATACTGGGTTACCATGGCCACATCTTGTGCCTGTGTTGGGTGAAGTGGTAGAGGAAGTTCTATTGCCCTGTATCCCAGAAGGGATGAATTTACCATCCCCAGTGAGACATTAAGATTCGCCGGAAAGACTTTCCAGCCATTCTCGTCAATCAGTATAGACCTTATCTGAAGAGGAACAGGAGGATTTTGATCAGTTATGAAAACAATGTATGCCTTCCCAGTACCATTGTAAACAAAGTAAATGGGTTGAGCCGGGCTTCCCGTACTTGTTAATGTATCTGCCTCAAAATCCTGGTATTGCTCCTGAGCAACGGTTTTGTATTGCATGGCTGAGTTTGCAGACTCAACCTGCGATGAAGGTAATCCAAGTATCAGAAATCCCACCGGAATAAGGACTGCCACCATTAGTATCAAGATTATCAGGAAGCCTACGGCCTCAGACAATGCCTTTCTTCTCAGGTTAACCATACATAACCGACCTCAACGTACTTGTTTCCAAACTGTTGAAAAAGGAGGATAACACCATCATATCGGGACGGGAACGAAACATTGAGAACCGAACTCGCCTTCGTAGTCCAAATTCTTACGCTGCCTTCATAAATTTCATTGCTCAGTGATGTGGAATAGAAGTTACCGTTCACCATTTTTCCTGGGGTACCGTTCACTAGCGAGTAACCTATAGCAAACTGAGGAGTAATCGACGGATTTCCGTAGAAAGACGGTTTAAAGTAGAATGCAGTCAGGTATATCGTACCATTATAGTTGAAATTTTCTAAGCTCACCGCAATAGACTTATTTCCAGAGACTATTATAGTCGGAGTTCTCTGAATGTAGAAACCACTGGCTGTGTTCTCGGCTTCACGTGCGATTCCAGCGTTTACCGCCTGGGCTCCAAGATAGAATGAAGCAAGTGTGAATACGCCTATAGCGAGTATCAAAGTTACCACTACCAGGATAAACGCGGTTATTGGGTTATTCATCAAGAATCAACATATATACGCATATATCTTTATAAATGTTTTCATCTATGAACCATATAACGGCATTTCGAGCCACTACTAGCGTATATGAGCATTAATGACATCATACATAAAAGATTAATTGTCAAAATGTAATCTCATAATGGATTCTTCAGAATCTAGAAAGCCTATAATATTCATTAATTGACTATTAGACTTAAATAACTAATAATTTTATATGGCAGAATCAAGGGCCATTCAGGTTTCCATCGTAAATTGTAATTAGTTAATCTATACGAGATAATTAAAATAGATTTATTATTTCAGTAATAGTTTAAGGGAACTTGACGTCATACCATGACTAAGCTAACAATCTAACCCTTGTATCAACTCCAGGATGAGTTGATACGCATCGTGCTCGACTCCATGTTTCCTGAGCACTGGCTCACGAACCTGTTGAGGAGATAGAGGCGCTGGTGATGAGGGAGGCGGACGAGGTTAGCCCAGGGCATGCGAGGGGTAAGCGCGTGAAGAGGAGAGAATACGCGAGGTACAGGTTCTTGAGGTTTCTTGGTAGCGGTTGAGGGGAGAGAGTTGAGAAGCTCAGGTGAATGAGCGTGAGGTTGCCCACGTATGACGGGAAGGATAGGGTGAGGGCCGGGGTTGAAATGGAGTTACTGAGGGAGGAGGAGGGAGGAGGAAGTGCTCAGGAACTCACGTTCTACTCCGTGCTGGGAGGGAAGCTGAACGCGAGGCTCTGGAGCCCTGAGCTTGAGGTTGAGGGAGACTTTCAGTGATGGTTGACGGGAAGTGGATGAAGCTCAAGGGAGGGGAATTCTTCTCGTGACAGGCGTAACCCGTGAGGGAGGCTGTGCTGGATTTCCTCCTGGCCAGGGAGGAGGACGTGAAGAGTTACTGGAGACTGTTAGCCAGGGTTTGGAAGAAGTTCAGCTTCTCCTTCGCCGTTGCGGACATGCTCAGGTCCGTGGACAGTGCGCTCTCAGGGATAAACGCGAAAAGCAGCTCTGCCTCAACCACGCGAAGAAACGCCTGGACCGTGGGAGGGAGGAGGTCGACCTTCTCGTCTTAGACCTGCTCACGGAGTTCTCGGACAGGGTCAAGGAGCTCGTGGAACGAGGTCTCCTCCCGTTCCTCTCTCTGCCCCAAGAAATTCAGTGCCTCCTCTCCACAACCTTGTGGACTCGTTCTACTCCCTGGTGGAGAGGAGGATATTTGGCAAGTTTCAGACTTCCCACAGACACCAGATCGTCTGGACCATTGCCCAGAACTACAACATTTTCGATAATTTTTGCATAAATAAAACAGTATTCATATTTTTTATTTTCTTCACTATTGAGGCTGCTCTACTTAATTAATCCTATATTAAATAATAAGAAATGAAGGAACCAGAATACAATTCGCAATGGAGACCCGAATGGGCCAGATCAAAGTCCCCTTCTGATCCTTTCTTCATGGATAATTTTATCGAAATTAGTGCAGAACTCATCTATCCATTGCATAAAGAGGATCCTTGAGTACACCTCCATCCAACCTTTATATTCTACATAGACGTTAACTGCACCACCAGTAACGCGAAATTTTAGTCTCCCAGAACCTAACTGATTTCCAAATACTAATGTAAAGAAATAAACAATTTCATTTGATAATGAATATACATTGCCATAAACCTTATGCTTAAATAGAAGATGTCTCGCAGTTATATTAAATGAATTTCCATGGATCTCATAGTTTTGAGTTGATCTAAATACTACAGGTAAGATGAACGCTGGATCAGAAAGTATCGCTTTTAAAACATTGACTGGTTGAGATGTTGAGACCGCTCTCTCTAGCCTCATCAAGCCCATCTAAAAGTTATAATGAGTGGAATGATAAAAGTATTTAGTTAAATAGAAATTTAAGAACAGTATTTAGAACTGATATATAGTGTAGTTCGGTAAAGTACTTATATAATAGATAAAAACTTTAACTTGAGTTTATTATTTCATCTCTTCTTATATTAGGAAAGAGTGGATCATTGAGGGCAACACTAGTGCCACTTGTCCTAGTGATGTTAGAAGACCTCCTAGTAGAGTCAGTAATGATTGCAGTATGGAATCAAGCAATGATCCTACGGAACCAAGAAGAGAACCTAGCAGGCCTGAGTTTGCAGTCATTAAAGATCCCGATAAACCAGATAACGTGCCTCCTAAAGTTGATAGAAGACCTCCTAAAAGACCAACTAGGCCTTGCAGTAGTCCATCCAAGGTATTTCCTAGGGACCCTAATAGAGACCCCAGTAGACCATATATTTCCATCTGCGGATTTATGGGTAGAGCGAACATATTTCCTCTATCTTTCAATTAGCTAAGAAATATTTTTATCTTTCTCTAGAATATGTCAAACAGATTTGCGATCTAAATTATCTATCTATAGAGATAGGCCGTACTACAGTAAACAATTTTAGATAGACGATGAAGATAGAATGAACTTTTTCATCATATGTAATTATATAGAACAACAGTTGATATATATTCATTACTATATTCTCTATAAATCTACTAGATGTCGAAAAAATAATTTTTATTTTAACTGTAATCCTAATATACTAATAAATTATAGATTCGTGATTAGCAAGAAGGCTCATTTTATTTGGTATAACATTAAGACCGTATACCTGTAAAGAATATATTTTTATATCTAATTGTTTCTCCGATAACAATCGTGAGGGGATAACTAGTGCCTATAATCATTGAATCCAGCTCTCCCACTTTACCTATTTTCACCTTTTCTTCCTCCATGGAGCCCTTAGAAATCATCGCAGCAAGTTCGTTTTCCGATCTCACGTTCAGCAGTTCTCTTTTAAGTTCATTGATTACCTTTCCAGCCATTACAATAACAAGCGTCCCTCTCTCAGGGATAACGCTGGGGTCAATCAATTTACCTCCCTTAGATACTGCAGTCATCACAGTAAAGAACGGAGTTTCTGGAGTGGTGAGAGGAATTCCTGCACCAGAAACTACTCCGGTGGAACTTGATACTCCAGGTACCACTTCGCAATTGATCCCTAACTTGAATAACTCCGCACATATTTCAATACTTCCACCAAATACGAGGGGATCTCCATTCTTTAGCCACGCAACAACCTTCCCTGCCTTACTTGCTTGGGTTATGAATTGAACAACGTCACGTATCTCGTATACCCGGATTCCGCGGAAGCTTTTGCACATTTCCTCAGGGATGAGCCTATCACAGAGCACTATATCTGCTGAACGGGCAACTCTATACCCCCTTATGGTCAAAAGATCGGGATTCCCAGGACCTGCCCCAATCAGGTATACCTTCAACTCAGAATCGCCTTCGTCCTCGAGGGAGTCATGAGATCCGATGTCTTAGGGTGACCCTTCAGGTACTCTATGATCTTTTTGTTTCCCAGTTTCCTAAGGAATTGACCCATTCCCTCCCCGTTACCTTGTGTTGAGTAAAGCTCAAAGAGAGCGTCCATTACGTCTGCCAATCTATTCCCAGGCACATGTGTCAGATATACGTCTCCCGTATCTGGGTCAATCAAGGGATTCCCCTGGAATCTTCCTGAGGAGTCACCTCCAATTTTGAGCATGTATAGGTTGTATCCTGTCCCTATCCATCCCAACGTCTTGGTTCCGGGTCTAGAGCACTGAGCCAGGCATCCGGAAAGACCTATGGTCTCCTTAAGATCTCCCCATCTTCTCTCCAGCTCTCCAATTAACTTGGGCAGAAATCTTTCACTATCTGTATATGACAGCTTGCAAGTGGGGAAGCCAACACATGCAGTAGCATGCATCCTGAGGTTAGTCGGCCTTCTTAGAAAGGTAGAGATGAAGGCCTCAAATCCCTTAAGATCATCTAGCTCCGTTACAACGAGGTGCTGATTGGGGGTGACGAAAATCTTAACGTCTGGGTAGCTCTTCACCATCTCCAGCAATCCGGTCTTGTACCGGGAGTCCTCCCTATCTATAACCCTCCCATTCTCCACAAAAATTCCGTAGGCCTCCACCTCAGTTTTAATAGGTCCAAGGTGAAGCATCCTCTCTCCCACGTCCAGATCAACAGGAGGCTCAAACTCCACCCTCTCCCCAACCTTTTCTCTCACCCAATCAATCCCCATCTTATACACAAGGTACTTCATTCTCGCCCAGTGTCTATTTCTCCTATCACCCCACTCCTGTTGAATACTCACTAAGACGTCAAGGGCTTCGACTAAGGTCTCCACTGTAAATATACCAAGGGGTTTACCGAGGGTAGAGAAGGTGGAGTATCCCTGATTCTCTCCCTGTCCTCCACCTACGTATAATTGAAAGAGCCTCCCGTCCACGGGAACTATACCTATGTCGTTAGTGGTTGCCTCAACGCAGTTGTCCCTCACCACTTTACCGTCCATGAGGTGAAGAGCGGAGACGGCAATCTTGAACTTCCTGTTAAGGAGATTATCAGCGTAATGGAATCCCTTAGCCCTGTTATCAAAGGAGGGATCTAGCTCAAATATCTGAATATAAGGTCCAGTGGGTAGCCTGAAGTAGCTGGCTATCCTCTTGGCCAGAGAATTGGAGTTGAAGACTGAGGAGAAGAAGGAAAGGGGACAGGCCACGACATTCCTAACGTTATCTCCACATCCATTCAGGGTAAAAAATCCCGACTTAGCTATGTCCTGTATTGCGTTGAGGAGGTCCCTCTTTTTAACGTGATGGAGCTGAATATCTTGTCTAGTGGTAAGTCTCAGCGAAGGTCTGGGATCTCCCGTGTATGCGTCAGACACCGTATATTTGCTACTTATCTCATCTAGGATCTCCCACTGTTTTGCGGTTATGGGTCCACCTCCTGGGATCACTATCCTTATCATATAAATGTAATCCTTCTCCTTGGTCTCTCTGAACTTGTCCCTGTTAAACTCCAGGTATATTCCGCAGGACTTAGCGATAATAGATGCCTCATAGCTCAGTTGGTCGCTATTTTCCTTAAATTCTTGGATAATAGGTTCAGGAGCCTCTGTGAATCCCCTAGTTTTCAGCTTTACCTTCTCCTCATCGCCCCACTTGTCTGGAGGAGTTCTGAACTCCGGGTTCAGGGGCCTATCCCTTAGTATCATGGCTCAAAATTACCGTTATCTATAAAAAAGATACTCATTTGTGCAATTTTTGCACTGCAAATTTTGCACATATCGCCAGATTTTAAGTTAAGTCATCTTTCAATTAGCTCATGCCTAGGTTCAAGGAAGAGGAGATCGTTAGACTCTCCCAGAGTATGGAGGGCATGGATGCAGAACAAATCGTGGGGTGGGCCATGGAAAACTTTCAGGGCAGGTTGGCCATAGCGTCCAGCTTTCAGGTGGAGGATATGGTGGTTTTGGATATTGCTTCAAGATACGGGAAAGTCAGGGTATTCACCATAGATACGGGGAGGCTACCCCAGGAGATCTATGATTTGATTGATGCAGTCAGGGAAAGGTACGGGATCCAAGTGGAGGTATTCTTCCCTAAGCCTGAGAGTGTGGAGAAAATGGTGAGAGAACATGGGGTAAACCTATTTTACAAGAGCGTGAAGCTTAGGCAATTATGTTGCTGGAATAGGAAGGTAGAGCCTCTCAAGAGGGCGCTTGAAGGGTTAGATGCATGGATAACTGGTCTGAGGAGGGAACAGTGGGAGACCAGGAGTTCAGTGAGGAAGATTGAAGTGGACAAGGTTCACGGAAATATTATAAAGATCAATCCGCTCGCAGACTGGACTTGGGAACAGGTGTGGAGATACGTGAAGGAGAGGGGAGTTCCATACTGCGCTCTATATGAAAGGGGTTACATGAGCATAGGCTGTCTTCCGTGCACAAGGCCTGTCAAGCCAGGAGAGCATCCCAGAGCTGGGAGATGGTGGTGGGAGCAAGGAAACAAGGAATGCGGGATTCACGTTGGAGGTGAGTAGATGGTAGCGTCTCCATATGGGGGCAGACTAATTCAGAACGTTGTGGAGGATCCACAAGAGGAGTTTCCAGTCTTGGAAATTGGGAGAAGATATGCCTTGGATGCGGAGAAGATAGGTATAGGGGCATACTCACCTTTGGAGGGTTTCATGGGGTCCTCTGAATTAGAGACCGTGCTTTACAAAAACGAGCTAAGTAATGGTCTACCGTGGACGATACCTGTAATCCTTCCCGTCTCATCTCCCCCTGAGACAGGGGAAAGGGTATATCTCAGCTTCAATGGGAACAGGTTCGCGTTCCTAGATGTAGAAGAGGTCTTTCGCTTTAACAAGAAGGAGATGGCCGAGAGGGTGTATTCAACCCTGTCCTCTGAGCATCCTGGAGTGGTGCGGGTAATGGGCGAACCAGAAATAGCAGTCTCGGGTAAGGTGCGAATATTTAGGAGAGTCAGTAAGGACAAAACCCCTGCTGAGACGAGGGAGGCCTTTAAGAAACTGGGATGGAAGGACATTGCCGGTTATCAAACCAGAAATCCTCCTCATAGGGCCCACGAGTATGTGATAAGGGTTGCCATGGAGTTTGTTGATGGAGTCTTCATTCATCCAGTGGTGGGGGAACTAAAGGATGATGACTTTCCACCTGAGGCGATTGTAGAGGCCTATGATTACTTTGTGAAAAACTACCTCCCTAAGAACAGAACCTTCTTGGACACTCTGACAATTCCCATGAGATATGCTGGCCCAAAGGCTGCAGTATTCTATGCTATTATAAGAAGAAACTACGGCTGTACCCATTTCGTGGTGGGGAGAGACATGGCCGGCGTGGGAAACTTTTACGATCCCTATGGGGCACAGAAAATGTTGAGGGAAATGGACTTGGGAGTGGAAATAATACCCGTGGGAGAGGCGTTTTACTGTGATGTCTGCGAAGGGATTGTGAGCGAAAGGAGCTGTGATCATAGCGCTCGCAGGAAAATATCCATGACCCTAATAAGGAAACTGCTGAGTCAAGGTGAAGAGCCTCCAAGGGAAATCATTAGGCCACAAATAGCTTCCATACTAAAAAGATATTACACGAAATGATAGTCACTGTTATAAAAGTTCGGAAAACCTCGCCGTTCAACGGCGGGGATGAACGAACGCGTCAGAACAAAACAGATTTAAAATGAACTAACTACCTTTATTGTAATGTATACCTTAAGGTTTAGGGCGTATGCCTCCCCTGACGTGTTGAGGGAGTTAAAGTCCCAGTTGAGGTTGTTGTGCGAGGCGTACAACACCTTAAGGTATGCAGACATCGCGTTCCACGAAAGGGATGGGAAGTGGTTGAACAGGACTGAGCTGAGGCAACTCGCCCTTGACCTGAGGAGGCAGGACCGCGAGTATAAACGCGTGTTCTCCCAGGTCTTCCAGAACGTAGCGGACAGGTACTGCGAGGCCAGGGATCGCCTTCTCCAGGGGCTGGCCAGGTTCCCCAGAGAGAGGAAACCTGAAAGGTACAGGTCCCTGGTGTATCCACAGAAGGGATGGAAGATCCTCTCAACTAGGCCTGCCAGGTCAGGGAGGAAGAGCTGGATTTACCTTTCCCTCTCAGGTCTGGGAGTCTTCAAGGTCCTGGCCCATCGCCCGCTTCCAGACAGGGTAACAAGGGTTGCGGTGAAGGTGACACCAACAAGGTCTTCGTGTCCTTTCTGGTGGAGGGAGACCTTCACGTTCAAACCGAAAAGACAGGCAAGGTCGCTGCACTCGACCTTGGCATCTCCCACCTCCTGGTCACGTCAGACAGTCATTACGTGGATAACCCCCGCTTTCTGGAGAGGGTCCTATCCAGGTACAGGTCACTCTCCAGGCTTCTCTCCAGAAAGAGGAAGGGCTCAAGCAGGGAGAAGGCCAGGCTCCGTCTAACCAGACTCCTGGAACGGATGATCAACGCGAAAACAACTTCTACTACAAGCTGGCCAACGCCTTGGCCAGGCATTACGACGTCCTAGTGATCGATGACCTCAACGTGGTGAAGATGACCAGAGACGGGTCGAGAACCCTGAACAGGCACCTCCGCGACGCCTCCCTCTCCAGGCTCTCCGCAATCCTGAAATGGGTCTTCCAGAAGCACGGTAAAGAGGTCCTGGAGGTTAAACCCCGCATACTCCTCTCAGACCTGCTCCAGGTGCGGAAAGAAACACCACCTCTCCCTCTCAGACCGCGTCATCACCTGCCAATGTGGCCTAATCCTGGACCGCGACCTCAATGCCTCCCTCAACCTCCTCAGGAGGGCAGGGTGGGAGCCACCCGTTGAGCCTGTGGAGATGAGGCCTCTGCCATGGCAAGCCTCGTCCATGAAGCAGGAAGCTCCGCCCTTCAGGGCGGAGTAGCTCACAGCAAGTGAAGTATCAAGTTCTCGTCAGATGGTGCGGTTCTAAAAATTAGATTTTCTGACGCAGTGCCAAGATTCCAGATATTAATAGAAGAACAAAAGAGATTACTCCTATAAAACCCGCTATCAATGAAAACACAGAAGCTAGAATAAGAAGTATGCCTGCAGTGGTCTCGTCCGAAATAAGAGAACCGACAATGCCTAGTATGAACGGTATTATGAGAAAAAAGAGCATTCCAGGCATCATCACAAACCCCATCATACCTCCGAACATCATGCCAGGAGCATATCGCGGATAGAAAAAGAAGGGACTTACAATTGCTACGGCCAGCAACACGGAACCTACCAATCCTAGAATTTGATAGGTCTCCATTTCACGTCACCACAATCTCCCCATACATTCCCATTTCAGCATGGCCTGGATACTCACATACATAGTAATAGATCCCAGGTTGAAGGGATATACTGAAACTTGACTCGTATGCCTGCCCATCATTGTAGTTCGCGTAGGGAACCATTGGCGTCATTCCTACTACATCCATTCTAATGTGCATCATGGAGTAATAGGGATATGGGGGAGGCACAGGAGTTACAGCTAGGTTATGGTAATCCCCAGCATCTAGATTTATGAGCTCCACGTTTAGGACTGATCCCCCTGGCACAATCAAGGTAGGATTGATCAGTCCATCTATCACAAACACGTTATTCTGGGAGTGGGCTGAGGGAGGTGCTGTATAGTTGGTTAAATTGAAGGCCCTTCCATGTCCCATGGACAGGACAACTAGGTTGATCTGCGTTGAGGAGAACACTATTGTGTCGTTTTGTGGGAATACTTTGGCGTACGGTTGAACGTTCTTCGCGAACAGCACTGCTTCAGAAATGGGAGTGGACCCATAATATCCGTAGGCATATCCCTCATGGTACCCCATCATGTAATATCCTCCCATCATTCCACCCATCATTCCCTGCGGGCCCTGAGGACCATACCCCATCATGGATAATTGCCTGTTGTAATACGCAATCGACTGCTGGGAGTAGTAGTTGGGAAGGTAAATATTAGCATACGTGTATGTCACTATACCAACTAACGCTATCAATCCGATCATTAAAATTAGAAGTACTCTCTTCATAAGTTATATTTTCGTAGAGAAGTTATTGAGTATAGTGTATACTTTTATACGTAATTGTGTGAATTTCGACCTACTTGAAAATTTATAAAGGTTCGGAAAACCTCGCCCTTCACGGTACTCCCCAAAATCACCCCCTTAAAAATAAATCAAAATAAATAAAAAGCGGTTCTATACTTTTAATCAATCGTGATAAGAACTT
>NZ_JAKNCW010000026.1:0-23335 GCF_022064045.1 Metallosphaera javensis (ex Hofmann et al. 2022) | reverse complement strand
AAGTTCTTATCACGATTGATTAAAAGTATAGAACCGCTTTTTATTTATTTTGATTTATTTTTAAGGGGGTGATTTTGAGGAGTACCGTGAAGGGCGAGGTTTTCCGAACCTTTATAAGTCAAGGTTGCATTCCTTGAGTCCTTGTTAACTTGTTAATTGTTTGAAACTAAAGGATTTAAGGATCTGTGAAGCTATTTAATTTATGAATAGATCTATCATTCTTTTTGTTTTAGTACTGGGCACACTGATGGCGGCGGTAGATTCTACGGTAGTCCTCCTGGCTTTACCCACAATCACCACCGATTTGAGAACTAACCTTGACCTTGCAATCTGGACTATCCTGATCTACCTTTTGGTTGTAGCCGTGATGACGACCCAGCTTGGAAGAATTGGTGACATAATGGGAAGGTCCAGAATGTATAATCTGGGCTTCGCGATCTTTACCGTCGGGTCAGCCCTCTGTGGTTTATCTCCCACAGCGGAGATGCTTGTGGCATTCAGGGCGGTTCAGGCATTTGGGGCGTCCATGCTTCAGGCTAATTCTGGGGCAATCATAGCCGACACCTTTCCCCCGAATCAGAGGGGAAGGGCTTACGGTTACACCTCCATAGGATGGAACGTTGGTGCAACGTTGGGAATAGTGGTAGGGGGAATACTCACAACCCTGGTTGGATGGAGGTACATCTTCTACATAAACGTTCCCATAGGCATTGTGGCAATTCTCCTTGGCCTGAAATACGTCAAGGACCTTCAGGAGAAGAGGAAGCAGAAACTGGACATCCCCGGGATGGTGTTGTTACTTGCAGGGCTCTCCGCCATAACCTATGGAGCGTCTGACGTAGCTGGAAGGGGGATAGACATGTTCAATGGATCGCTCATTGGGATTGGTGCAGTTCTGGTGGTGCTCATGCTGACCTATGAAAGGAGGGCTGAAAACCCCATTATAGACCTAAAGGCGTTTCAGAACAGGGTCCTCTCATTCTCAATACTGGCGTCGTTCTTTCAGAGCACAGGTTACCTCTCAGTGGTCTTTGTAATAATAATGTACCTCCAGGGTATAAGGGGGCTAAGTCCGTTGAACGCTTCGCTCCTCCTCGTTCCAGGTTACGTGATAGCCAGTGCTCTCGGACCTGCGGCCGGGAGGCTCTCGGACAGGATAGGGGCCAGGATACCAGCAACCTTGGGGATTGCAATGATGATGGGAGCAATCCTAGTTTACCTGACACTCACGGTCACCACCCCGCTATACATGATCATTATCGCTTCAGTTATAGGAGGTTTGGGATCGGCCTTATTCTATCCCGCAAACAACAGTGCAGTCATGGCCAACGCGAGGAAAGGATTTTACGGTGGGGCAAACGGCCTTCTGAGGACTCTGGCCAACCTGGGAACACTATCCAGCTATGTTCTAACCTTGACCGTTGCCTCTCTCTCAATACCGAGATATGTTGCGTTTGAGGTATTTCTCGGAACAACCAATCTCCTAGGAGGGGTAGAGCAATCCTTCCTTAACGGAATTAAGGCAGCACTAGTGGTGGCCCTCTTCATCCTGCTTGTAGCCCTAATACTCTCAGCCTCAAGAGGAAAGGAGGTCAGGGTAGAGAAGGTTGAAGGGGCGATTAAGCCTAACAGAACCTAATCTTTTAGGGTCATATTTTATGGCTTGTTTTCCCTAGTTCCTCGTATGCAGAGGACAAGAAATCACGGAGCATATTTCATGTTACTTTTAACCTATATTCTTGCACTGGCTGGTTCGCTTAAACCATTCCTTCTAGTCATCGCGCCTCTTGTGGCACTTCATGCAGTTACCGTGGATCTAACGTATAGTAAAATGCTGGCCAGAAAGCTTGGGAAGACCGATTTGGCCCTCATGATAATAAACGCAATTCCATACCTCTTCCTTTTCAGGCCGTATTTTCTAATTCCAGCAACCATTTTTCTGCTTTCTATCATCTTATCATATGCTAAGGTTAACGTGTTACCTCAGATTTTGGGAACGCTGGGCCTCTCTTCACTGATGTTGCCCTGGATCTCCCTAGCTGGCACTGTGACTATACTGGATATCTCGGTTTACGTGGTATGGTGTGCCTACACAGTGGTTGAGGCCCTCTATGTGGAATACAAGTTACCCTTCAGGAAGATAGGGGCAAATGTAGTTAGAGGAACCTGGGCTATCTTTCTGCTCGTGGGAGGTGCTTTCTCTTTTCTCTTCCCTCCCCTTGCATTGAGCCTCATCGAGCCCAGCATCAGATTCTTCAAACCTGGAGAGAAGTTGAGAAGTGCCTCAGAAATAAGGGAACTGGGAAAAAGGGGAAGCAAGAGAACAATTGCACTGTTTGCTCTTCTGGCGTTTACGCTGATTTTATACCATATTTTCGGAGTGCTTGGAGTAATCATGCCGTCAGTTGTTGGATCGTTTACCGTCACTCAGGCAACATATGGGCACCTTGCCTAACGGGGATCTCTTTAACCCTAAAGGTTTAGGGTGTCAATAGATATTTTTGTTCTCGCCATTGGACCCATGAAACCGGGATTTTTCCTGCTGATGATGGGAATAGGCCTCCTCTTCCTAGGAGGAGTACCGGCTGTGCTTAACTTCATGGATAATCAAGGCTTTCCATATCCGCTTCCAATAACGTTCTTTCAGGCCCACTGGTTCGTCATGGTGTACGGCTTCTTTCTTCTGCTCATAGGAAATGAACTACTCGTAGCCCTAAGCAATGAATGGAGAGGGAACTCTGCTCCCACCTGGCTGATACTGGTCTTTGGTGTACTGGTCCTACTGTCGAACGTTCTTAACGAGCTCAATAATCCGCTATCATATTATCTGGTGATCGTCGCACTCGTTATTCTCATGAACTATTCTAGGATATACCTTTCACCCTCCAGGATTGGCCTTAAACCCACAGCTTATAACTACCTTCTGTTCTATACCCTTTTAATCACGTCCATTATAGTAAGTTTCCAGGCAGTTTTCGATTTACCGTGGCTCGGGCTGGCCTTTCCCGCCCTGACTATATTCGCGATCATGAGCAGGGATCTAGGACTTGTCCTGGGAGGGAGGAGGATCAACCAGGATGAGATGGTACTGGCATACATTTCCCTGGCCATAGGAATACTGGGCTACGGTATGCCCCTATCTCCCGTCTTCATGGTGATGGGGTGGGGCCTATCACTTCACGCCTCGGGAATTCCCTGGTCCAGGGGAAGGCCCTATCCCAGGATCGCGCTTACCACAGCATGGATCTGGCTCCTGGTCTCTGCCCTGGTCCAGGAAAATTACGATGCATATATTCACTCCCTCGCCCTAGGCTTTCTATTTAATACTGTCTTTGGTGTGGACTCTGTCCTTATTGACATGCTTGTGGGAATTACGGGAAAGAGATTGACAGTGAGGCCGTCATACCTCCCACTCATACTCCTCAACCTGGGTCTGGTGATGAGAGTTACCTTCGACCTGGGTCTGGTCTCCCCCATACTTTTCCTCTCAGCACCGCTTCAGGGTATAGGGATCATCTCATTCTACGCGTTAATGTTCAAGCAAGTAATACCACAGGTGAGAAAGGTTGATAAAAGTGAGTCCCTTATTATTAAGGGTGAAAGGACCGCTAGAAGTTGAGCTATACGTCAGGAGGAGCGACTGCAGGGTCATGCAGGTCATGGGCGAGACTCACACAGTGATAGAGAAGATATCGCCGAAAACCGGATTTACAGATCACCTCATAAAGACCGAGGTTAGTCCAGAGCTCAAAAAGGAATTGAGAGATAAGGGTGTCAGGGTCATTAACGTGGGGGATTCAAGGATCTGGGCAAGGGCACCGAGTTGCTCTGCATGCAGGTTCTTCACGGGATCGGACGCCATGATACTCAACGCATGGCCCCTCAGCAAGGAGGAGATAGTGTACAGGTTACTGGTTCCCTCCATGGGATATCTTAAGGAAATGTTGTCGGAGCTCAATAGACTTAACATGAAACCCAGGGTATTGAGATCGAGGGAGGCAGTGGAAAACAATACAGGACTAACCCCTAGACAATTACAGGCCCTTGTTCTTGCCTATAAGAAGGGCTTCTTCAACGTGGAGAGGAAGTCCTCTCTCACCGACCTAGCTAACACTATGGGAATAAAGCCTTCCTCCGCGGAGGAACTGCTCAGGAGAGCGTTGCAGAAGGTTGTGGGAGAGTACCTGAAAAGTCTGGAGAGGAACGAGTCTCAGAACCTTAACAGTTAGGGTCTGTCCTTATATTTACCAAGAGAGAGTGAAGGAGTGTCGTCGCTCTTTGAGAGCATCAATTCCTGGGAATTTAAACCCTACCGAAGGATGGGAGTGACCATAGATGAGGAGCTATTTTACGCCAAGATTCTGACCAAGTTCGTGGGAGGATTGGGGCCCAGACACGTTCTGGAGGTGGGATGTGGGAACTGCCTATTCACCCTTGTGCTGAAGAGGAGCTTTCCCAGTATGGAGATCACCTCCCTTGACCTGTGGGACGACGAAATTTCCCTGCCTGAGGTAAAGGGTTACCTGAGAGATGTGGACAACAACCTGGTGCAGAACCTGTTTCCCTTGCCCTTCAGGGACGGCAATTTTGACCTAGTATATGCTCCACTTTACTTCTACAACGTTGTCAAGAGCAGGAGAGATGAGCTGGCATCGGAAATCTACAGGGTTTTGAATAGGAACTCCTTCCTGGTTATCGTGGACCTAGAGATTGTGAGGAACTTGAGGAAAAGTTTCCTCAAGGCTGGATTTCTCGAGAGAAACTACTACGCAAACCAGGGGGTGTTCTTCTCCCTGATGCAGAAAACTTGATCAGCCCTTTTCTTCTCCTCACATCTCAGCTGAAACACGGGTCATCATTGCGTAACTAGATCTCCCTACCGTAATATTTCTTGCAGATCTCTGCCCCCATCAGCTCAGGATCGTCGTAATAGTG
Organism: Metallosphaera javensis (ex Hofmann et al. 2022); assembly: GCF_022064045.1. NCBI lineage: Archaea > Thermoproteati > Thermoproteota > Thermoprotei > Sulfolobales > Sulfolobaceae > Metallosphaera > Metallosphaera javensis (ex Hofmann et al. 2022). The sequence goes on along the minus strand of NZ_JAKNCW010000026.1, from coordinate 18,400 downwards.
AACCTCTCCAAATCCCCTCTCATCCAGCCTCTCCGGGAAGGCCTGGGCCAACCTGTCCGTGCTCTGACCTGTCCCTGTCAAGACGTAAACGGACTTGCCCATGGCATAGGCCATCATTATCTCAGTCATGGTCCCCGTCTCTCCTCCTAGACTAACCAGGATGTCCCCTGACCTGGCTATGAAAACTGATCTGCATCTGGGATCGCATCCCGTGTCAATCCTGATTACCTCGCTGGGCATGATGACGTGCTCCGCTCCCTCGGGAATTATGGCTACAACCCTGTGCCCTTCACGGATGGCCTCATCCACGATCACGGCCATTAAACCCCAGTAACCACCCAGAATGAACACCTGCTTACTGCACCTGCTCAGGGTTCTCACAAACTTTCTAGCTTTCTCCTTCAACTCGTCCCTGGGCTCTGTTCCGAGGGCAGCTATGGCGATCTGCATAATCATTGAGTGTATACTGGGTATAAAAATGGTGTTCCTGGTCTGGATTTGCCCAACACGTTGAATGTTCAAGGGGCCCTTAACGCGAAACACGTAACAGACGTAGCCCCTTCCTTGATCACCAAAGCAATTAATTCCACCTCTGGATTCAAGCTTCATGGACAGGAGATTTTTCTTGACCACTGGCTTCGTAGCCATGTTATTCAATTCAGTGTATCAGTACTCATGGAATGCCTTCTTCCCCCTACTGGTGAAGGGATTCAACTCCTCTCCCAGCGCCATTGAGGTGGGTTTTACGCTCTTTGTGATTTCCTCTACCTCCTTTCAAGTTCTGAGCGGAAGGCTCTCAGACTTGAGGGGGCCAAAACTAGTGGGTTCTCTGGGGGCGCTGGCTTTCTCCCTGGGGCTAATATTGAGTTCCCTGGCACCAAACCTTCCCGTCTTCTACGCAACGTGGACTCTTGGCAGTGTGGGTGAGGGAACTATTTACGGAATATCCCTGAATCTAGCCATCAAGTGGTACGGGGAAAGGAGAGGACTTGCCTCGGGACTTGTATCCATGGGTTTTGGCCTGGGAGGGGCAATTGCAAACCCATTCATCGAACTCTCCCATAGTTTCAGAGTTTCCATGCTGGTGATAGGTGTAATCTCACTAGGTCTCTTGCCCCTCTTTATTCTCTCCAGTTACCCGGGGAACGTGGAGGGAACTCCCCCAGGGGAGACAGTGAGGGAGACCAGGTTCTGGCTAATTTACGCGTCCTTCGTTCTAGCCTCCATTCCGCTTCTTGTCACTTCGTCATCTCTTGGGGAACTGGGGGACTACCTGAGCGAAGTGCAGTACGCCATCGCCACGGTATACTTTCCAGTTGCCAGTGGGGTGGGAAGGCCCATCATGGGGTATCTAACGGATCGACTTGGGAGGTTAAGGGGAATTGATTACATGATCGCTGGAATCCTACTGGGCACACTTCTAGTGGTGATTGGAGACCTGGGGAAAAATCTCCTCCTTCTAGTTGGGGTAGCCTTAGTGGGAGTGATGGGCGGAACAACCTATCCCCTCTTTTCAGCCCTGGTGGGAGATCTGTACGGACCTAGGTACTCCACGGCCAACACGTCACTCCTTTACACGGGCAAGATAGTGTCAGGAGTTCTGGGAAGCCTGGTCTTTTCGTCCCTATTTCAGTTCAATGATGAACTGGGGCTGGGTTTCCTGATGATCGCGACTCTCCTCTCCCTAGTTACCTTGGCTATACTTCACCAGAAGATTACTGGCTAGAAGGATCACGAAGGGAAAAAAGGTTAGCCTCTTCTTCTAAATCCCACCGCTATGCCAACAATTGCCAAGATCAGGGCGACTATGGCTATTATCTCCTCATCGTTGGCAGTACTGTGAACTGTGGAAATTCCCTCACTCAGGCTTTCGTTGAGACTGGTAACCCTCTGTGATACCGACTCCAACTGGTTCTCGAAAACAACCCTGGTATTCACTGTGGAGTTGAGACCGTCGGTCTGGTCCACTGTGACGCTGATCTCGTGTGTACCGTCTGAGTACTTAGCGGTATCTAGGCTTACCTGGTGGGTTCCGTTACCCTGGAAGCTCTCCAGCAACTGCCCGTCCAGGTAGATCATTACCTGCCCAACGTCCTGTCCCTGGACAGTTATCGGGATGGTCACATTACCCGTGATGTTCTCGTAGGGCGTTACACCTATCTGGATGATGGGGAGACCAGGAGTTACGCTACTGATCACAGTCTGTACTGGGGTTACCGTGGATGAGAGGGCAATCAGGTCGTGGACCTGAGAATTGATGAGCTTTACACTACTGTTAATAAGGATAAGTCTGCTAGCCTGAACGTCCACAAGGATTGCCTGCGTGTCCTTGAATATCAAGGTTCCGCTCACGTTTGAGAGGGTAATGGTAACGTCGCTGTTGACCAGCGTATTGTTGCCCAGGAAGAGATCGTTCACCAGGTTACCGTTCACGTGAAGAGTATCGTTCTGGAACGCTGAGTCATAGGTCTGAACTTCGGAGTATGAGGGGTCATTCTTTACGAGAGTATATGGCTCCACGAAGAATTCCCTGGAGTTGGAGATGTTAGTTGAGGTCACGCCACCATAGGCTGATACTCCTGTGACCAGGACCTTGAAGGGCTCAGCAAAGTAGGAGTTACCCAGATAGGTCAGGTTGCCGAGGGAGAGCGTTGAGGGTAGGGTAACGTTACCTGTCCACAGACCACTGCTGGAGTTGTACCACAGGGGAACCTCGAGTAATGTGGAGATGATCGAATAGTTCCGAGTGAGAAGGGTTGGGAAAACCGTTGCTGAGAACATTCCATATTTCACTACCTTACCAGCTGACGTTATGTTACTGTAAATGTATAATGTGGATCCCTGTATCACGTAGGTGCTGGAGAAGTTCAGGGGTGTACTGATCCTGGAGCCTACGTATATTTGACCGTAGTAAAAACCTGGGATGGTTTCGTTCAGTGTGTAGGAGTCGTATGAAGCGAACAGGAGAACCGTGTACAGACCTGATGTGGCGTTCCTGGGAACCTTTAGGTAACCCAGGTAACCGGTTCCTGTGTAGAGGACCTGGGTGGTGGACACGACCTTTCCGTCATTAAGCAGTTCGGCGGTGATGTTTGAACCGGTCATCAGATTGTTTGCCGTACCTGGTGCCATGGAAATTAGGTTGGCGGGTGGGATCAGGCCTCCCTGAATGATTATGTCTTGACCCGGATAGACCGTACCGGGTTCCGCTATTGTGGGAGAGAGAATGAAGAGGGAATTGAGTCCTATCCCGTTAAAGATAGCGTCATATCCGAAGGAGTTGACCACCTGAAGGAGGAGAGGGCCGGCAGGCAGGTTGCCCTGTATCATTCCAGTCCACGCGTTCACCGCAGGGTTGAAGGTAAGGGAGGTTTGGTTTACCAACGTGAAGGAATTGTTGGTAATGTTGTATGAGTACACATTTAGTTCCAGCACCGTTGAGTTCGGGGCTAGCTGGCCTGAGGGAGTTGTAGCGTTGACTACAACGTTGATACCCGAGCCTGTCCAGCACACCTGATATGGGGTTGGGGAGAGGAACTGAACGAAGTAACCAGAGTACGCCTCGACCATTCCATAACCCATTGTTCCATTAGACTCGCCCCATACAGTTACGAACGTCACACCGCTATCATTCTGGGGAACCACCAGATTGGCTGACCATATGCCTGACCCTTCATTGGTCAACTTCACAGTGGTGAGATTGCCCTCAACGCTCTCCAGCGTGACGTAGAAGTTACCGCTATTAACCTCCTGCCCGTTCAGGGTCACGTTGGCCTTAACCGTCAAGCTCTGTCCCGGGAGGATGGTGGTGTTGGAGACGTTAACCATGATCGAGAGGGAACTGGGTAACTCCTTCACCAGGGAGGCGAATTCTCCCACGTTGAGCTGCCCCCATCCAGTGACAAGATTGTAACCGTACGATGCAGTCCAGGGTATGTTGTAGCCGAACGTTATGGGGTAAAAGACCTTCCCATAGTTGGTGTTGGCGAGGTAGTAAAGATCAGGGTTTATGTTGCCAAGTCTGGAATGGGTGTACTGCATTACCAGGGTTAGGAGACCCGCAGTCAATGGCGAGGCTTCGCTGGTCCCACCTGAGATGGCAGTGATGTTCCCCGGGCACACGATGAAAATCCCTGGATAAACGTCGGCATTTGCCGAAATATCTGGAATTTCCCTACCGTTGGGGAAGCCAGCGGGAGTTGTCAGCCCCCACTGATAATAGGGCTTGGGCTCAACCTGACTTATTCCCCCTGTACTGCCACCGTAGTTGACGTCTGGTGGCACAAATCCATAGTTGGACCACGCCGTAACGTTAAAGGAAAATCCTCCGAAGGTTATGTAGGTGGTGGTCCCACCCATTGCGGTGACGAAGGGAGAGGTTGCAGGATAGCCAACAGAGCCGAGAGGTCCTGCGCTGTACCCGCTACCTCCTCCATCTCCGCTGGATGCTAGAAATGTTATGCCCTCTGCGCTACCCATGGCGTAATACTGATCTGTGAGGACCACACACTGGTAAAACAGGGAACCAGAGAACGTAGGTATAAACTCGTCAGGGATTGAGAAGCTCTGGGAAAGGGTATCAACCCTATCCTGGGACACGATCTTGGCTATTACCGAGGAAAGGGGAAGGTTCGGGTTGGCCACATAGAGCACAATGCTGGCACCGGGAGCCATGGCGTGAGCTGACTCCACATCCAAGCTTATCTCACCTGCCCATCCTGCAGTTATTCCCAGGTTTGGATTGTAGGGACCTATGGGCACAACGGAGAAGTTAGGTGGAGCTGGTATATCATATATCTTGTCGAAGTATGCCAGCTGTTGCTGAATATATGGATCACCGTAGAAGTCCAGTATTCCCACGGTGTAGTTTGTGCCGTTTATCCCCCTGCCTATGAGCGAGGAGACGTTGTAAACCCCCCTCAAATCAGGTAAGGGATATCCCTCTATGGGAGCCGTAGTATTTGGCTGATCGAATTTGCTCTTCAGCTTCTCCACGTCACTCTGGGTGAAAAGGGTGGACGGATGGGAGAAGAACAGGGCAGAAACGTTGCTGGAAACAATGATTCCGGGAACCTTTGGAGTCCCCATTGAAGTGTAGTAATACGCGCTTCCATTACTCATCAACACGTAATGTATGCCAAGAACCCGAGACAGCTGTGATGCTGTTCCCTGAACTACTATCACGGAATCCGCTGCCGTGAACAGAACACGAACATGATTGTCGTGAAGATAATTCATCACCTGGGAGAACTGGGAAGTGGGATAGAAGAGGTCCTTAACCTGAGATGGGGAAAGGAACCTATGATAGAGGGGCGATCCAGGGTTGGACACCTGCTCCGCGTAGTAATACAGGAGATCCACATTCCTCAGAGGTATGTAAATTGAGACTATCACTGGCGTGTTTCCGGGAAGGCTCATCTCCCTGAAACCATGCAACCTAGTGAATAATGTCTCATTTGTTGTTGATGCTGAGCCCACGGTGATGGTTAGAGCTGGGACAATAACCGAAAAAATGAAGATATACAAGGCCACTTGTGCTAGAAATTTTTTATGCATTACATTGTGTATTTGCCTCTCCTTAAAATATTTTTTCTAAATTACTATTTGGCAAATGGAAAGAGCCATTCTCGTTCAAGTTGGGGCAAACTGGTGTAAGGCGAAGACGGACGCTTGGCCTCATCGTTTAGAGTCCGGGTTCTCGCAGTAGCTCGCAACCTTACATAAGCATTTAATTTTACACTTTATACAAGTTATATGCGAAATTGAGATCACTTCCCTTACCCCTAAAAGTCTTACGATGTAGCTAATTCAGTTTCAACTTCTGTCCATTTCCAACACGACAGTGATATCGTAAATGGCGATAATTTTTCAATTTAATATGTTAAATAATAAGCGAAATAGAGTTCATGTTAATCTCTATCACGTTCTATCATTTTTCCTTGGCAATGTCCTGAACGCCTCTCAACTGAATCTCCCTCTCTGCAAGGCTCACCTGATTGGGCTCCGGTAACAACGTGGTCACCAAGACTGCAATAAATGAAAGCCCGGCCAGGAGAATCATTGTATCCACTATACCATAACTTGAAATAATGATTGGAAAGAGAAACGTTGTGATTAGGACACCAAGCCTCCCTGACATCACTGTAATGCCCTGCGTTATTCCCCTTAACTCTGCGGGAAATAACTCCACTCCCCAGAATCCCACCACCGTTCTTGGTCCCAGCTGAGAGAATATTGTGCTTAACCCGTAGAGCAGAAGTGACTCCACAGCCATGATCTTGCCGAAGAAAAGGGCAAAGAGCAGGGTAAAAGCACCCATTCCCGCAAATCCCACTGCCTGAAGTAAACGTCTCCCCAGCATGTCATTTAGTGCTGCGCTGGCAAGGTTCCACGGAACCGCAAATCCGCCCAGGATGATAAGCTCGAAAACCAGGCCATTCACACCCAGGTCCTTCGCTATCACACTGGGTCCAAAGAAAACACCGGAGTAAGCTGAGACGTCAAAGAGGTACCACGTCAGCGAGGCTAAAACTAAAGTAGGGATAAACGCCCTTAGAAAGACCTTTCTCAAACTGATGGATCCAGTTGAAACGTCGTACTTTTCCCTCAATTCGTTCACGTCACCCTTTACGAAGGCCAGGTACTGTGGGGTCTCAGGAAACTTCCTCCTCCCGTATATGACCGCAATGGCGGGAATTGAACCGGAGGCTAAAACAATCCTCCACAACATGTCCTGGGGTACGAGTGGCTCCAGGGCAATGGTGGCGACCACGGAGAGCAGGGCCCCCACGTTCCACATGAATCCACCCGAGAGAGCCAGGAGCTTTCCCCTATCCCTCCTGTTGGCGTACTCAGCATTTATCAGGGGAGACAGAACGTAATCGGCCCCTATCCCAACTCCCAGCAGAAACCTGAGAATTGCAAGTTCGTAAGGACTCTGAGCAAATGCCTGCAACAGGGCCCCCAGCGTCATTAGTGTTGCGTCTATTCCGTAGAACCTCTTTCTTCCGTGTCTCACCAAATACCCGAAGAGAATCCCACCCACTATGTTCCCCAGAGTGATACTGAGGAAGAGGATAAGGGATACCTGAACCAGGTTGTAGCTAGAGAAAGACGACTCCACAAGGGAGAGGACAAGGGCAGCAGCGGTTAAATCGTAACCATCAACTATCTGCCCGGCCCCTGCCATGAGGGTGGTCTTGAGGTGGAATATTCCCAGCTTTTTCTCCTCATAGTCCTTCAACGGATTGGAAGGTTTCATAAAGGCCCCAGATCATTTATAGAAAAAAGCTTACTCTACATAAAATATTTAGAACTAAAGAGTCTATTTAGTTCACGAAAACTATGTAGATCTTCGCGTTCAGGAGATCCATGATGCCCTCAAACTAGCCCTGGTTTCTGAGTTTGCATCAAATTCCTGGGAATTATCACATCAACATGACACATGGGAAGATCTCTATATTTCTATATAGACTATTTTAACTATTTAGAAAATTCTTATTATGTGTAGTTTTATCCACACATATGAACGTGGAACCGGATCTGAGTAAAAGCATCTATACCCTTTCCCTAGAGGTAAGGAACGCACTCTATGGGAGATCCCCCGTGGGAATAGCCAACCTCGAAAAGGAGAGGATCGCCCTCGTCCTTGTTGACGGACTGGGTTACTCCCTGGCTGAAAGAGTTGGGATCAAAGCGGAGAGGATCCACTCTGTTTTTCCCACGATTACGGTCACGGTGCTGACCACACTGCTCACAGCCACTCCCCCTGGTGTGCACGGGATAATGGGATGGAGGGTTCTCAACAGGAAAGAGGGAAGGATTGAGAACCTCCTGGGAAACGATGAGGTGAAGATGGGAAACCTGATGCAGGCCGAACCCTATCTTCCCAGAGACTCCGTGGTGCTGGCCCCTGCCATGAGACCGTCCTCAACCCTTTTCAGGTCCATGCTGGGGAACGTTACCCCATATTACTCTCCGTGGGATGCCCTAACCCAGGCGAGGGAGATCGCAGAGAGGAGGAGTCCCAGGTTCATGTTCATTTACCTTCCCTTCGTGGACTCCGTGAGCCATCACTTCGGACCCTACTCCGAGCATACCATGAGGACTGCCGTGGAGGTTTACAGACTGGTGGAGACCTTTGGGAGGGATCTCTCGGAGAAGTACTCCGTCATCATGACAGCGGATCACGGACACGTACCCATAGAGAGCAACGTGATCATTGGGAACGATATACTGGACTATGCCGATCTACCACCCTTCGGGGATCACAGGAACCTGATGATAATGTCCAGGAGGAACCCGAGTGAATACCTTTCTAAGTATGGTCTGATTACACTGGACAGGGAGAAACTCAGGGAAATAACGGGAGGCGAGAACGTTCCCGATTACGCTGGGGTTCCCGTGGATAACAGGCTATACTCCTACTGGCAGGATGAGGAGGAGATGAGTTACAGGGGATCTCACGGCGGAATGACCAAGGAGGAAATGGAGATACCCCTCGTAGTATGGCAGAGATAGTTTCTGGAAAGGATCGTTTTTCTGAACATGAGCAACGTTCTTTTGTCAGCTTTGCGTTCGATCACGTCTCCAAAATTCCTGATCACTTACGGCGTCTAGCCTTAACTATTTTAACTCAGGGGTGCTGAGTACTCAGGGGTGCTGAGTTATTCTGTTCGACGTGAGGCCTAAGGAGGATCTCAGGGAGCTACTCTTCAGGGATGAGGAGGCCGAGAGGCTTGCCAGGCTTGTGAAACAGGGTATGTGGACCGTGGTCCTAGGACCAAGAATGGTTGGAAAAACCAGTTTGATCAAGGCCACACTCAAGGGATCCAGGTCAGTTTACGTGAACCTGTGGGGAGCTCGAAACCTGAGTGACCTTCTGGAGAGGTTGAGCAGGAGTCTTCAGGATCCGCTTTCAAGGAGAATTTTCTCAAGGGTGGACTCCCTGACCCTTGGGCCGTTGCCCTCCGTGACCCTGAGGAACAGGAGCAGGGTCATAGGTGATATTCTTGGCGAACTTTCCAGGACAGGCAGAGTGGTGGTGATCCTGGACGAGGTTCAGGAGCTAAGCTCCGTGACAAAACAGCTGTGGGATATCCTCTCCTATGTTTTCTACTCATTTCCCAACGTCACCTTCGTGTTCACGGGATCCATGACAGGGCTGATCAGGGTCGTGTTATCTCCCCCTGAGGGATCTCCCCTGGTGGGAAGGAAGCCCGTGAGGCTGGAGTTAAAGCCCTTCACTGAACCCCAGTCGAGGGAGTTCCTGAGGAGGGGATTTGAGGAGAGCGGGATGAAAGTTCCTGAAGTGGACGAGGTTGTGGGTGAACTCGATGGAATACCTGGATGGCTCACCCTGTATGGTTACCTCAGGGTGCATCAGGGACTTGATCACGAGAGGGCCATGGAGGAGACGAGAATGGAGGCATGTAAGGTTCTCAAGGAGTCCTTCTCCCATTTTCTGAGGGGAAGGAGAAACAGGGATATGTACCTTGAAATAGTGAAGAGGTTACCGAGCAGGTGGAGTGAACTGAAGAGAGCGGTTGGCGCAAGCGACGAGGTGCTCAGGGAGGCCCTGAGGTCACTTCAGGACTGGTTTTACGTGAAGAAGATCAATGAAGTGTACGAAGTTCACGATAGGATGATGAGGTTCTGCGCCCTCAATGACCTTATATAGGTGAGTCGCTTTCTCCGTGTTCCATCATGTGGCCAGAATCGCCCTTGAGTTTAACCCATTTGTTACTCCGCAACATCTGGTGGAGAAAGGGTTCTTCAGGTAGCTGGATTTCCGAGATCTTACGTTGTCCTCGGCACTGAACCCTTCAGCCCTTCAAGTAGCTAGAACTCCACATCCATGAACCCGGACGCTGGTACCTTGGAAACTCCGGGCCCAGAATCACCTAGACCTCTCGGCCACGGCATCCCGTACTTCCTCCTCAAATCCCTGTAAGCCCTGTACAGTTCCAGGTAATACTCAAGGGGTGGCGGTGAGACTCCGTGGATGCCGAACCATGACCTCGGTTCCAGACCCCACGTATCAAACTTGGGGGTCACGTCCCTGGACATGAGGAACTCTATTCCCGAGGCCGTGGACTTCACAGCCTCTTCCACCTTCCTGAAACCGTGCGGGAAGTCAGGGGAGTAGGCCATCTCAATTCCCGCAACGAAGTTGGGGCTCACGTTTCCCACTCCAAACACCTTCACTGCCTCAACAGTCCTCCTTATCCATTCATCTCTTCCAATGTTGAGGTTCTTTCCCGGGGATATGAGCGCAAACAGTTTCTCGTCCCACACTTCCAGGTTCGGGTGATAATAGTCAACTCCTGCCTCATAGAACCTGGGTAAAACCTCTACCCTCAACGCTTGAGTGTTTAACCTGGCTGGAAGGGACGAAACTCTCTCCTCAACTTCCTTGACGTACTGAAGGTAGAATTCAGCCTCCTTGAGACCATCCCTGATTGTTCCTCCCGTGATGAGATATCTTCTCACCCCAGGGTCCCTGGACGCGACCTCCACCGCATCGGCCACTAACTCCCTGGGAACCACGGCACCCAGTCCCTTTCTGAGATGACCCCACGACCTGAAGTTCTCGTTAATGTCGCAGAACTTGCATTGCTGATTCACGTTCCAGTACTCGCATATCCTGTACGCCGTAACGTCCGCAGTCTCTCCCCAGTAAATCGCTGGAGCAACCTCCTCCACCCTTATCCCGTCCCTGAGAGCCTGACCGTAGTAGGAGGGCCTTGGGACGAACTCCACGTCAGCTATGGGCTGTCCATCCACAAAGAGCTTGAGATTTTCCTCAAGGTCCACCCTGAAGGGAGACCTGGAGGAGTGCCTGGACTGAATGACCGTGGCTCTCAGCCCCAGTGGACCTCCTGAGATTCTCACCTCCTGTGGTACAACCCTTCCCCTTCCCTTCACGTGTTCTGGATCGTCCGGATCGAACGTGAAAAGGTAGTAGGCCTTCTCCTGGTAACTGGCCTGAAGGGCGCTGTCTGAGAAGCTCAATCCGTTCAGGAGAATGCTCTCCTTCAGGATTACCTCCCTTGGTAGATCTGGATATCGATCCATTATTTCCAGAAGACTTCGGAGCATGACTCTATTGATATAGAGAACAATTTAAATCAGCTTATCTTGAACAAATATTGCCGTCTGTCCAGATAAGCAAGGCAAATATTGCCGTTGAAGGTCTTCTGAGCCCTCTCGGGCAACGGAAGTGAAGATGTAAAGGCTAAAAGTAAAAAACTTTTAGACTCACGCGGGAATACTATCATATGCAAGAGATGTATGGGAACGGCCAAGAAATGTATGAGAGCGTCGGATCTTTAAATCTCAAAGGACTCGGTGAGGCTATTAATTCCATTCTTCAGAATGAGGGTATTTTACATCAAAATGCTATAAATCCAATAATTGTGGATAATAAATACGGGCTGATAATAAAACTGTCAAGGAACTACCCATTCAATGTGGAGTCTCATGAGGCCTTTGTAATGATCTTTCGCGATAAGGAAGGGAATATAGTGAGTGTGGATATCGATTATAAGGGAGTAGACGATGACTCTTCAGATAAATAGGTCTCCATTCGAAGTTAACAGAATTGATCCCGCAAAGATCTTGATTAAGACAGACAACGAGAATATAGAGCTTACACTATATATAATTCCATTTGCAATCTACACAACTCCTGATTATAAAAATATTTCGAGTGTAGTTAACCTGATCGTGGTGCCCACCTCAGATAATCCCAGGATGGGAGAGATGTGCAACCCCCTGAAACTCGCCTCACACTCTCCGGCCAAGATGGAAATGAAGGTTTTGCATGATGGGGAAACAGAGATCACCGTGAATGGAAAGGTGTACGTCATCAAAGCCAGTTTGACGAACGTGAACGTCTATACGGATTTGAGAGACCAGCTGGGAAATCCTTGCGTGAGCATCTCATGGATCGCATTGACGATTGCGAAATAGAATGCTGGATGGTTGGAAGTCCACAGAAAAGGCAAAAGCTGGAAGAGACATTGAAGCAAATCAAAGCCTTGTTCAGAAATAGAAATATCTCTCCAGAGTACATCTGTAAGGCTTTAGAATTTGTCTGTGAGCACCCAGATGATTACTCCTGTCTTCAATGTTACAATAAGATTACCGGGGATTACGACACAAGCACCTGTGCCAGTGCATGCGAATCCTCTCACAGGAGAAGTTTCTGTTTTTTAATAAAAGATATACATCTAAACATCATTGCAGAACAAAAAGATAAGATAGTGATCATTACATTTTATATTCTTTCAGAAGAAAAGGATTTTAGAAAGAAGTGTAATAATGAATTTAAAAATTTAACTTGATAAAATACAGGATATCTTTTAGTCTTTAATATAGAAGTTGTAAAGTAGTAGAAGAAATTAACAACATAATTCAAAAGACTTATCATAACTTGAGAAGTTCAAAGAATCTTTCCATTACTTAGATTTTTATCCAGGACGGTGTCTCCTCTCTCGCCTTATTTCTCATACTTTTTAGTCGCCCCTATCCTCTGTCAAGATCTCCCAGAACCCAGATTGTGAAATACTCCGCATATACTAACGAAGTATCCCCATCTCACGATGAGGATTTTCCGCTTCCTTAGGGAAACTCACCATACACCCCTCATGAAAGGGCTGTCCAGCTGGGTTTACAGTTAAAATCAGGGACAATAGAAATTTGATTTAAACGGAGTTCCTCTGACTGGTACATATCAAAGGCATGATATCGAATATCATGTCCAAAAGTCAGGCTGAGGACGAGATTTCCGTTACATTTATGGTCATGATCCACTTAGCTTGGTATTACCCTCCAGTACTCCAGTTCCCATGACGCTCAAATGATAGACCGAAGACCATTGACGCCTCGCCTTCAGGTAGAACCGAAACTTTATTGCCTGGGGAAAAGAGTCTTCACCCAACCAACGCTTTCCACTGCGCATTGAACAATCTCGTTCACCTGTTCCTGGGTGTCACCAAAGGGGTAGGCTATCTCCTGGAAACAGACGTCCAGATTTCGCATAGCCTCTCCCCTGAGCTCTGGGGATAATCCCTGAAGGGCCTCCTTTGCCATGGCGTAGATCTTGGTCAGGATCTGGGCTACCTCTCCAGCGCTAGTCCTCGCCTCATCCAAGCTATCAGTGACGGGGATGAAGGAGGTGATCCTGTAGGCTAGAACGTCTCCATACTTCCCCTTTAGTTCCTCCCAGACCTGGACCAGGATAGGGGCAAAGGACAGGCCAAGCTTCATAACCCGACCCAGTCCCACCGCGGAGTAATACTCCGCTATGTCGTCCACTGTCATCTGCTCCAGGTCCGATCTTGTCAGGGAAACGTAAAGGTCCTGTCCATTGAGAGTGAAGGGCCCAATCTTGAGAGAGGGGGTTGAGGCCAGTCCCACTATCTGCGCAAAGTCCCCGTACTGTGAGCATGAGGGGCACGCATTGGAAGACTGCAGTGGTGCCCCGATCCCCACCTTCAGGATATCCCTGATGGAGAATTCCGGGATCTGAAGGCCAATGAATTTTCCTATGAACGAGGCGATGGAGATTACGGCATGAACTGGCGTCCCTGGAAAGATCCCCCTGCTAACCGTGGCGTAAACATCCGGTAGTTGTTCGCTTATGGCAACAAGATTTGGCGCAAGTTTCCATGGATTATTGGAATAGTAGTAATGGCTCCTATCATAGCTCCATGCGGTGGGCGTTGTTGCCCTGAACTTGAAAAGGAGTCTGTCCGTGCGGGATGACGGTGGCCCTTTCCGTATTGAGAAAATCGTTGGCGAAATTGGCGAACCAGCTCACCAAATCCCCCGTGGAGTTACACTGGCCCATGGAATAGGGATTCACCCACCCCTTGGAGTAAACGTCACTTTCAGGTCCTAGAACGACTCCGCCGAATTCAAGCAGATCCAGGGAGGAGCCCGCCATTCCAGGGTTCAGGCTCAGGATATCCCTGGAACTGTTCAGGGCCTCCCCCAGCTTCCTGATGAAGGTTTTTCCAAGGAGAACCGGTCTGTAGAAACCGCCCTGTGCCACCACCATTTCCGTCCAGCTGGGATTAATCCTTCCCAGGTAAACCATGTAACCGTCCTTGGTCCTGACTATTTCTCCATGACCCGAGGTCGGGTAAAGGCACGGCGTTCTACATGACTCCATTGGCCATGGAGATTGCAGGCCTAATGGTTTCGTTGGGTCTTGCTATTGCACTCCCGGTCAGTTGACCTGAACTTCTCCAGTCCCTTAAAGTATCTTCTACACACTTTGCCTGATCAAGCCCCACAATGTCTTCCAGGATCTGAAGAGATCCCAGGAAGATAGTGGCAATCCCACCCAAATCTCCTACGCTAAATTCCTGAGGTAGGTTCTGCTTTCCTATCTCCTGAGTCATTTATTCCACTGTGTTAGTATTTGCTTAGGTCTTTATAATTTTTCACATTTTTTAAATTGATTCTGTTGGAAGTACAGTGAACGTAATAGTCGGGTTTTCCTGACCTCGAGGGGTATCAGGCTTACCTGCGTTTCCTGGATAAAGTTACGTTATCCTTGAGGAGGGGAAGGAACAAGGATTACCCTTAAACCGAGTGGTGAAGTGCGGACAAATCCTGAACTACGTGAAAGCACTAACTTCATAAACGGGCTGTTTACCTTCCTATCAAAATTGAGATGGTGCCGCGGCCGGGATTTGAACCCGGGCCACAGGCTTGAGAGGCCTGCATACTTCCGGCGCTCACGCTTGACCGGGCTATACTACCGCGGCATTATTAATAATTCAGGACTGCTTATAAAGTTACCTTTGATATATAGTTTCATGATCTAGGGAGAAAGTGTCGATAGTTTCGTCAAATTTGCATAAACTCGTCTTATGACATGGTGACTTCGCACTGAACTCCCTGAACCTTAAAGTATCCTAACATGACAACACTAAGGAATTCGGAAAAATTCAGTGTAAAATTCCCGTGAAAAAATTAGAAGGTTAGCAAATAATACCAAAATATATCTCATTTTCAAATGCAGTAGTTACTTTTATCGCTAGTACTTTGTGTAAGTTCTTACCCGATGCTCTTTGAATGGTGCTCGTGCCAGAGTAGTGTGACGATTTTCTGAAAACTAAGCCTTATCTATCGTGACGCCATGGCTCATCCAAGCCTTATCCTGATGATTCATTCAAATACTCCAAGCACTAGTGCCAGAGGATAAAAATTAATGAAAACTACTAGCGCACACATCTCCGTTCATAAAATCATCTAAAGTAAACTATTCCCCTTGCTTCAATTCTTATCTCTTTTGCTATCTGACTCAGGATAGACTTGGCTGTAACTGTGTTAAGGACAACGTTAGTGGGTTTTATCTCCTTTCCTTTACCAATTTTTTCCATGATCCTGACCACAACCTCCTCGGCTGTAGCCCCCTGGGAAATAGAGTCTTTTACCCAGCCCACCAGTTTCTCCCCATATCCAATATTGAACTCTAAAAGTTCTTCCATCTTTCGCTTCTCGTAGACTGGTCCGTGTGAGATAACCACGTTATCCACAGACTTGAATAACTCCTTGACCACACTTAGTGACTCCATTGCGGACCAGAAGTCCACGTAGAAGGGAAAAACAAATCCCTCCAGAACCCTGTTCCCGAAGAACGCATCCCCTGCGTACAGGGTACTCCCCACGATATAGCCGGTGTGACCGGGGGTGTGACCCGGAAGTTTAATGGCTTGAATCTCCGAGGGCAGGGATGTGGAGATGGAATCCTTCGAGATGGGCACCTTCACCAGATCATAGGTGAAAAGGGGTGACGAACCGGAGCTGAACCCGTAAGTCATTGCCCTTCTTCCGAGAAGAGAAAGGGCCCACATGTCCTCAGGAGGAAGGAACCTTACCTTACTACTATTCAGGAGGCCCGCAATATGATCCATATGACCATGAGTAGCCAGCTGAACCTCTACCTCCAGGTTGAGAGAGGCGTTCTTACCTCCCTGGTCTATCATTATTCTACCATCGTACAGGAGGGTGTTAGGACTACCCGGATAAACCTCCGTGTCCTTGCCAAGTTTCATAAGTATTGAGTACCTCCTCAGTATATAAGACGTGTAGAATTCTTGGCTAGGTGGAACTCAACGTTATCGAACCGTAGATTCTGAAACTTGCCTCTCTCCCGCGACACAAGATCCATGAAGGATCTCGGGCTCCTTTTCATTACCTCGGTTGCCTCTTGAATCTATTGAGTCTATCCTTTTGGGACGGATCAGTATTTTCGATTAGTTTTTATCGCCGACCAAGGTACATTCAGAGAGCACTGGGTAAGCACTAGATAATAATATATAATTACTTTAAAAACAGTTAATTACTTAAAAAAACTTTCTTGATCTGATTTGTTATACGCTCTGTAATACAGCGTTTACTGTTATAGTTGGAGATAGGGTACCTTCCGTGATTGCTAGTGTTACGGGAACCGTACCTCCTACATTAGTCGTAGTGAATCCAGGTACTGCTGTCGTATTCTGGAAAGCTATTCCTATCTGTCCTGAGAAGCCTGCAGGTATTTCAGCCGATGTCTGGAGTTTACCATTAAGGTAAAGGTAGAACTTAGAAGTAGTGTAATTACCCACTGTTATTGCATTTATTGAAGCAGGGTTGGATGATGGATTCTTCACTGTCATGTTTACAATGACTTGGTTACCAGCATATTTCGTGTAAGTTGTTCCCACCACCTGCAAATTCCCGGAAGATCCGAAGCTTCCGAACAGCCCGAAGGCAAACACTGCTACAGCAAGCGCTAGCGCCACGCTCACGATAACCAGTATCAGTGCTGTTACTGCTCCCGATATGGCTTTCCTTGACCTTAGATATCTTCTTCCATACCTCATCTTTCTTCTAAAATTCAATCGAAGATTATCTATATAAATCTTTCGGCTCCATTTTTCCCTAAACCCTGACTCAATCTGTTTGGGATGGAAGAGATGGGCGTTGATGGAGGCAGATCAAGTTAGCCTGTATCAACTGTTTATACCTCTGATGAAGCAGAGGGTTTTGGTCATTTGTTCTTAGGGAGTTTTTGGGAAATATCGCACTCGAAAGTTGAACATGTTCTACCAGATACTTGAAGCCAGGTTAAGCATCATGCTCTAGACATCCGAACTTAAGGTTGAGAGAAGTTCCTCGGGGAGAAGACGCGAGTTATCATCGCTGCAACGAAAATGTCACCCATGATGGGTTATGGCCTATCCTCGATTTAGATCCGGTGGAGGAAAAGGACATAACGATCACTGAAACTCCTCAGAGGGATTTGCATGAAGTCACCTCTCACTCGTAGTTTCGGATATAATCATGTCCATGGATAAGACATCAAGCTCTCGCCTAACCGTCTCCTCTTCATCACTTAGTTAAATAATTCAATAAGCTATTCATGTAGAGAAGGTACATAGTGTCGTTATGTTAGCATAAATTCATCATTACGGCATTGCGAGTTCGCATTATATTCCTTAGAAACTTAAAATATGCCCACGTTAGAGTATCCGGAACGCACAAAATTCGGCTTATTTCGATAGAAAAGTATAGATAAATAAGTTGAATTAAGTAGTCACCTTAATTCCATGGAAGGCCCCAGTGACTTTACGTTATTCCTGGCACCTTAAACTAAAGCTTTGCTCTAATTCCGCGAAAAACCTAGAAACTCAATGGCTTCTCGTTGAATTTTTCTCAGTTCGGACTCTCTCACGTGACAATACTATGAGAAGGTATTATAATTTCTCGGTCAGATAGAATCTAAAGTGAGCCATGTTTCATGAGTAGCCTCACTGTATTAGAGAAAGAAGATCGGCCTCTCTATCTCCTTTCGGTCCTAGTGTTTCCTTACATGATCGGGCAGGTCTGCCTAGAGGCATTGATTCGAAACTCCATAAATATTTTCATCATATAGCTGATATGAATCTCCTCGATCAATTTATCGAGATAAATTTAACTGCCTAGTGATATCTAAAATTTTAAAATTTAAGCAATAAAAAATTTTCCTTTCATACAAATTAACCTTGATAGACCGCATCTATTGTAATAGTGGGTGATAATGTACCTTCGGTAATAGCTAGAGTTACCGGTATAGTTCCTCCAATATTGTTGCTATTAAAACCAGCAATTTGATTGGTAGGCGCACCAGAGATAGTTATGGTAATCTGTTCAGACGCTCCTGCAGGTATTGTATTTCCATTTATACCTGGACCTGAGACAGTAAAAGTCGTCGTGGTATAGTTTCCTACGGTAATTGCATTTATTGAAGCAGGGTTGGATGATGGATTCTTCAATGTCAATGTTAGTTTGTGGAGTTTCTGAAGAGCTAACCTTAAAAACGCGTATTACCCATGTTGGTTATGCCCTCCGAGAAGAGGAG
>NZ_JAKNCW010000025.1:0-24976 GCF_022064045.1 Metallosphaera javensis (ex Hofmann et al. 2022) | reverse complement strand
GTCATCCTCTTGCCACCCTTCAACTTTCTAGAGGCAACTGACTGTACCTTAGCCCTCTTGATTTGCATGACATACTTTAAGGAGTAGAGTTGCTTCATAGAGATTGTGATAAACTTCTCGCCATCGTAACCGTCTAGTGAGAAGAGATTGGAATCAAATGAAACAGCATCGAGGGGAGTTGTCATTGACAATTCCTTCCTGAACACTAAGTACACTTTATCCTCCTTGATCACCGGTTCTGTTAACTCCATTCCCTCAACCCTCTTAGAGAACCAACTTCTATCCCATGAGTATCTGATGTATTCGTGTGGTTTCACGGTTATCCTAACACTTCTACCAACAACTTTCCTCAACGTGGTTTTCACCCTCACGTAACCCTTCCTCACAAGCGGTGGTTTGAACTTGCTTCTCCCCTTCTCAAATCTCCTTCTCCAGGAGTCAAGGATAGAGTACACGTCGTGAATAGCTTGATCGACGTAGTGTTTTGCCAGTCCTTGGGCGTTTTGGCTCATTAGGTACTCTCTCAACTCCCTGTATATTTCCTTCTTTTTTGGTAGCTCGACTCTTCCATTCTTCACGTTAACTTTGCTGAACACGTACTTTATTCCCTTATTTAGTAAGTTCACGTAGGCACGAATTAGTTCTTTGCTCCTCTCCTCCTCATTTCTTATCGCATACGTTAAATGTATGTATTCTTTTTCTTGTGGCATGAACGTTTTAATTCTTAAGTTCCTCAACACATTTCTTCACCTTTTCATACTCATGACCTCTCATTCCGCCAGAGAACGAGACTAGGATACTGATCAAGTCTTCGATTAGTTCCTGTTCTGGTGTATCCTCTTTTTCGAGGACTGTTATCTCGCAACCGTGTGCCCTGCACACCTCCTCAAGTATCTCAAATCCGAATCTCACCAATCTATCTGGATAAGCCACGACAACCTTGTTTACCTCGTTGTTTAGTATCATTCTGAGTAGTTTCTGGAACCCTTTTCTCCTCATGTTCAATCCAGATCCCATATCAGTGATAACGAGGTCGTGTTCCGGAACCCTTTCCTTCAAGTAGTTCACTTGATTCACCAGGTCATTGTGTGCGTCTGATGATCCTGGCGTAAAGTACCACTTTCTTTTTCCTTATTATTCCTGCCAATCTCTCAACGTCCTCTTCTCTAAATCTCATTTTCCCAGATGGCAATCTCTCTGGTTTTATGTACCCTTTTTTCACGTATTCCTGCAGCGTTCTGTAGGAGATTCCCAGTCTCTGGCACACTTCCCTGGGCCTCAGCATTGTATTTGATTTGTATACAAAGTATTTAAACTTCACGCTTTAATAGAAACAGTTTTCAACGGCGTATATGTTCACCAGACGCCCAGCGGGCCTAGCTACCCTCATCCTTAGAGTGCCTAGGAGCCATGGTCAACATCACCCACCGCTCACCACGAGAGTGTGAAAATGGGTAAAAACTTAAAAATAGTCTCGGTCTCCTTCACTCGATCCTTATGATCAAGAGAGAGTTCTCCATCCCCATGGATCAGATTCTTTCTAGGATAAGGGAGAAGATCAGGAGCCTTGGCGCGGACATTTTCGCTGAAATAGATCACGCCCTTAACGCTGAAAAGGTGGGCCTGAAACTTGAGCCCACCAGGGTACTGATCTTTGGAAATCCCAGGATTGGTACCCTCCTCATGCAGGAGAATAGGGAAATTGCCTACGAGTTGCCCCTGAGACTGGCTATCTGGAGCTCCGAGGGGAAGACCTTTGTTCTCTATGAGTTGCCCAGCGAGATAGGTAAAAGATTCGGTATAACCAACGAGGAGGTCCTGAAGAAAATGGACGCCTTCATGGACAACGTGGTTAACGTACAGTGACCCCTTTCCAGGTGGGTTCATTTTTCATTAATATAAATATTTTCTACGGAATCCTAGAATACTTTATCTTCCGAGTTAGATCTAAATCTGCTTAAAGCGTCACAGTAACTTTTTAAACATTACAGTACAAGAATAAACTAGGTGATAAGATGATTAAGCTACTTGGAAGAAAGGAAACCCCTTACGACATGGCAAAGATGCCCGATGAATTCCTCAAGGTTGAGTACCCAGAGTACTACAATTCAATGAGGAAAAGGAAATACGAGGATCCCATGATGTACTTCTCGTAATTTTTTACCTGTGTAACGTGAGAAGGTTTCTAACCTCAAGGTTTTCGTTGGGACAAGCATCCACGCATCTGGCACATCCCACGCAACTTATCCTGTTGGTGTATCCCCTATCAAGTATGTCCTTACTCACTGGAATCTTAACAGGACATGAGGAATCGCAATTTCTCGTGGTACAGGTTCTGCACGTATCGAGATCCTTGGCCCTTATCCTGAATAACACCTTGTTGAAAATTCCGGTGAAGGTTCCGAAACCGCACCATCCCTGTCTGGCACAGGCGTATGTTCCGAACACTGGAGTTAGGAAATAGAAGAACCACCACACGTAGTTAAGGGTGAACATTCCGTAGAAGTTCAGAGGATTGAAGGGGAGAGTGATGCGATGTAGTTCCTGCATAATGTAAAGCCCAAAGAACAGGAACATGGGAACCATGAACACCCACCTGAGGTAGTCCCAGATCTTGGATGAACCCTTGACCTGAAATTGCTCGTAGAAGACGTTGGAGAACATATGCGCAGACATGCAGACAAGGTTGCAGTAACTTCCTCTGCCAAATAGGATGGAGGCAACCACTATTACTCCTAGGGAGAGGATAAAGCCACTGAGCGTTACTGGGAATATCATCCCGCTCATTCCAAACACGTAGAAACTGGTGTAATAGGGAATCAGCACCACAAAAATGGGAATGCCTGCAAGTATTGCGAGGGTCCAGCTTCTGAGATATCCAGTTCTGACGCTCTTATACCTCTGATACACCAGGAACGACATCTCTGCTCCCATCATGATCACGTAAAAGGGAGACATGGTAGTGGTCATCACTAGCATGAAAGGAGTCATGAAAAGGGATATCAGAAAGTTCGCATGAAGATACATCTCCGTCATGGCCAGAGGATTCACGGGGAATAGCCACCAGAGAGGATTGGTGAAGGGAGACCTCATGTGCATCATGCCGTGCGTTAACACGGATTGGCCGGAGAAGATCTGATTTGTTAAATTGAAACCTAAAACGCTCTCCCCGAATCCCATTGTTAACTCGGCCATGTTCACAAGGACCAGGAAGATGAATGGATACCTTAACTTCATTTGTATTCTTGATGAGGGAAGATCGTAAAAGATGAGCAGGAAGTACCAGGCCATTGAAATCACCATGGCAAAGGTAATGAGATAAAGATCATTTAGAGCGAAAAAGGATAGACCCATCATCATGACGAAATCGAAGAGCGCAAGGGTTATGGAGACCAACTGTCCCCTCAGGGTTGGTTGCCTCATCTCCACGACGTAAAGCATTACAATGTTCACTATCATGATAGCTGAGGATACCAGGGAGGTTACCAATTCCACTTTACCGATCCTGTACAGGGAGGGCATGAATGCCATGGAGAGCGCGAAGGTGGTCAGGGACCACTCCAGCACGTTTTTCCTCCTGGAGACGGCCATGAAATATATTCCATCGCCCAGCATCATGAGTCCAAAGGCAGGGTTCTCAACTGCGGTAAGGATGGGATTAGGTTCGGGAGTGAAGGAACCGTATAAGAATCCCATGGAAAGCTCATCGAAAAGCAGGACCAGGGACAATACCACTGAAACCTTGAGGTTTCTCCTGATGTTTATCCTCTCGGGCTTCACGAAGGAGGAGAGTAGGGAGGGAACAAGAGCAAACGTCAAGGCCACCGGTTCCACCAGCAGTGAACCGTGCAATACTCCTATCCAAGCAATCGCTACGCTCTCAGTGGCCATGATCAGGGTAACTGAGAGAAGGAAGAGAAGAGCTCTTAAATTTACGAATTCCCTTCTCAGGATATAACCAAATATCCAAAAATCAATCGACATCATGGCTATAATATAAAATATTGAGAAATACAGCAGGATCTGGTCATCCATCCAAATCCATATAGATCTCGTCTCATCAAGTTTTAAATTTTGCATTTAATTTAGATTTCTGGAAAATATATAACTAAATAAATCAAGTTTACGTGCGAATTGGCTGAAGGGTAAAACCACGGTCAAGTAGAGGGGTCCTAGCGTTCTGGCCCATGATGGAGGTATCCCTCTCCGGTCAACTCCCATAAAATTTCCCGCATGGATAGTCACCTTGGTGAAGGGATTACGTAACTTGAAAGCGCCTCTGTAGAAGCGTGCACCCATAACCAAAGTGGGATTCAGCGCCCCGCTAACCGGATTGGGCCAACTTTTCCTGTTTCACGATTTTATCCTGAACCAGATCAAGTAGGGCTATTAATCTCTCCTTTTCCTCCACGCTCAAATCCTTCATTAGCTCCGAGGCCATCTCCTCGTAGATCTGCATTGCCTCCTCTGTGGCCTTCACTCCAAGGTCCGTTATCTGCACATTGATGATTCTCCTGTCCTCCCTGTCCCTCTCCCTCTTCACCAGTCCCTTTTCCTCCAGCCTGTCTATGGCGGCAGTTATCCCAGCCTGGGTCATGAGTACCTCCTTGGCTAAGTAGACCATGGACTTCGGGGATTCCTTAACGGTCATGAGAATGAGGAAGTCTATGTAGTTAAGCCCGTGCGACTCCAGCCTCCTGTTGAACTCCCTCTTCACTGCCCTGTAAACCCTGGAGATCCTCACAAGCACTTCAACGTCTAGTTTTCTCTGCATCATATTGGACAACCTCCCCCGGGATTTTAGCTTTTCCCCTCAACGCTGAGGCTAGGGCCGCCACGAAGGACAGCGCAGCCCCGAAGTAGAACGTTTCCCTCAAGGCCAGCATGAAGCTGGGGGCTATGGCACTCGGGAACCAGGTTCTCTGCTCCATAATGGAGATGGCGTTACCAGGAATTTGAGAGGCCACTGACGGTGGTAATGTCCCCAGTAGGGCCTTCACCGGGTCATATCCTAGAAAGGCTGCAAAGAGGGCCCCAGTCACCGGAACTTTCTGCACGTAGGGAGATAGCTGTGGGGCTCCAGCCTGCGCCAGGGCGTGAGACAGTGAAGGTCCCAGAGACGAGCTGAGGGAGAGTATCACTATGGTGAAGAATATGGCAATGCTCACGGTTTGCCCGGTGTTCTGTAGGGTCGATCTCATCCCCGATGCTGCTCCCCTGTGCTTTGCGGGTACACTGCTCATTATGGAGGACGTGTTGGGGGACGCGAACATACCGTTCCCCACTCCCATCATGAAAATTATAGCGCCAAATACTGGATAACTGAAATTGTAGGGTAAAGTGGTCAGGGCCAGAAACCCTGCACCGACCAGGATCATGCCTGCGGTGGCCAGACCTCTCGACCCGTACCTGTCGGAAAGCCAACCGCTAACGGGACCGGCACTCACAAAGCCCACCATCAGGGGTATTGTGTAGATCCCTGCCCAGAACGGCGTTTCGGAATAGGAGTATCCATGAAGGGGAAGCCATATTCCTTGAAGGAAGATCACTATCATTATCATAAGACCGCCGTAACCTATGGATCTCAGAAATCCGGCGAAGTTCGCAGCCGTGAACATTCTGTTCCTGAATAACTCCATTCTGAACATGGGGTACTTGACCCTCGTCTCCACGAAGGGAAATGACGTCAGGAGTCCCACCCCCGCAACCATGGAGGCTATAACGAGGGGATTTCCCCATCCGGTCTGCGCGGAGTCATAGGGCATGAGCGCGTAGGTCATGGCAATTAACACCAGGATGAGGCCAGCACCGAACACTGCATTCCCTATCCAATCTATGCCCTCCCTGTTCCTAGCACTGGTCTCCTTGAGTTTCAGGTAACTCCAGGCCGTCCCAAAAACTCCCACTGGAACGCTCACCAAGAAAACGTAACGCCAGTTGATGACCGAGAGTATCCCACCCAGAATGAGACCTATGAGGGAACCGGCCAAGGCAGCAACCTGGTTTATCCCCAGCGCTCTTCCCCTCTCGTTCATGGGGAAAACATCTGTCAGAATGGCAGCGCTGTTGGCCATCAGGAAGGCCCCTCCAATCCCCTGAATTATCCTGAATATTACCAGCTCGAGCCCCGCCACGTCTCCGCTACCAAAGGTCAGGGATAACAGGATTGATCCCACGGTGAACACCAGGAAGCCTAGGTTGTATAACCTGACCCTTCCGTACATATCTGACAGCCTTCCGAATGAGAGAAGTAAGGTGGCTGTCACCACGTTGTAACCCATGAGAATCCAGAGAAGGTACTGGAATGATGAGGGAGCCAGGGGATTTATCCCTATTCCACGAAATATTGCCGGAAGGGAGATGATGGTGATGGTGCCATTTATCGTTGCCATCAGCACCCCCAACGTGGTGTTACTCAAGGCGATCCATTTGTACTGCATAGTTAAACTACTAACTATTAACTATTTAATCTTTTTGCTAAGGGATTGAATTCATTGAACCTAGGGTAGAAAATCTTATATCTTATGAATTTAATATTATATCTATGACAAAGGTTTACGTAATACATGAGTGGGATGATACGCAAAAGGATCAGGCCCTGAAGTTTTTCAATGGGCTCGTGGACATGGCTAAGGGAAAGAAACTTCCCAAGGGATTTAAGCTAGAGAAGCTTAACGTAGATGAGGCAAACAAAACGGCGGTCTGCGAATGGGACGTACCCAGCATGCAGGATCTTGCAAATGTTGCGAGTCAGATGGGGATAACCTGGAAAGTGAAAATGATAAGTCCCGTAACCAAGTATGAGCACAAGTTACTCTAAGTTTTTCAGTCTTTTCCGTCGCCTTCTCGTCCTGGTCATATTCCTGGAATTCTGTGGGAGATTTTCAACCTTTCCAGAGCTTCAAACATTGCTCCGGAGTTTTCGGAGATGACTGGCATGCCTAGGTCCTCATGAAGATAGCTCAGCACGTCGTAGGTAGCAAGAGCAGTGCACGCTATGTAAACCGCCTCCGCCTGCACAACCTCAGCGAGATGCCTCTTCACTAGTCTGTAAATGGTGAAGGTATTGGTGTTGGATATGTCCACGCCCTTTACCTTATTAAGTCCGTCGTATCCGGTCACCTGGAACCCCCTGGATCTCCAGTATTCCACTTCCTCTAGGGTTCTCTGTTTAACGTAGGGGGTGCCTATCCAGATCCTCCTTACCCCAAGTTTTCGCAAAACTTTCTCCACAGCCTCCTCTGGAATCACAAGGTCTGCAACTTCCTTGATGTATGACACGTGCCTGTGGGTGCCATAGGTTCTACCGTAAATTACCACGTCCGATACCTCGCGTAAAAGGTCATATGCCAGGGACAGTTCCCTTTTAAACTCCTCCGGGTCGGTGGGTTCACATCCCCTCGTGGGCCTCGTCCTGGTGGAGTGAACCGTGACTCCTTCAGGACTCATCCTCCAGAGATCGTATTCCAGGGATGCGTTATTTGCAGGGACAATGACCCCAATTCTACCTCTTCCTCCGGGCATACTCGGGTTTAAATCCGCTGAAGAAAAAAGTCATTCGTGAAAAGTCTGATCCAGGTTACCAATGAATTCTTTCAGTACAGGAAGAAGGGTGACGACGAAATTCTTGAGGAGGCGCTGGAAAACCTGGATTACGAGAGGGGAAGAGTTAGGATAAGGGATGAAGTGATCAAGGTCTCCAGAAGGAGAGATGTCGTGGGAGTCTACCTCGCAAATATTCCTTACCTCATCCTGGGGGATGGTGAGATCCACCAGGAACTCCCGGAAAAGGTGATGAAGGCACAGGACTATGCAATGAGGCTCATGGAGTGCGGGCTAAATGATCTGGCAACACTGGAGAGCTACCTGATCCTGGAGATGGGGCTCAGGAGCCTTTACTCCGCGTGGATGGGTGAGAAGGTGACCATAAGGTATGGAAAAAGGAAGGTCAAGGTCGGGGGAGTGGATTACAGGAAGCTAAAACTTTACATAAGGAAAAAGGGCTGGAGCAAATACAGGGTTAGGGTTAAGGGAGAAGTCTTCCCCTTTTCCCAGGGGCTCCTGCTAAGCTGGGCTGAAAGGTTTGTGGATCAAAGGACCAGTTTAGCCTTAAGACTCTCCATAAACGTGAGGAACCTCCTGGCCCATGGAGAACTGGAGTGGAATCTCCATCCCACGCTCAGTAACGTGAGGACGTGCTCCCATGTGGTGTGGAACATGTTCCGAAAGCTTGATACAGAGGGAGAGTAACATCCATCTAGCTTACACCGAAGAGGAGTGCCTAGAGGTAATCTGAGATCCTCACCAGGTTGCTGGCCTCTCCCGTTGTCAGATACCTCTCCAGGTTGGCACAGGCAGTGATCATTGCCCTCTTCAACGTTTCACCGCTGGCGGACGCGCCGGCGGTATGATAGGTTCCAGCGAAGTTCTCCAGATCCCACAGGGGACTATCGAAGTTCTCCTTTCCATTCTTCCTCCAGAACACATCAGTCCCGAACATCAGGTCTCTCCTCTCCTTGAGGATCCTGATAATGTCCTCCTCCACTATGGTTTCGCCCCTCCCCACATTCACCAGGATCGACCTTTCCTTCATCAGACTGAGCACATCGTAATTCAGAAGGCCCCGGGTCTCCCTGTTGAGAGGAAGGGCATCAAATATCACATCCCCCTGGGGAATGGCCTCTCTTAACCCGTTGGGAGGAAGTTTGACATCAAAGAACTCGGGTCTCTTGAAGGACCTGGACACTCCGATCACCTTCATGGAGAACCCATACCTGGCTATCCTTGCAATCTCTGACCCTATTCCCCCGGCTCCTAGAATCACGGCAGTACCTCCACTGAGGGAGTACGTTTCCACTCTTCTCCTCAGGTTTACCCTCTTTGCGAGGGCCAGCGCGAGAGCCCACGCGTGCTCAGCCACGGACTCGGAGTAGGCCCCGGCGTTGGACATCACGGTTACGTTCCTCAGTCTCTCAAAGGGAAGATCGTCAACACCGGCCGAAAAGGTCTGGAGCACCCTCAACCTGGGCATTTTCTCAAGGAAAGTGGAAACCCTGGAGGGCCATGTCATTAGAACCTCACCGTTCATGAGGTCAATGTCCGTGAGGTTGGAGTCCCTTACCCCGAACCTATCCAGGAGATGGTGGCACTCCTCGGGTAACCTCTCTGTGGAAATAATCATGAACTAATCTAGTTATTCGGGTAAATAGATTCTCCGCGTGTCTCTGATGACACCAGTGTTCAGCGTAGTTTTAATCGTCTATCCCTGAATAGGGTAAAATTGGGGGCAATGTGGTCATGTTGGCGTATTTAAAGTTTCAAGGAATTCAACGAAGCTATAAAATCAATTTATGCAAGTTTAACAAAACTAGAAACTAAGTAAACTTATACAAAGAATGTGTTTCGCTCAAGATCCCTAGATGGGGCCTCGGTCAAAGGTGAAAATAAGGACGCGAAACCTTTGACGGATTCGAACAGCATGCCAGCCTGATTCACCCTTGAAAACTTAAATTGTTTCTGGTAAAACACAAGTAATGACAACACAGGTGCCTAGCCTCTGGCAAAATCTGGTAAGCTCAAGGATCACGACCTTTGTGATACTGGAGAGGGAAATTGGTAACCGGGACCTACTCAAGGTCGTAGGAGACACCCCATCCATTGTTCCCAGAGCCTACCCTGGGATAGGAATCTCTTTGATGACAGGAATTCCCAGAATTCAGATCGGTGATCTGGGTGGGAGTCCGCTTTTCGCCACAAATCTCATGCATGGTCAATCCGTAAGGGGGGCGCTTTTCACAGAATTTTCTGAACGTGAGAAAATAAAGGAGAAGTTAGCCCTCCTTGATGATCTCGCCAGATCCACCTCTATACCTATCCACTTGCGTGAGGTGGACATCAACTTACTGGTTAAGGGTCACTTCAGGTGCATTAACTCAGACCTGAGCTTCCTGAACACCTTCCCAACCCCATGCTACTATAGCGTGATCTTATCAAACGAGTGCCCCAAATCAGGCAACATAAGGGGAGTTCAGTGGAGGGAAATCCAGATAGGGGCAAACCCAGAGCAGAGCGAGCAGGTGGTGATTAATGGTGTTCTCAGGGAGAAGGAACTAGGGGGATTGATCGATTTATTCGTGAAGGACCTCGAGCTGATGTATGATAGATTTGTAGAGTATACGTGAGGCGATTTACGTGGTCGCTGGGGCTACTCAGATTTCGATATTTTCACCTTCAGAATCTACGTTCGCACCTGTGGAACGGAAGGATATTCGATTTCCCATTTCGTCGGGCTCAATCAAGGAAGTGACAATTGCTGACCTGGAGATCTTAGTTATTGAGGACAGCTTGTATCTGGATGAAGTGAAGCCACTTCTGGACAACCTAGCACTAAAGGTTCCGGTCCCAAAATCCATCCTGGACAGGACAGGCTTAATCATGAGATATCCTGAGTTATTTCGAGGAGTCGTAAGGTTCGGAATCATGATAGCAAGTTCCAACGAGGAGATGGTGGATATATTGAGGGCCTTTACCAGCCTGCTGGATAGGTTTGGGGATAAGATGAAAGGTGTAGGTCTGGCAGAAATAGATGATGAGCCTGCTTTTATTCACGTTGTGATGGACTGTGGGGAAGAGGAATGGAATGAGGCCTTGAAGATCGTGTTCAAGCACCCTCATGCGAAAAAGCTTAACGTTCTGTGTGAGAAAGCCTTGTTCGGTGTTTGAGGAGTTATATATGGATCTTTTATCTCTAATATATACAGACTTATGCCAAAAAACCAGTTCCGTCTCCAGCTTCAGGAGGGCAGTGAGTGCCTTTTTCTTCATAGTATTTGAAGAGTGGATGCGCAGGCAAGGAGATAATCCGCCCACTGGCTTCAAGGAAAAGGACTTTATGAATGATATGACGCAAAAAGTTTATGGAAATGTAGAGTTAACCAAGTCTCTATTCACAATTTACTTTTACAGAACACTTGCGGATCACTTCTACGATTACGGAAAAGGGTATATAGGCGTTAAGCTTTACAGGTATTATCAGGGAAACCAATTGGACCATCCTTCTATTGATGCCTCTCACTGTGAAAAATCTTTAAATTCGGCCAGAGAGCTACTCAAATTCTTGAGTTAGAGTAAGGAGTTCCTTGACATGCCTGCACAAACCAGTGTTGAATTTTGGCCCAGCTTGATTTGTTGTATATTTCATATTAAACGCCCATTAAATGCACATGAGGAGGTCCTAGAGCTTTCCAAGAACTAGGCCTTTCCTACAGTGACCCGATGTCCCGGCTTAACCTATCTTTACCGATTCTCACAGATACTCTGCATATACATTTTAGAAGAATTGGTAATTAGCTCAACGCTAGAGATTTTTACTGTGAGTTTAAGAATTAATTGATTAACTGAACATCATTTAATTAATCTTTAAATTCTTAAGCGTTCATGTGTACCCATGTCTGGATGGAGTGTTATCCTGACCTCAGATAGGGGATCATTCACGAGGTTTGGACCCTCCAGCGTACTGGGTTATGTGGCATGTATGCCTGCCAGACTTGTTCCTAGGTTCTTCATGGACAGGTTCTTCACCCCGCCAATAGAGGAAACGGATAAGGAGGGGAAGGCGCTCTACGCGCCATACGCGCTAAGGAAAATTGAGGCTACCCTAGTCACGAACGGAATAACTGACGTTGCAGTAATACAGCCGGAGAGGCTGGAGAAGGTTATCTCAGCTAAAACCAAGATCGTGGGGATATCAGTTCATGATCCCAGGGGTCTGGATCCCGTAACCTTCAAGCTGGCCATGCTCTTTGGGGGAGGAAAATCTTGGTTGGAACAATTCTTCGACGAACTGGGAGACACCATCTCCAGGTTGAAGAGGAGATACAACTTCAAGGTCATAGCGGGTGGTCCAGGTGCATGGGAGTTGGCTCGCGATAGACCGGATTGGCTCGACGTGCTCCTCCTTGGAGAGGCTGAGGTCGCCCTACCTCCCCTGGTGAGGTTTATCCTCAACGGAGAGGAGGTTCCTCCCATGGTGAAGGGAAGGGATCCCAGGGTGGAGGAAATTCCTCCCATCCTTGCTCCTACCAGGTGGGGAGAGGTACAGGTGACCAGGGGATGTCCCAGGGGATGCAGTTTCTGTTCCATTACCCCTGAGACCTTCAGAACTATCCCTCTGGACACAATCAAGAGGGAAGTTGAGGTAAACCTCAGGGGAGGAATAAGAAACATTGATCTCATCACAGATGACATCCTTCTCTACGGCTCCTCCAAGCTGAGGGTGAACCATGACGCCATCGTGAAGCTCTTTACGGAGGTTAAGAGAATGGGAGTGGATGGACTGTTTTGGCCCCACATCTCCGCTCCTGCAGTCAGGGAGAGCCCCAGGACGGTTCAGGCCATGGCCGACATTGCGGGTTACAGCTTTGACAGGTCAGTGATGCCGGTCGTGGGCCTGGAAAGCGGGAGCCTCAAGATCCTAGAAAAGTACATGCCGGCCAAGGCCTTCCCATGGACTCCAAGAGAGTGGGCCGATGTGATATTGGACGCTACTGCCATAATGAACGATAATTACATCTTCCCCTGCTACACCATGACCATAGGTTACAGGGAGGAGACTGACGATGATGTCCAAGACAGCATTGACCTCGTTCAGAAGATAATAGATCACGACTTCACGGCGTGGGTCTTCCCCCTTCCCGTTATTCCCATCTCCACAACAAGGATTAAGGACAATCCGTTCCCAGCCCTTGAAAGGTTACCCTCCAAGTACTGGGACCTCCTCTACGTAGCGTGGACGTACAACATGAAGGTTACTAGGAAACTAGCCCCAAGGTTAGCTGGAGGTAAGGGAATCACAGGGAGAATAGTCAGGTACATGATAGATAGAATATTCTCCTCAATTGAGTGGTTCTTCAGGGACTTGAAGGAAACTAAGGGAAGGAAGTCCTTGGAGTTCTCATCCATCAATATCAATAATGTGAGGGGGACCATAAGGGCCATCATGGAACTGGGAAGGCTGGCATTCAAGAGCGAGAACACGTGAAGAGTGCCCGGGAAATGGTAAGGAAAGGCATTCCTTTCCCTAGATTCAATCCCCTTTTTTTCTAAGGGTGTTTCCCATTGTTCGGACAGGCATACAGGGAAAGTGGAAAAATTACCAAGTTGCCTCTTACTGCCAGAAAGTTAAGTTTTTCATTATTAGATGTCTAAACTTGGTATGGAAGAAAAAATAGTTAAATTTCCAAGTTTCGACGGTAAAGAGGTAGAAGGTTTTCTGGTCTCAGGTGGAAATAAGGCTGGCATTATAGTGATCTCCGAGATCTGGGGAATGACGGAGTACATAAGAAACGTTGCTAGGAGACTTGCAAACCTTGGATACACGACCCTGGCGCCAAACCTCTACTCAAGGAATTCCGAGATCTTCAACGAGAGAACCATTTCAGGTGTAATGAGAAGGTTCTTCTCCCTCCCACCCGAGAAGAGGGGAGATAAGGAGGCGGTGGCTAAGTTAGTTGAGGGACTTACCGAGCAGGAGAAGAAAATCTACCAAGAGCTCGTGGTTAACAGGGCCTCAACGGAGGATAGAATGCTGAGTGACCTAGAGCACGCCTATCTCTTTCTGAAGTCCCTTGGTCTATCTAAGTTTGGAGCCATAGGCTTCTGCATGGGAGGAGGACTGGCATTTCAACTCTCGACTCAGGTTCCCCTGCACGCCACTGTGGTGTACTACGGAAGGAACCCCAGGATACTTGAGGACATAGCAAAGATAAAGGGACCGGTTATGGCCCACTACGCGGGGGAGGACTCGGCAATTAATCAAGGAGTTCCCGACATGGTGAAGGCCATGATACAGTACAAGAAGGAACTGGACATGAAGATCTACCCTGGAACGTATCACGCCTTTGCCACCGAGGGAGGTCCGGCATACAACGAGGCTGCAGCCAAGGACGCGTGGGATAGGACAGTGAGGTTCTACACAAGGGTTCTGGGATGAAAACATGGCCCAGGAGGAGAAGGGGAAAATCATTGAAGATTGCTTCATGACGTGGGTTAGAATTCTTGAAATGACTGAAAAGGAAAAGAAAGACGAAAAGAAAAACTGATTTTTTACGTTTCGAAATTGTTTTGAGTAATATGTTGACTAGGGATTTGGAGAAAGGGGATCACACTTATTTCTTACGCTGGGCAGTAGAGTTAAACCGTGAGAAAGTTAAACTTCCCATAAGTTAAACATATATTTCGATTCAACTTACAAATCCACATGAAAGTTAAAGTTCACAAAAAGGGTATAGTGGTTTTACCCAAGGAGGTTAGGGATAGGCTAAAAATAACTGAAGGAAGTGTGTTGAAAATTGAAATAAAAGGGGATGAGATAGTTTTAAGGAAAGAGATATCGTTACTGGACGCGTGGGGAATGTTTGAGGGTAGGGCAGATTCAGAAGAGGCTTTAGAATTACTCAAGGAGATGAGGAGAAAGGAAGTTGAGAAAGAAAATAGTTATTGATACTGGAGTTTTCGTTAACTATTTTCTAAAGAAAAATGAAAAATATAGGAAAGCCATGAGCGAGATAATAGCAAGTGGCTCCGGCTTAACCCTTTATTTGAACATAACAGAGCTCTACTACATTCTCGGTAGGTTATTGGACAAGGAATCAGCTTCTGTTGCCATATCACTGATCAAGAACTCTTCTATCAAGATAGTAAATATTGACGAGAAATTAAGTATAAGCGCAGGTGATCTGAAGTTAAGTTACGATTTCCTATCCATAGTTGATTGCTATGTTATTGCACTTGCGGAGGGGGAAAGGGCAATGATCTACACAGTTGACTCCTCTATCGAGAAAGTCTACAAGGACACAGTCGTAATAAAATAGTAATAACGTCTCCTCAAGTTTAGGGATAATTGACGACTACAGGAGACATTACGCATTGATGAAACCGCACAGGGCCTCCTTACGCATAAAAAAGAACATGGAGTGGAGAAATACTAAAAAAGAATTTTACTCCTCAAGTCTTCCATCCTTAAATTTCCTGTACTGGGTTATTTCGAATCTTACCTCATCTCCCACATCATAATACTCCTCGGAAAGGATCGTTATTCCGTAACCCTTGAAGACGCAGATTAGATACCTAGAGTCTCCTACCGCCTCCACTGACTCCACAGAACAGGTCAGATCTCCTTTCCCGACATTTACCCACTCAGGTCTGAAACCCACTTCCTCAACCCTCTCGCCCAGTATCTCCCCGGGAACGAAGTTCATGGGGAAGTCTCCTATGAATTCGGCAACCCACTTGGTTCTAGGATAATCATATAGTTCCTTGGGTTTACTAACCTGTTCAAACTTTCCCGCATGAAGCACGGCAACCCTATCAGCGAGACTTAATGCCTCCTTTTGATCATGAGTAACATATATGAATGTTCCCTTTAGCTCCTTCTGAATTCTCTTCAGCTCACCTCTAGCTACCGTCCTCATCCTGGCATCCAAATTGCTTAAGGGCTCATCCAAGAGATAGTAAGACGGGTTCCTCACAATAGCCCTGGCTATAGCCACCCTTTGTTGCTGACCCCCGCTTATCTTTGTTACTTTCTTATCCAAGATCTCGGAGATGCCCAGGAGACCTGCTACCTTTTCTACCTTTTCCCTTATCTGCTCCTTTTTCTCCCCCTTCATTTTCAGTGGAAATTCTATGTTTTCCCTCACCGTCATATTCGGGTAAAGCGCGTAATTCTGGAAAACCATAGCCACGTTCCTCTTCTCCGGAGGTTTATTGGTCACGTCATCCCCATCCACAATTATCTTACCCTTATCCGGCTTCTCAATTCCTGCCATGATCCTGAGGAGGGTGGACTTTCCCTCTCCGCTGGGTCCAAGAATCACGAAGAACTCACCGCTCTCTATCTTTTCTGTCACTCCATCCAGAACCCTCTTGGTTCCGTAAACCTTTACCAGTTCAACCAGTTCTACGGTCATCCCTTGATCCCTCCTGCCAAGTATTCTCCTCTAAGATATTTCTGTAAGGCGAAAGTTAATACTATTACGGGTAAGGTGAAGACTAGGGAGAATGCCACTCCGGCTAGCAGGTTTCCCCTGGTAACGTCAGAGTAGATTGTAACAGGCAACGTTGAATGGAATGGGATCAACAGAATGGCGTAGGTGAACTCATCCCATGAAAACATCCAAGAGATCAGGAAAGCTGCAGCTATTCCGGGCGCAGCTATGGGCAAAAGTATCGAGAAGAGTCTCCTTAATAGCCCTGCCCCATCGACTCTAGCCTGATTCTCCAGATCTTGCGGTATGGACGAGAAGGTCCCTTGAAGGATAAAGGTAGCCAGTGGAAGGGTGATCAAGGTCTGAGCTAGGGCAAGACCCACAACGCTCTCGAAGAGGTGAAGCTTGATGAACTCCACCGCTATGGGGATTCCAATGACAATGGCGGGCATCATGTTGGTGACCAGCAGAAGAACGAGGATGGGATAGGCCACGGTTCTGGGGAGTCTACTGAGACCGTAACCCGCTGGTACCGCAAGTATTAACGTGATTACTCCCACTAAAGTAGCAGTCTCCAAGCTCTTGATTAGGGGATCTATGAAGGCGGAGCCCTGGAGGGATACCACAAGGTTATTTAACGTAAGCGATATGGGGAGTAGAGCTGGATACCTAGCTAGTATGGTAAATGTGGGCGAATTGAATGCTAGCAGGAAAAGGACGTAAAGGGGGAAGAGAAAATACGCTCCGACCACTATGGCACCTATATAGGACCATTTCATGTGGATCTACCTCCTGTCAACTTTATCACAACACCCATGAAGACCAGGATGAATCCCAAGAGGACGGTCGCAGCTGCAAGGGCCAGACCTACTTCAGGGAATGTGGTGGTATAGAGGTTATACACAAGCGTTGTAAGCAGGGGTGGATGATCCCCTATGAGGATGAGCGGGAGAGCGAAGATGTTAAACTCCTGCACTCCTCTGAGAATGAGGGCGACACCTATGAAACTCCTGAGATTTGGCAGGGTGATGTGGACGAATCTTCTAAATGGACCCGCGCCATCTATTGCAGCCGAGTAGTAGAGCTCCCTTGGAATGGAGGACATCCCGGCGAGCAGTATTAGGGAGACTATGGGTGTGTTTTTCCAGCTGTCTGCAAGCATAACCACAATGAGAGAGGACAAGGACGTCTGATACCAGTTCACATTGGTACCAAATAAGGAGTGTATAATTGTGTTGGCATAACCTCCGCTGGTCTGGAAAATGAAACTAAAGGTGATGGCGGCAACCACGGTGGCGACGCCCATGGGAATAATAGTTATGGTGGAAAGTGCCTTCTTTCCGAAGAATTCTCTGCTTAACACTGACGCCACGAGGAAGCCAAGGGCCAGCTGAATGAGAAGTGCTCCCACGGTGACCAAAACAGTGTCTAGGACAGCTCCTCCTATATTGAAGTAGGTCAACTCCTGATAATTATGTAGGGATAACCCCCCGTGGGGATCCTGAAAACTCAGGTAAACCGCGTCCACGGTGGGAAAAAAAGAGAACGCAACGATATACCCCACTGCTGGCAGGACAAGTAAAAAAGGGGTTAACTTCAATTCTTTCACCCGTATAAAGGTCCGTAAACTCCCTGTTCGTATTGTTGGGCCACCGTAGTGTTGTAGTTCTGAGCTAGGTAGTTATACATCTCCTGATTCGCCTGGCTCAGAATGCTGGGTATCTGAGAGTACGGAGCGTGATCCACTATTATGGTATCAAATACCTTGTCAGCTATTTGTCCCCACACTGTTATCCATGGAACTGGCTCTCTGAAGAAGGCATTGCTCATTGCCTCCTCCTCTGCCTTATATAGGGCACTTATGTTGCTGGGCAGGTTATTGTAAGCCTGCTGATTCACTGCAGGCCATGAGAGATATATGATGAAGTCTCTCTGGACCTGCGTAGATAGCAGGAACCTTGCGAAATCTATTAGTGCTGGAATGTCAGTTGCACCCTTTGGTATGGCCAGGACGTCTCCTCCTACCAGATGATCTCCATTGGCTGGTCCCACAGGACCTGGATAGAATCCTATGTGACTCATGTTTACACCTTCGCTAGCCATGACACTGTAGATGTAGGGCCATTGATAGTCAACCATGTAATATTCCCCGCTCAGCAGTCCCTTGTAGCTACCCCAATATCCGTGGACGTAGCCCGGAGTGAAGTAACTGGACAGGTTATAGAGGTACTCGAAGGCCAAAACGTCTCCTGAATCATTAAACAGGAATGGATTACCTCCTGCCTGGACCATCCACTGGTAGAGCTCAGTGTAAGTGCTTGCTCCACCATGGCCTTGGAACATGATTGGGGCAACTCCAGTCTTAGCCTTTATCTCTGAGGCGACCTGCATGAGCTGAGACCAGTTCTGTGGAGGAGTCAGGTTGAGCTCCCTGAATAGGGTTGCATTATACCAAACTAGAGGTATGTTTCCCCTCAATGGAATGAAGAACTCTCCATGATACACGCTTTGTTCGTACTTAACGAGGCTAACCATTGATGGAATAAGGGATACATTCTGTAGTATTTGGCTGGTATAAGGTGTGAGATTCATTAGATAGTTACCATTGAGAAGCTCTCCTATCACCAAGTTGTCCTCTCCAATTATCACGGGCCCTACGTTTCCGCTCAATTCAAGTTCCTCAACGCTCTTCACAATGTCCGTTGCGCCCTCATCTACGTAATTGATATGAATGTTGGGATACTCCTTCTCGAACTGAGGAATGATCACGTTCTGCATCACTGAAGCCTCTGACTGGGAGAGATCATCAAAATACGTTATTGTGACGTTTCCTGTGACAGAGGTTGTAGTTGTGTTGGTAACAGAAGGTGTAGTGGTGGAAGTGTTGGTGACAGTGGGAGGACTCGTTTTATGGGTTGTTAACTCTATGGCGGCCACAGCGCCTACAATTATTATTACTACAACTATTCCTATTATTACAGATTTGGCTATACCCCTAGCTGCCTTTTTATTATTAACTCTCGGTAACAAGGGTATCACTTTCCTCATATTGAACTCCATGTTATTTAAATATATCTGTGATTTTTATACATACTAATATATAGATAAATTCAACTAATAAAGTATAAATATAACTTCAAGATTTTAAGTATAGAGAGAATCGTGAGGTAAAGGAGACTGGAGAAAAAATAAGATGTTTTAGGTGAATTGAATGGAAATAATATTGATACTGCATTACTATTTTTTATTCTTCAGTCATTTAGAATCTAAAAGATACTGTTACATTAAAGCTTTAAGTTAAAAATTTAAACATCGTGGAGTGTGTTCAAGGGATGGTTGCCATAGTTGATGCGTGGTTAACACCCTTCGGGAAGAGAAAGGAGAGCCTCTTTGACCTGGCAAAGGAGTCCTCCCTTCCCCTGATCAGGAAGTTCAGGGATGCCATAGATTTCGTGATAATCTCCAACTCCTATTCAGGAGAGTTCAACGGAATATCTGGGGTGAACAACCTGATCTCCACCTATCTCTCACTGGAGGATATCCCTTCCATCAGGGTGGACAACACAAGCGGGAGCGGTGGCAGTGCAGTGCTCGTTGCTAAGAGCTTTCTGGATTCCGGGATGGCCAGGGCCGTCCTGGTCATCGGGGTGGAGAAGATGTCCACGATGAAAACCAGGGACGTGACCTCAGTGATCTCCTCACTTTTGCCCCCGAGGGAAAGGTCGGTGGGGATCTCCGTTCCTTCCCTGGCTTCACTCATGACCAGGGAGTACCTGGACAGATACCGCGCGAGAAGGGAGGCAATAGCTGAGGTTGCGGTGAAAAACCACAGGAATGGGGCCAGGAATCCCTTCGCGCACATAAGAAAGGAGGTGACGTTGAGTGACGTCCTCTCCTCTCCAGTGGTCGCAGATCCCTTAACGCAATATGAGTTCTGTCCCATAAGCGACGGCTCTGCATCGCTTCTCCTGGTGAGAGATGAGGAGGCCCTGAGCTTCACAGGTAAGCCCGTGTATATCAAGGGAGTGGCCATGGGATCGGATTCGTCGCACATAACGGATAGGGAGGACCTCCTGGAGATGAGGTCCGTGAAGAGGGCCGGGGAGCTGGCCATGAAATTTAGCGGGGTAGAGAGAGTGGACTTCGCAGAACTCCACGATATGGCCACCATCCTGGAGATAGTGGAGGCTGAGGCCCTGGGTCTCCTCAGGAGGGGAGAGGGCTGGAAATACTACCTGGAGGGACGCACGGAGATTGACGGTGATATGCCCATTAACACCAGCGGTGGACTGAACTCCAAGGGGCATCCCATCGGGGCAAGCGGAGTGGCCCAGCTGGTTGAGGCGTTCCATCAGATCAGGGGAGAGGCCGGTGAAAGACAGGTTAAGGATGCGAGAACGGGGCTATCCCTGAGCATGGCCGGGTTTGGAAACTCAGCCACGGTAACTGTGGTGGGTGATGAGCCGTGATAGTGTACGTGTGCAATTCGTGCGGTAAGGGTTACTTTGAGCCCAGGGGGATATGCAAATGCGGATCGGATAGCTTCAGGGAGGAGGAGAGGGAGACCAAGAGGTTACACTGCGTCAAGCTGTTGGTTCCGCCCGCCGGATTTCCGGAACAGGTGGAGTTCTGCCTGTCCTCCGCCGGAGACACCAGGGTCCTTGAACTGGGGGGATCGAGAGAGTAGTGGGGAGCGAAGAATCAGACTGTGGGATAAGCGGGTAAGGGATGGATGGAAACGCGGGCAGACCTGGTGTGTGGAGTATTTGTTAAGCGACGTCTCCAGTTCTCTTTCAACTTGACATCTCTCAGAAACTGGAGGTCTTTTTACAGTTACTCCACACGCTAGGGCAGTCCAGATGACAGGGAGGGAAAGGCAAACGGGATCAGGTTAAGCTTTTCCTCAGCTCATTCACCACCTCTGGATCCTCAAGTATTGTGGCATCAACTTCGTTCCCCATGACGAGGTCCCTCAATATCCTCCTGACGACTTTCCCGCTCCTCGACTTGGGAAGCCTCTGCACCTTCACAACCCTGTCCACCACGTATATTGGGCCCAGCCTGGATCTGACCTCCGCCTTCACCCTTTCCGGATCTGCGTCTCCCACCACGAAAAGTATTAACTTCTCCCCCTTAACTGGGTCTGGAACTCCCACTGCGGACACGTCCTTAACCCCTGAGAGCTTGGAGACCACATCCTCAACCTCCCCGCTAGTGATCCTGTGGCCTGCGATCTTTATCATGTCGTCACTTCTCCCCACAATCCTCACGTAACCCTGCTCCATCACGGCCAGGTCCCCTGTGTCATGTCCGCCATACCTCTGGTACTCCCTGAACTTGGCCTCGTTTCTCCAGACGCCCACAAACCTGGTGGGAAACGGACTCTTGAGGACTAGGTGACCCACCTTACCCTCAACCCTGTGGCCCTCCTCATCCACGGTCTCCAGCAGGGCTCCGGGGAAGGGGACGCCGGCATATCCCTTCCTTGACTCAACCCCCAGAGAGAAGGGAGTGCCCACCACGTATCCTGTCTCAGACTGCCCGTAGATGTCAGTCACCCTGTCAGCGAACCTCATGGCGTAGTCCCAGGAGGGTTCATCCAGTATCTCCCCAGCCGTCGCCACGTATTCCACCCTGGGGAGGACTAGATCCATGCCCCTGAGCAGGCGAAGTAGGGTCGGGGAGGTGAAGAACACCCTCGGGTTCTCCCTCATCATGATGTTCCTTACCCTGTCCCTGAGGTAATCGGGAGCCCCCTCCATGAAGACCAGGGTACCCCCGTGAAGGAGAGTGCCGTACATTATCCTTGAAAAGGTTATCCATCCCACATCCGCAGTGGTGAAGACCACGTCCCCACGTCTCAGGGAAAACACTATGTCAAACACCGTGTAGTGACCCACCATCCACGAGCCGTGGGGTAACACTATACCCTTTGGTCTTCCCGTTGTACCCGAGGTGTACATTATCATGAGGGGGTCGTTGGCCTCAACCCTCTCAGCATCAGTGAATTCCCCTTCCCAAGGTTTCATGTGACGATCCAGCATCACGTCTCCTCCCAGCAGGGGGATCTTCTGCCCCCTCCTTTGGGTGTGGGAAGTGGTTAGAACCACCTTGGGCGAGAGGTCCTGGATCCTGGCCTTTACTGCCTGCTCGCCAAGGCCAGCGAAAATCACGGAGTAGATAACCCCCATCTTTGCGCAGGCGAGAAGGGAGGCTATGGTCTCCGGCAGGTTGGGCATGTAAATGGCCACCCTGTCTCCTTGAGTCACACCCCTATCCCTAAGGATCCTGACCACTCTCTCTGTCAGGCGGGCTAGTTCGGAGTACGTGATTTCCCTTCTCTCGTCCTCCCCATACCAGATGAGCGCGATTCCCTCGTGAGAGAGGACGTTGTGGGCTATGTTGGTCTCTCCTTTGACGAACCACTTGCCGTCCTGAAGAACGGAGTCCCAGGGAGTGAACCATTGCATTTTAGAGGCAAAGGGAGACCAGTAGAGCTCTGGCCTCTCCAGGGCAGTTGCGAAGGCTGAGGCGTAATCCATGGGGATGATAACATGGTGGAACTTAAAAGGACTTCGCGTTTGAGGGAGGTATACTCACGGTCTGAGGTCCAGCGCTTGGGATATTACATGGGGGATGTGAACCCTCGAGGAAGACTTCTTGTCCCACGAGATCGTGAAGAGCGGAGTCTGTACCTAGTCTAGAATTCTCGGGGCTACCCGCACTGTTGTGTATTTAAGGAGACTTTGACGTGAAATACACAACAGATCAAGCTAGGCCCATTCTCCGGTCTGGAGTGCCTCTCGAGTGAGTGTCCGGACTGAGAAAAATTCAACGAGAAACCATTGAGTTTCTAAGTTTCCGTGAAATTAGTGCAGTGCTTCAGTTTAAGGTGTCAGGAATCACGTAAAGTCATACCTGGGGCTTTCCATGGAATAAAGGTCGCCACTTAATTCAACTTATTTATCTGTAACTTTTCTATCAAAATAAGCCGAATTTTGTGCGTTCCAGACACTCTCTCTAGTTCCCCGACGGAATCAGGGAATTGATGGAACGCGGTCTCCTCTCCCTCTCCTCCCTTCTTCCGGAACTTCGGCGCCTTCTCTCCACGACCTGGTGGGGTCCTTCAACTCCCTGGTGAGGAGGAGAAGATTCGGCAAGTACCACACGCCCTACAGGCTGCTCCAGATTGTCTGGGCCATCGCTGACAACTACAACGTTTTGAATAA
The DNA here is from genome assembly GCF_022064045.1 of Metallosphaera javensis (ex Hofmann et al. 2022). Lineage (NCBI taxonomy): Archaea > Thermoproteati > Thermoproteota > Thermoprotei > Sulfolobales > Sulfolobaceae > Metallosphaera > Metallosphaera javensis (ex Hofmann et al. 2022). The sequence continues at coordinate 1,761 of NZ_JAKNCW010000025.1, read as the reverse complement.
TTTTTTTACAATAACGGAATAATATCCATATACTTCCTGTTTTCTTTACGATTATGACGTCACTGCTCAATTAATCCTACATTGAAATGAGAAATGAAGAAACTAGAATTCAATTCCCAATGGAAACCTGAATCGCCCGTATACCCTGAGTTGGTGTAATTTTTTATAATGTAGGAAGAGTTATCCGCCTCGACTAATATGTTCTGGAATTCGGGAAAATCATGGACCTTCATCCGGTACAATGTATCTCCTTTCCCCTCAAGTATTTTCATGGAGATTATTTTAAACCTAAACCAATTAGGTTTTGGAATTTTTAGTGATCAAGTAAAACCTAGATGATGAAGAAAGTGATCTGGATCTCCTCACTCAAAGGAGGCACTGGTGGAATGCACAGATGAAGACGTGAGAGGTGGTACTAACGGGACGACTAACAGAGCTCTTAGAAAAATGTTTAGCAAAAGGAATTTGAGAGGTCCCTCATGAAGGATCTCATGCAGTCGGTGAGATCGGGGTCATTAACTAGTTCCGAAAGCTTCACACAGATACTCTTCAGGTCAGGAGAGCTAGAAAACTGTTCCAAGGCAGAATCCTTCTCTCCTTTACATGCCAAAGCGGATAACATGAGAAGATATGTGGAAGGGTCAGGAAGAAGGTTCTGAGAAATTCTAAATTCCTCATATGCATCAACATGGTTGCCCTTCTTGAGGAGCGCAATGGCCTTATTGTTGGTAATCTGGGTTGTTGGGGTTGAGGGAGATGGCCATGTCGTGAGAGTGTCCGGACTGAGAAAAATTCTACGAGAAAATATTTGGAGATTATAGAACTTCTGTAGAATCGTGGCGTAATACTTAAGTGGGGGAGAACGGACATCATACCATGAACACCAGGATTATCCAACCACAATACGTGGTGATGTCCGTTCCCCGGTAGAGGATATGCCCTTCAGGGATAAAATCCTTTTCCTCCTAACGCCCGTGGTGGAGATGGTGAGGGAGAGGGTGGAGAGGAGGATACCGGGGAGCTTCACCTACTTCAAGTTGCTGGTGGTCATGATAGTGTATTGTTGTTCCCTGAGGGACGCGGTGAACTTGGTGAACACGGACGTAATAAAGGCTTTTCGTTGGTGAACGCGTTGGGAAGTCCACCCTGTTCCACTTCGTGGAGAGGTTCGCGAGGGTTAGGAGGGACCTGCTCAGGGAGATAGCGAGCGAACTTGAGGCCAAGTGCAGAACCGTGTATTTACCTTCTAGCGCGCTCTACGAGGGAGTTGAGTGGCTCGTTGACTCCTTCCTCCTGGATTTACCTCCAGGGAAGACCAGCCTGGAGATCATGATGGAGAAGTACAGGCTTGACGCTGTAAACCTTGGGCAAGTGGAGAAGTTGAAGGCCTTCGTGAGGGCTAAGTTGAGGGCCAGGACGAGAAGGAGGTTCCAGGGAAGGTGGACCAAGAAGCGGTCGAGGTCGTACTTTGGGTTCAAGGTCTTCCCGCTCGTCTCGCCCGCCCTCTTCGTCCACGGACTTGAGGTCGAGTTCGCCAACTTCTCGGACGCTAGATGTAGGCTGTCCAGAAGGGGACTTAAGCTTGTGGACAGGGGCTTCAAAGAACGCGGAACCTTCGTCCATCCCCGCGGTCCATGGAAGTACCTTCGCCCCTACGTGGAGCACTTCGGGATCTTCCTTAAGTACTGGAGGCCCTACGCTGAGACCAAGGTTAGAAACGAGGCCTTCATCTACATGATGGCCATAACGTACAACATGGTC
>NZ_JAKNCW010000024.1:0-26637 GCF_022064045.1 Metallosphaera javensis (ex Hofmann et al. 2022) | reverse complement strand
TCTGCGCCTCAGCCAACTCCATCATCTTCTCCTCCAACTTGGACATCCTCTCCTCCGACTTCCTCTGCGCCTCCTCCAGATCCTTGACCATCTCCTTAAGCTCCTTGATTGACTGAACCAGTTCCCTTATCTCCTCCCTGGTGTCAGTCACGTCAGTCCTGGCGGAGGATATTCCCAGCAACTCCTCCACCTCCTTACGGAAATTCTTATCCTCCTTCAACAGCTTCAGGAACTCTTCCTTTAACATGTGATTAAAATACGATTTCGAGGGTTTTAAACCTAGGATTTCTTGATTATGAAGGACTCCAGTCTGTTCGCGTGAAATTTTGTGACTCGTTCAGAAACCTGGCAGAAGGTTGAAGGGAGGTGAGGGTGTGGAGAGCGCGTGGATCAGTCGAGTGCGTCTTGTTGCGAGGTGGAGCACCTGTGAAAGGACCTCTTGTCCAGTTTTTATCAAGCGATGTGTTCCAGTATATTAACCAAGTTTAGTGCTTTACGGATTTTAACGTAGTGAGATATTCTTCAAGAAAATCCATACCAAAACGAAAATCGCTCATAGATGAGCGATGTCATTGATCTTAAAGATAAAATTTAACTGGAAGATCCTTGGACAGATCTGAAAAACTTTTAGGTAAAATGGACTTGAAGGGATTTTCAGGAAAGTACTACAAGTTTTCTGAACTGAATATCCCCTAAACGTCTCCAGCCCCGCGAGGAGGTCCCCATCAAGGGCCTAGTTGGGTTCAATGCATATCACCTAGTAGGTAGGGCCAACATTCACCAATCTGGATTAAGCTTAATTATATCCCATTCGCTATTCCCGTAATGGCTCTCAAGGAAGTTTCCAACGTTCTCAGGAAGACAACCCTTGTGGACATGATCGTGGTGCTGGGTATCTCCATCATCTCCATTGCCATTCGCGGACTTAGCGCCACCTATCCCCTTTCAATAAACGGCTTTGATTCCTGGTACCTCTTCTACAATGCAGTGCTGATTGCCCAGGCCCACGGGAACTGGTACGCCGTACCCCCTGACGTCCACGCCTGGTTCCCATCAGGCTACTTCATCGAGCTTGGTGACACCATAGGCCTCCCCTTCATTTCCGCGCTTCTAGCCCTCCCCTTCTACTCCTCCTTTGGGGTTAACTCAGTTTACACCGTTGTCCTCTTTCTGGATATGGCCCTGGCGGGGCTCGGGGTTGTGGCCACCTACCTCGCCGTGGACGGACTCACCAAGAGCAGGGTAGGCGCAATAGTGGGGGCCCTGGTCATTGCGGTATCCCCAGCCTTAACATACAAGAACCTGGTGGGAGGACTCCCCAAGACCTCCTGGGGAGGGGTGTTTGTGCTCTTCTCCATTTACCTGTTGAACCTCGCCATAGAGAGGAAGAAACCGTGGTATGGTGCACTTGCGTCTATACCCCTGTTCCTAGCTGAGATATCATGGGGAGGTTACACCTACATTGACATCAGCCTTCTCGCTGCCGCTTTCCTGGTTATTCTTCTCAATAGAAATAACGACGTTACTGTCAAGTCGTTCACCCTGATGGGTGTGCTGACCGCGTTCCTGACGTCCTTTGCTCCCAACAACATTGGATTTTTGTCAGGGGCAGCTCACGGTTTATCCCTCCTTCTGGTCTCTCTCCTCCTATTCGTGGAGCTTTACCTTAGGAAGATCTTGCCCAAGGAGAGCTCGCTGACCAGGTCGCTGTTGCTGACGTCCTTCCTGGTCCTGATTTTCGTGCTGGCCATAGGCGGTCTCTCAGCTCTCAGGGCTACCCCAATTCCCTCCAGATATTACGCCATCGTGGATCCCTTCTACCAGTTCACAGTACCCATTGACAGGACGGTGGCGGAGTACATACCGCAGTCCTTGACAGCCATGCTTACTGACTTCGGAGTTGCCATATTCCTGTCCATCGTGGGCATGTATTACTTCCTGAGGGAGGGGAACCTTGCGGGTATATGGCTCCTCGTGCTGGGCGTGGCGAGCATTTACGGAACGTCAGAGCAGCCCTATCTCTTCAACTACACCGTGTACATGGTTGCGCCCCTGGCAGGTGCCGGTGTATATTTCGTGGTGAACAAGCTGAGGGAGGCCAGGGTGAGGGTTGCGCCCATCCTCCTGCTGGCTGTGGTGGGCATATCTCTTGTGGCCGACGCAGGTTCCGCTATCATGGCCAGCAACACACCCAACGCCATAATAACGTCCGCGTCTCCCTACCCAGTGCCCAACTACGCCTGGATTAACACGCTGGACTGGCTCAGGACACAGACCTCACCCCACGCCTTCGTTCTGAGCTGGTGGGACTACGGTTACTGGATTGAGGTTGTGGGTAATAAGACCGTGATTGATGAGAACAACACCCTGAACGATACCCAGATCAGGTTGATGGCGGAGATCTTCCTGAATAACGAGACCTTCGCTGCCCAGGTTCTGGAGAGGGACTTCCACGTTTATCCCTACGGAAACCCCAACTACACTATTCCCACGTATATTGTGGCATACGACGCGGTCACAATTTACAGGGGTCAGGAGGCGTTCCTTGGTTACCCCACTAACCTGGGAGGACAATTCCTGGGTTACACCTCCAGTCTCGGTGATATAGGGAAGGCCATGGGAGCCATGACCGTGATCGCTGGCTATCCTGTGAATGATTACGTGAACATCACGCTTTTGAACCAGACTGAGACGCAGATCGCCAGCGAATTCTCATCAGATCCCACACTTGCTCAGGAACTTGTTGGGCTGGTGAGCAATTCCTTCCCATTTGCGTGGACACATCGCGCATATCAGTCGTTGATCGTGAACATGTTCGTAGAGGGATTGCAGAGCCAGGGATATACCGTGATTGCCCCATTCAGCACGAAAATTACAGCCTCAGGGGTTAGCCTAGGTACTCCCCTGCCCCAGGTTAGGATGGAGTATTTCCAACCAGTGCAGATATCCATGGATCCTCTCTACGGAAATGGTGAGTACCAGGTCTATATCATGGTGGTAGTGTATCAGTTCGTTCAACCTGGGTATGTGGCACCCAATTAATCTGTATTTCCCTGTTTCTTGACTTTCTCAAACTTTCTGGGTCTAGTCCAGTTTGTGTTACATCGAGGGCTCCTTAAACAGCAATTTTACTAACCCCTTTCCATTTTGTTGTATACAACAGTAGTCAATCGCTTTTTATATTATTACGCCTTATCCGACTTTCAGTGAAATTAGTATGAATAAAAGTGCGATAAGATATCTATCGCTCCTCCTGGTTTTCTTAATGGGAGGTTCCTTCCTAGCTGGTATAACGACATTTGGACAAACAAGTTCAACAGCCGGTGGCGTTACCATAGCAGTGAGCAATGATTGGGTAGGCCAAGATCAGGTGGTCTTAGTTGCTGTTTACAATCCTAACGTTCCTCAAAATGCGCAGGGTGCTTCCTACGTAGCGGGTAATATCACAATTACTGCAGGAGGTGTCACAGTACCTCTAATCAGCATTGAGACATCAAATGCTTCTGTGGTGTATTACTTAGATAACGGAGAACATTACTTCTGGTTCTTCATTACCATGACTCCAGTCAGTGCGCATTATAACTCCATGTCTGAAACGTTAACGATAAATGGCACACCAAATACCGAGGTAAACTTAACTAACCCCTCTCTTGGCTTTACCACAAAATATCAATACATTGAGACTGACACACAAGAGGGTGTATTTCAATTCCAACTACCTCCAACCTTCCCCAATGAACTAGTTGGAGAAAAGGGTCAAACTGTATATGGTAATGATTATGTAAATATTACTGATTTATACTACTTCAGCAGCGACAAGACAATTACAATCTCATATAGCACAGGTGCCTCCGTGACAATCAACAATTACCTGGCCGACTCCAGTAGTTACTCAGCAACACTCCAGAGTACGGAATCCACCGTCCCCCTCAACTCCACTTGGCCAGTGTATTTTGTGGACAACATCATGCAGGCTGATCCGCTAGTTGGAGGAAATGGAGGATTCACGATAACGGCCAATAATCAACAAGTATCTCCTGTCATTCAGAATGTATCCTACTTAGGGATCGAGAATGGAGTCTATGTGAACACGACTGTCTTCACTGATAACCCAGTTTCTAATGCGTTGGCAATGTTTGGTTACGGAAATGTCTATAACGGAAACTTCACCATGTACACCAGTTCCGTAGTCACCAATAAGGCGTACGCGACACTACTGTCTGGGCATAACTATTATACTCCTGCGAATGTAAGCTTCGATCAATATAAAGAGTTAATTGAATCGGGCTTATTCACCACAAACACTCCAATAACCATATACCTCTCTGACTGGATTGGGAACAACGCCTCAGTTTCCATAACCGGGACAATCAAGGAGACTACTCCTCAGCCCATCACCCTTTCTGTACTTAAGGGAGAGAATCTGACCGTTGACGCTTTCGACAATATATCCAACTATAGCGTTAACGAGAATATCAAAGTATATGTGGCCCTTAGGAGTATTACAGGATCTGCTTATAAGACTGCTGTGGTCACTCTCCCTGAGACCTATGCAGGCTCTGGCGTATTTAGTTTACCGACAGTCTTAAAAATTGGTTCGTCCCCAAGTATTGCTAGCACATCTTCTCAAGTTACGATAACTCTACCGCCTTACGATTTCAGTAACACTTCGCTATTGATAACGGCTACTAACGATATAGGCGCGTCTTTCTACTATCTTGGCAGCGAGGTGGTTAAGAATATCTCCACTCCCGGTACCATATCTGTTGGAACTCCATCGCTCGTTCCCATCCCCAACGTTGTCTCCGTAGCTAACGTAACTCCAGTAATAGAGTTAGCGTATAACGAGCCTAATCTTGCCTTTGGGACTCCAACTACGTTGACGGTTAGCGATGGTCAAATAACATATAACGGTGTGCAAGTGGCAACTGATAGTGTAACCGCAGTTCTGCCCAACGGTATGAAAACAACTGGGAATCTTAATAGCTTGAGTATATCCAGATTAACATCAGCCAACGGCAATGGAACATTCTTCATTGTTGTGCCAAGCACTCTTATAAAGAGCTTCTTAGGGATGAATTACATACCCTCAGGAACTCAATTAACGTTTAAGATATATGATGAATTTGCAGCTCAAACTTTAACTGTAACTTACAAGTTTACGACTGTGGCTCCGGCCATTGCGATTGAGACCCCGACCTCTACATCATTTGCCTCGGCGGAAACCGCATATCTACCACCCTTACCTTATAATATTGTCCCAGAGAAGCATTACATATTAATCAATGTCACAGATACTCTATATGCGCAAAGTGTTCCATCATCTGCTCTTCAGGCTACACTTAACGTGATTGTTGAAAATGCTGCAGGACAGAAAGTAGGCAATGTGGTAACAACCGTAGTTTCCGAAACTGCAGCCGATAGCGGGCTATTTACCGGTAAGGTGTACTATGCTGTATATCATAACAGTAGTGGATACTATCTAAATGTTAATGGTGTAAATGTTACTAAGCTAACAAATGTGGTTAACGGTGGCCTTATCGTATTCGAATACACATCTCCATCGTCTCAATCAACCGTTAATGCCACAGCTTTACTTAAGCCATCTCCCTTCACCCTAAGCGTTAGTCAGACGTCTGCTAATCCTGGCCAATACGTTAATGTCTCCGTTAATAGCCCTGGACTGGTTGAGGCAAATAACATGAAGTACACTGGATCCCTAACAATTTACGCACAATTTGCATACTGGGCTGGACCTGGTAGTCAACCCAACATTACTGTGTCTCCAGTAACCCTTAAGGAAGTATCACCTGGATCTCCAGTATTCGGAGGAACCATAGTGTTAGGTAATTCTAGCGTAGTCTCGTCTGGCAACCTTACCTCCATAATTACCACTCCTGGCGAAACAGTTGCTCCTGGATCCGTTGTCCTTGTAAATGCTAACGCCACCATAGGCCCAACCAGTACCTCCAGTTCCATTACTCCATACTACCAGCAGCAGTCCATATCCATAAATGTTGAAAGCGTAAATGTGAGCATACTGAACCCATCCCCAGCGTCTCCCTTCGCCACTCTGGAGATTGAGCTTCAGTCTCCACTGTTTAACCTGCTGACTCATCCAGCTGCAGGGAACTATACAACAGCGGGAGCTAGTGCTGGAATATTAGAGGGCATAATCTCGACAATCACAACTCAGCAATCCCAACAGCTAGTTACCTCGACTCAGCTCGTAACATCTTCGAAGACTTCCTTCTACTACAATAATACCATATGGGTCATAAAGACACCCATGACCTTATGGAATGGTACACCAGGAAGCTATGGAATACCCATAGCGGTTAATCTGACTGATCTACTTACGGTCACTCATAACGTATACGCAATCCATATAGTTGAAGTGCCCAATGTAAATACTGGTACTGTGTCTCTAGTATCCGCCTATGCTGTTCCAAGCGTATCCAGTCAAGTAGCTCAGTTGCAAATTAATGGTCTGGTACCTCCTGTCATCTCGGTGTTCTTCAACGGCAATAACATAACTCAGTCACCAAGCGGCGCCATTCCATTCCCCAACACAACTGCAGGTGAACTGGTCAACATTACCGTATATGCACCGGATGCTGTGAATAACCCCAACATTCCTGGCGCAGGAACAACATTTAATGTTACTATCATAAACACCGCAAATGGTGAAACTACCACACTAACGTTAACCCAGATGACCAAGATAGTGAGCGGTGTGGCGATCTCAACTCCGTACTACACAGGATTGTTGAAGGTTGTTGAACCCACTGTATACACTCCAGGAACTCCGGGCGAAATATCGGCTTCTTCGGGAGTAGTTAACAAGGTCTTAGTTAACATGAATTTGGTTGAGGGAAGCTACTACAATACCCAGGGATTATTGCAACAGTTGAGGATGAAGGCCAGCTCCTACTTCTATGTAGGAGTCATAAAGTTGAGCGTGCTAGTATCTCACTTTACGATACTGAGTAATGGTACTCCCGTGACCAGCATGCAAGTAGGGAAGTCCTACAGCCTGTTGTTCAACGTAACTAACAACGGTAATGTGAATGAGACCATATACGGTACTGTGGAAGTTCTACTTAACAATACTCCGGTACAACCCGAGACCATTGCACAGATTAGTCTTGCACCAGGACAGAGCACTCAGCTGGGTATACTGTTCACACCCACAATGCCGGGTAACTACACTATAACCTTCATACCGTTCCAGAATAACCTGTTAAGCATACCCTACAACCCAGGACTGACCGAGGTTGTCACGGCAAGTTAATTTTTTTCCTTGTTTATAGTAAAGGGTGATTAATCATGAAGTATAATCTTCTTCCCTTGATTCTTTTATCCTTTCTGGTAGTTCCATTGTTATCTATGGGATCAGCGCCTGCAATAACAGTAACTACTCAGCCAGTATATCATCCTGGGCAGACAGTATTTATCTCTGGTGTGACTTCTCCTAACACTCAGGTGGGTGTCACCATATATAATCCTCAGGGAAAGGCAGTTTACTCTAACGTAACGACCAGCGGATCTAACGGTGATTATTCGCTGAAGGCCTTCACATTCCCCACACAGCAGAGCTCAACATTTCCGTTTGGAACCTACACTGTCCAGGTTGGAACAACTACAGGATTCACCAACTCCACAACTTTCCAGTTCCTACCCTTGACTGCTACTGTTAACGTGTTAGTGGTTAACTCACAGGGTGTTCCAGTTCAGGGCGTCACAGTTACTGCGGATAGTGTAACTGCCACAACTAACGCCTCAGGACAGGCGGTCTTGAACTTGCCTACAGGAACCTATACCTTAAAGGTAGTTCCTCCATCTCCTTACTCCGCTACCAGTGAGAACATTACTGTGACAGCACCCAACACCTACTCATTCAAGATAACAGTGCAGGTTCAGGAGCTAGCCTTGCAGGTTGTTAGCGCCACTTCGCCTAACGTGAACCTCAAGGATCTCACAAGCGGAACCGGCATAACCATGACTGGAGGTACCACACTAACCTTAATGAGTACGGTGACATTCGCGGGCCAGCCCGTCAGCACTGCCACTGTAACTGCCATGTACAATGGCACGATGTACAATGCAACCTACATGAACGGTTACTACGTGATTACCATCTCGGTTCCCAATGTTCAGTATGAGACTGATCTGGTAATTCAGGCCACCTATTCCGGAATGCAGTCCAACACTGTCACTCTGCCCTTGACAGTGAACGTTAACGAGCAGGCTCTAATTGCAAGTCTCAACTCCACCATTCAATCCCTAGAGTCTCAGTTAAGCTCCCTGAGCAATACCGTGTCAAGCCTAAGCAGTTCAGTGTCAAGTCTAAGCGGCACAGTCTCAAGCTTAAGTCACACCGTATCTACGTTAAATGGAACGGTGGCAAGTCTTCAGGGTTCCGTCTCCACTCTATCCAGCGAATACAATACGCTCAACAGCAGAGTTAATGCACTTTCGGGTCTATCTGGAACTGTAGATATTGCACTGGCTGTGAGCATTATAGCAATTATTATCTCGATTGTGGTTCTAATACTTGTCTTTAGAAAGATAAGCTAACCTTTTTTTAAACCACTTTTCCTCTATATGATGTTTAGGTTCAATTTTGTTTATGTTTGTTGATGTTAAGCCCTTTTTGGATTATATGATAAATATATTTATTGAGATCTAATAGCTAATCAAGATTTTTATCTTGAAAAAGTTCTTATTGATTAATCTTTATTCATTATTTGGTTGTAGGAGTTGTAGGCGATGTTAAGACACATGATCTCTTGAATGTAATCACAGATAGAAGATGTGATAATGTTTTATAACTTAATGTATGTTAAATATTGTGAAATCTCTAATCGATCCTGCTATGATTAAGTTTTCCTAACGCTTATTCACTCAATAGGGTTTACCAGATTTAGTTTAATATTTTGTTGTATAGATCTCATTCCATGAAACTTGGTGTTATTACATTTTCCCTTACTAACATAAGTGAAGGAGGAGCTGAGCGTCATATTAGGGAATTCATAAAAAGAGCTAGGAGCGAATTTGAAATTTATCTCTTTCCTACACTAAACACGTATCTTCAAATACATAATGATGAAGATCGAAGCCGTTTGATAAACAAAGTTAAAGAGTTAGAAAAGGAGGGCATCATGTTAACCTCACAATTTCAATACCTTGTCGATAGAACTATTACTAGTAGAGAATATCTTTGGAATTTCCTTGATTTTAGGTTGTTAAAGGAAATAAGCAAACTCTACAGCGCCGAGCTGATGATGATGGATTATCTCTTTGCGCCGAACTTCGTGTCACCCGATGTAGCTGTTATGGCAAAGTTGACTGGTAAAAAATATGGAATTCTAATCAATGGATATATTGCTCCTCTCCATATGGGTCCCCTTTCATACTCAAGATATAAGTCCAGAATAGGCCAGGAGGGTTTTGTTAGATCTCTCCCAAAAAACATTCTTATTTCTAATTACTGGGAGAAGGCTATAAAAATAATGAGAGCCAATCCACCAGACTTTGTAGCGGGAGTAAACAAAGTAGCAATAGAGGGAGTAGTAGGTAGTTTACCCACAAATCATATAATATTAGATCCAGGATTTGCAATCGAGCAGACGGTAACAAAGTATCGGAGAGAGAAGAAGGACGATTACGCACTATTCGTCTCGGCTAGGTTGGAGCCAAGCAAAGGAATATTTGATCTTGTAAAGATAATGAGGAGACTGAGAGACAATAGGATCAATCTAAAGATTATGGGTAGGTTCAAATCTGATTTTAACAAGTTTAATAATCTTGCCAAAAAATATGGGGTTCTAGATAAAATAGAATATTTAGGATTCCTTGAGGGAGAGGAGAAATACAAGATTATTAGCTCAGCCAAAGTTATGGTTTATCCATCTCATGACGATACTAATGCGCTGGTGATATTGGAATCTCTAGCCGTAAATACCCCAGTAATAGCATATGCCATACCCGGTATAAGATACGCCTATGACGGTGTTCCAGGAGTTACCTTGGTTAGGGAATTTGACTACGAAGCTATGGCTAATGAGTTACGCAGAGCAATGAGTGCTAAGGGTCTGGTGGGCAATAGCAAGCTAGAAAAATTCATTTTACATCATAGTTCATGGGAAAGAGTTACAGAGCAGGAAATCAACCTTATACTCAGACATTGTTGTGGTCATTAATTTCGATTCTATCGGGAAAATGTAATGCATAGGGCCGTCTAAAATGAAGCTTAAGTCTGAGTACATTTAATGCTTGAACCGAAAAATAACTTTACATCTCTAGCCGAATTATACAAGAAATCCTTTTACCATAACATCGCTGATAATATCACCAAATATCTATAGAGAACCGATGAATCCATAACATTATCTAAGGTATCATATTTCATTAACAGCTAGGCAGATTAAACCTTAGGAGGAATTATTATTCAGTTATTTTATGCCTCCAGTAAAGATAAATATCCCTTTTTATGACGTTCGAAACTTTTCTTGATAAACTGTTCACGTATTGGCCAAGGCATCTTAGAAATAAAGGGATAGAATTTATTATACCAATGTTTTAAGGGGTAGTCTTGAAATCCAATTACCCATCTGATCATATCCATTAGTCCAAGCTTGCATCTTTCATCGATTTTATCTTTGTTAAATATATTATAGTATATCTTATGGAAAATAGATGCTCCCATAATAAAATTTGCCAAATCAGTATCCTTTAACATCTGATTATAATTAAGATAATCTACACAAAAGTGAAATGAGTACATTCTTTTATGTTGAATGAAATTTTCCAGATTAGCTATATTTTTACTGAGAGATGTCAGGGACATTCTAAAGTCTCCTAAGTTTTTTTCACTATAATACATATTATATTTAGATTTATAGGATGCAAATATATAGAATGAGTCTGGAGAGAAGTTTACCTGACGTAGGAAGTTCACATTATCGAGCAATATATCTCTCAGGATACTAACCGTTGAAGACGTGTATCTGGCTTTTGATCCTTGCTGCCATGCCTTGAAAAACTTTTCTTTCCTATCAGGAAGGCCCTTATTAATATACACACTTTTGTATCCAATATTGGATAAGGGATTATGATCTCCTTTTTCATTTATAATATGTAATGGATGAGACATAAATCCAAGGCTTTTATCTTGAGAAAAAGTTTCCAGGACTATTTCCAGTTTGTCTGCGTGGAAAAGATCATCATCCTCAAGTAGGGAAATAATATTACCCTTTGCCTTCATAACTCCATCGACTATTTTTGGGCCAATTGGTTTCTCCCAGTTCTCGATGAAAGTTATTCTTTCTTTATTCAAGAATTCTAGTATTTCCTTATTTTGTAACTTTCCAACCACTATAATTTCATATTTGTCATTATCAATCGTTTGGTTCAATACGCTGTTTAACGCATCCTTTAAGAATTTATCCCTCTCATATACAGTAATGATGACAGAAATAACAGGTAAGTTATTCACAAACAGGATTTTAATCTAAAGTTATTAAGCCTGGCGTTGGGTGAGATATCTTAAATAGTGCACGCGATTATTATAGTTAGGGTTTTCTTGAAATCGACGTGAAACTCTTCCCAGTTAAAAATCTTTTGGGATGCTAATACAAATTTTGAATAATGAACTTGGAGAGACGGCTGAGGAGGTTGAAGGAGGCGTCAATGTACGAGAGGGATCTGTGGTACGCGATGTTCAAGGAACTGAAGATCAGGGCTGACGTGTTAAGGAAGCTCTTAGTTGCCATGCTGTAGCAGGTGAGCCTGAAGGGCAGGTTGGAGCTCACGGGGCTCACGAGAGACTGTCCGGAGTACATAAAATTCGGCTTATTTGACAATAGTACATAATATTAATCAGTCATATCAATATATTAATCAGTCATATCAATCTCACACCTTAGAAAAGGATTAAATAATTTTACACAATTTATATCTAAGAGTAAATCTTAATACGTCATTAACACTTCACCCTGACCCTTCGCGTCCTGGGACGTCAGGGGAACTGCACTGCCCGCAGGTGAGGAGGAGTCCTCCTCTGGATGGAGAGGAAGTGGACCATGTTGTACGTGATGGCTATCACGTAGACGAAGGCCTCGTTCCTGGCCTTGCTCTCGCGTAGGGTCTCCGGTGTGCCTCTAAGTATCGAGAGACTGTCCGGACTGAGAAAAATTCAACGAGAAGCCATTGAGTTTCTAGGTTTTTCGCGGAATTAGAGCAAAGCTTTAGTTTAAGGTGCCAGGAATAACGTAAAGTCACTGGGGCCTTCCATGGAATTAAGGTGACTACTTAATTCAACTTATTTATCTATACTTTTCTATCGAAATAAGCCGAATTTTGTGCGTTCCGGATACTCTCTCGAAGCGCTCCACGTAGGGACAAAGATATTTCCGGAGACCGCGGGGGTGTAGGAAAATACCGTGTTCCTTGAAACTCCCTGTTCACATGCTTAAGCCCCTTCTTGGACAGCCTCTTACGTCTGGGAAGTTGGCGAACTCAACCTCAAGATGGACGTATATCTTCTACCGGGAACGGACATCACCACGTAGTGGTTGGATAACTTGGGTGTTCATGGTATGATATCCGTTCTCCCCACTCAAATATTACTCCATAATTCTACAAAAATTCTATCATCTCCAGATAATTTCTCATTGAATTTTTCTCAATCCGGACACTCTCCGAGGGTATTTTTTCTCTACCGACTGTCCATATCCCCTGAGGAGATAATCACGACATGGGAGAACAGATGGGACACGGAGGTCATGATAAGGGAGGTTAAGGCTCTGGGACTGGAGAACGGATCGTTCAAGACGTGGAGGAGGAACATAGGGTACGTCAAGCTGATTTAGATCACGCTGAACTTCCTCCTGAGTTTGAGGTGTAGCCTAGGCGTGAGCCTTAGCGTCGTGAGGCCCACTCGCCTGCTTAAAACCCTTTACCTGTAGGCGGGTGATGTCAAGAAACTGTTCAGTGTGATGTGAGTTCTGAAAATTACTATCATGATGTATAGACTTACATGTTAGGATAGAGTGGAACTTAATTATAGGGATATTTGAAGGAAATTGTATGATCTGAACAATCCGATATTGTTCTAAAACGTCCAGTTAACGAAGGTGCCAAGATTGCTTAGTTACCACTGGTCTCAGTAGTCCTCGGAGCTATATGTACTAATGAAGAACATCAAATTATAACACGTTCTAAGATGCTCTGTATATAAGTGTACAAGGTGATATCAATACGATAATGTTCTTTATTCTTATCAAAGAACATAAAAGGAGGCTCTTTCATAAACTGCTATGGATAAAGCACTAAGCTATCTCATCGCTATTATTCTAGATATTGCCATAGGTTCTGCACCTTTCCTGGGTCTTTCATTTTATCAAATTATAGCAATAATATTGCTTGGCACCGCAATATACTCATTTTTGATAAGTGACCTTTCAATCTTCATTCCAATCTCGCTCGTTCCCTTCACGTTGATTTCCCACTCTTATTCATTTCTACTCGTCTCGTCAGTTTCTACAGTTCTTTCCTACTACTTAAAGGAGAAAGCAACAGCGTTTCTTCTAACCCTTGGAGTTTTCCTGGTCACATTTGACCTAGAGGCCGTTTACCAGCTTCTGGCCTTCCTAATCTTGGTGGCAGTCCTGATCTACCTTAAAGTTGATCTTCTAGGAATTGTGGCCAATGGAATCTTTCTTCTCATAATATCAGCAGTAATTGCAGCTAACCAAGGCCTCAACTCCTCACTCGTGAACATTTTCTCTGATGGAGCTTATTATTCCCTGGCCTTTGGAGTTCTAGGAATAGTATTCCAAGACATTAGATTGCCTAGGAAAGTTCCTAGAGTTCCCCTCCTTTACCTTCCTTATGCTCTTATAACATTGGGATTTGGCATCCCATTTAAGTATTACTGGTGGAACCCAAGCTCCTTCCTGTTCAAGGCCGATCCACTCTCTCTTTGGGTTCCAATTACCTATTTCCCTCAGGTTAACCAGATACTGGGTTCATGGCCACTAGCACACTTGTTGATCCATTTACCAATAGGTGTCGATCTTTATATTGCGTTACTCACCTACCTCTCAGGGATTGGCAGTTACCTCATGTTTAAGAAACAAGGGATTAGGCAGGCATCACTTTTTTCCCTAGTGTATCAACTTCTCTCTCCCTTTCCTCATCCCTATCTACTCCTTGGATATGCCATCCTTCCGTTTACAGCTTAGCTCATGAGTATAAACATGAGGAGTGCTGTGAAATACCCAGCAGTAATGCTAATGAGTGTTATCGGCTCATCTTTCTTCCTGTTCCCTGTATCCGCGATTCTAATAGGAGCTTTTCTAAAAAGGAAAGATCTGCCCTGGATCGGAGTAGCTATGGTGGGCGCCAACGCATTCTGGATAATCCCTTACATCATATTAGGCGCCCCAGCCAGTGGAGAAATACCCTCCTATCTCTCCTTGGCTCTACTGCTTCCAATCCTTGTCATGACAGTTAAGGTAGAGGATAGGGTTAAGGTACTGATCTCTCTGGGTTCCATTGCTTACCTGGTATCAGGACTTCCTTACTCAGAACTAGCTTATCCCGTGGCAATAGCCTCCACACTCATTGTAATAAGTGGAGTAGGGATAAAGAGGATCCTAGCAGGAGTTGTAATTACCCTCCTTCTTATAACTTCAGTTCTTCAATTCGCAAATTATCATGGCGTCTCTATTCCATCGAACGTGCAGGAGATAGATAAGAAAGTTGATAACGCTACTTTAATGTGGTGGAACTACTCTTACCCTCTCCTATCGCCCGTTCCAATAAATACTACTCAGATAATTTCACAGGCAATACAATATATAGTTAATAACCAGGGAAATGTTATTCCCAATCCTAATTACACGGGATTTCCAGCCTCGTTTAAGGTTATTTTTCCTAGAAACTTGACCAGGGTCAATGGCACATGGATCTCGGAGACTTACGCTCAATATACCTTAAACTCCTCGTTTTTCCACATAGATTATAAATCGCCAAATATCACAGTTAACACGTCTTATGGAATTGTCATTAAGAGTTTGTTGGGGGAGCAGTTTGTAGCATGGAAGATTCCTGAAGCTGAGAACAGGTCCACACTACTGGTGGGCTTAACCGGTAGCTGGATCTCGTACTCAGGGGAACCTATGTTATTCCTAGGGTATAACGTATCCAATTACAGCTCGTTAGCCCCTATAAACTTCACAGCTCTCACATTGTGGCTTACTAAAGCTGGGCAAATCTTCCTATACTCTAACCATGGCTTACGAATTCTCCCGCGTGCTTGTCCAATTCCCACCTCGGGTTCGTTCAACATTAACTTCTATTTCATTGATCAAGGAAACTTCACAATACTTGCTGGAGAGCAGATAAACGGTAAATTTCATTCCCTTTATATAAATACTACCCTTCCCTGGTATGAAGTGAATGCAGTGGGGCTTATTCTTCCAATAGGGGATGAACTGAACCTAACTCAAATACAGTTTCCACAATTCGTCCCCACCAACGTCACGCAGAATTGGATATCTTGGGACTCACCTGTACCATTTAAGATTAGCTTTTATCCCAATAAGCCCCTAAATGGAACCATCTATCTAGCCTCAAAGAGGCCGGTATTCATGGAAGTTAATGGTATCCCCGCTAGCAACGGGAGTACGTTCCTTAATGCGAGCAACATTACGCTTATTTCCGGTCCAGGGTTTGTAAATGTTACATCCATATATTTTATTCATAATGGTACGAGAGAATATATTGTAGGGACCTATCCCATTAATTTAACATACCTAGTGAAGATAAACCCTCTGTTAGGTGGAGAGAAAATAGTAGTACAGTCTCATATTAGTTTAAATATGACCGTGATTCCTTTGGGTTTGGTTTATAAACTAGATGGTATTCCACTTAACGTCTCCGACACTGCTGTGCTAAGGCCTGGGACTCACGTCCTTGAGATACTCTATCCTGGACAGGCATATCTCATTATAGGACTTTATTTCACATTCCTATCGTTTGTGATTGCTATGTTATCTGAAATACTAAAGAATAGCTTAACACAAATCAGGACCTTTATCAATAAAATCCTTTATAAAGTCGAAAAAAACGAAGGGTAGCAAAAGCGTGCATTATTTCATATAATTATTCTATTCCAAAATGACTCCCATGCTTTAGATTATTAACTAGAACATTCATTGCACGACTGAGTATCAACTAGAAATGTGTTTCTTTTGAATTTATATAGATTTATTGTTTGGTTCTGTACTGCTCACTTATAAAATGAACTTTCGTATAATCTCGTCATGTTGGTATATTTTAAGTTTCAAGGAATTCAATGCGAAGTCACGAAGCCATAAAACAAATTTATGCAAGTATGGCAACACTATGAACTTTCGCTCTTTACCTAGTTTCATGAGAAAAAATTTAGGTCCCAACAACCCAGTTAAGCCGATGAAATTTAGACTAACTATCGATGTCATGACATTATTAGATTCAGCAATTATTTCTGCCTCTGTGTTTATTGTTTTCCATGAGTTACTACTAAATGGATATGTGGGGTACTTCGACTTCAGTACCGTTCCATCATTCGTACCCCTTTACCCATTGCTTTCACTTTCTGGAATTTCGCTAGGTCCACCGATTTTTTCAATAAATTTAAACCCTGGCCTTGCTCTGGCACAATCAATACTAGTATTACTCTTTGGACATTTAGGAATAAACGTCTTCTATTTCCTTTATTTACTTCTGTACGCGTTTGGAATTAGACTCTTGTGGCTACTTTTACAAGAAATAGAGCTCTTATAGTAACTGGAACCCTTATTGGACTATTTAATCCCGGCACACTTTCAGTTATAATTGGCTCTCCCACTACACTTTATGTGGCTCCCATTCCTTGGTTTTTAGCTTACTACTACAGATACAGAATAAAAGGTGAGGGTAAACTCATATATTCCCTTATTCCCCTAACCTTTTTAGGTGTATATGGCCCCTCTATACCTTCACTGATTCTCTCAATCCTGTCAGTGGAAATTTTTAGGGTAATCTCAAGGCCTAGATCAGGAAGTAGTTTCTCACGATCCAAGAGGTCCGTATTGAAGGGTTTCCTGACGCCGTCCATTGTCTTGATCTTTTTCTCACTCATTCATGTAAACTCAATTTACTTGGTCTTGACACACGGGAGTGCATATTATGCCTTCTCCTATATTGCAACAAGGGTAGCAGAGTCAAAACCAAACTTTAACATGTTAGAAATCTTGGGCACTCAAGTTGCCCCTAATTATTTCACGCAAATATATCCAAATAGTGAATTAATTTCATTGTCTCTAGTAATTATAGCCGCATTGGGGTTACTCTATCTTGTTAAAAGGAAGATCTATTTCCCATTAATTTTTGCCATTTTGTTGTTCGCCTTAGTTAGTTATAATCAAGATTACTTAGGCCTATATTCACTTATTCATAGTACGGTCTTTAGTGGCGTGGACCCCTACGAATATAACCCCATGGCCAGTATTCTTGTTTCCATGATTATAGCCAATCTGAGCAGAAATTCCCTAAGTAGAATTCTCTGGACTTCCTCTCTACTTCTTGTCATGATAACCATTTCTCTGGGCTATTCTATCTTCGCGTCGATATGGCATCCCATAAACCTTCCCCAGGGAATGGTGGAGGCTTATAGGGAGCTATACAATGGATCTGAGGGGGAGACAGTTTTCATTTTTCCGCCTTCACTAAGGCTGTATACCCCTGAATATAAGCCACTAGGGAACATCCCCATAAGACCTCCTCCTCAGTTTTTCTGGAATCCAGGAGGATCTCTAGTGGTAGATCAGGTTCCAGCCACAGGGAGTAATCCTTATACCTCTCTTTACGTGGCGACCGACCTTTATAATACATCCGAAATATTACGACTATCACAGGAGTTGGGAATAGTTAAATTCCTTATTGAGAACCCCACTGCGTTTTTTGGGTCAGCCATTTACTATTCAACTCCAGGAAATTATTCTCAAAGTATCCTTCTTGCCTTGGACGGATATATCTTTTATGTGCCTAATTCAGAGAACCTGAGTAATGTTACCATTCAATATCGGTATAATTATCTTTCCGTAGTGAAGTTGAATATTTCTCCAGATTATAAGGTGAAGCCACTTTGGTATGGAATAGAGATAATACCACTTAAAAACGAAACAAGGATAATAACTCCCGTGGGTTACGGCACTGGATCCTTTTCTACTTACGAGACCATGAATTATTATGGTCAGGTTGAGGTATCTTCAATTCGTGCTCTAAAACCCTTTGTTATTACCTCATCCTATGTAGTGGTAAACTGGCTCAGTAATATTGCTATAATTAGCTCATGGATTTATTTTTTGATTCCCTTGCTGCAATCACTAAAACGCACATTAGCCAAAGGTTATACTTCTTCATTGTTTAAAGCGAGTTTTCTTTCTAGACGGAAGCTCGTTGAGAACGTTTTTAGCTAGTAATGTCTAGCCATACGTTCAATGGTCAAAAGGTCATTCCGTTAGCGGATTTCCATTAATTTCTTCAGGTTCATAATTATCCTTATCAAAATGTTCAATTTCTCAGGTAGACTTAGGATTACGGCCCCAAGAGACCTGAGGCCTTCAACATAGGGTTTCACTAATAAAGTGCGGTTCATATCTAAACCTTCCTTTAACTCCTAAGAAGTTACAAACTTTGATTGTAAGTGCAATCAATTATCTAATCACTTCGTCTATTATATTCCACAGTTTCTCCTTAAAATTCCTCCTATCAAAGCTTAAGGCCTTATCTTTCAGCTCTCTTCTAGTTGATGCTGGAGTATTAAGACCCTTTTTTACAAGCTCCGATGCTTCTTCAAGGTTGTTATAACTGAACTCGGGCACTATTTCGAAACCGCCACTCTCCCTTGGCACTATGGGGACCAATCCAGCTGCCATGGCCTCCACTATGGGTATTCCAAAGTGTTCTCCCAAGGTCGGATGGAAGTAGACTGAGGCCTTCCCCATGAGTTCTATAAGAGAGTTCCTGGGCAAGTTAGGGAGGAATTGGACATCTGCCTTGAGTTCCCTGCTCAATCTGACAAGCTTTTTCATGTAACTATCGCTTTCCATGGAGCCCACTATGACTCCCCTAACTCCACTCATGGAGGATAGGCGCACGGCAAGATCTAGCCTCTTTCCAGGTTCAAATCTTCCAATGGTCACAAAGAACGGCTCTCCCTCCTCATGGTAGGCCCTAAGGAAATCCGTAACGTCCACTGGAGGATACACCACCGTGGATTCAACTCCATATATCTCCCTTATTGCCTTGGAAGAATAAGCCGAGTTTGCTATGAATACCGACCTCCTAGCTTCCTCCCTGAACCTTTTCAAAAGACCCCGTAGAGGTAGGAGATAAGCCCTCCATATCCAAGAGGTGTTGTACTTGGAGGGAACAGAGGAAAACTCTGGCGCAACACCGTAGATTATGTGTGTCGCTATATCTGAAAGCGGTACAGGGATTGCAGTTATGTTCAGGAAGAAATCGGGTTTGGTCCTCCTGGCAGAGATGCAAGTGAGAACCCTCTGATACTTATCGAACAGCCTAAGTTTAAATGGAACAGCTGAAATATGGGGCAGCCCAAGGTCGTCCAGCGGAGGTGAGAAGGTGGCCAGCGTGGTTTCTACCCCTCTCTCTCGAAGCAGTTCAGCTGACGCCCTGACCACATTTCCCTCACCGCTCACCGACTTTGTTACCCTATGAATCACTATCGTGGACTTCATTCTTGTAACAGGACGAAGGTTTAGGAAAATTTTAAGCTTACCCGGGGGAAGACTAAAGTCAGCAGGTTCGCGTCTCAACGAAGTTAAAAGACTTGAGAGCAATCTAAACGATTAGATAGGTCATGCTGATGTGATCTGAAACTAATTTTCAATTTTATCAAGAACTCTGTTAATAAAGCCTCTTATCGTGATTAGACCCTCCTTGACCTTCTCGGATATCAGGGCTATGGCGAAGGAAAGGGAAGTTAGATAAAGCCCTAGTAAAAGGAATACCTCACCGGGATATATGATCTCCACCACATGTCTACCGGGTGTTAATTTCGCAATTGGTCCCTTGAAGGGAAGACCATCAAGTTTATACCCCAACCCATTTAGAGGTATCACGGTCATGTTCAGATCAACTGGGGAAGACACCACAAGTTCCTCCCCACCCAATATCTGTTTCACCTCCACATGATAGGATGTATTTATTGGCAGAGTTCCTATCACGTACGAGCTTACATGATCGTGAATCAGGTAGAGCGCAGTTACGTTGACTGGCCCAGGCCCTGAGATAAGGGTAATGTTATTCACCTTTGAGAATGTTGTACCATTCTTGGCAGGAACCCCGTTAACCTCCAGTGAGAGAGGGGCAGTGGACCTGAAGTAAACGGTTCCATTTAAGATGGAGCTGGGGAAGAATGTGATCTGAAAGGGTCTAGATGAGTTCCATGATATCCAGTTCTGGGTAATATTGGTGGGTACAAAAGACGAAACCTGAATCTGAGTTACGTTCATCTCATTTCTCAGGGGAAGGATGAGACCGACTGCGCTAATATCGTTCCAGGGAAGAGTAGTGTTGATATGGAGGACATGAAAAATTCCGTTTATCTTCTAATAAGACTTCTTCTGAGTAAAAATTTTTTCCAAAGTATATCAAATGAAATTATAAACACCTCTTATGACGCAATAAAAAGTAACTTTGATTCGAAAAATAGTTCCAATTTACAAGACTTTATCACCGATGTTATAATCAAGATAGGTTCCGTTTTCGAGATAGTTACCCTTCCTTCCCGTGGGCCAATAAAGGAAATGACTATAATAACAGAGGGAATCCATAGAATGTTAAGTTCTTCGAAGAAGACTCCAAGTCAAAATGGTTATTTTTCCTGGAACTATACGCATTGTTACGAGAAAAAAGATATGATAGAATCATCTTTCTAACCAATGATACTGATTATGAGAGAATGCATAGACATGTATTGCAATATACAAATGATATTAGAAGTGGAAAACGTGATCCTAAAGGATTCTTGATAAGCGACGCCGCGAAGGTTATGGAGATGTTAAATAACCTTGAAATTACCAATTTAATTAATTTTTCTTTAGATATAGAACGATACAGTAACGGATAAGGTGCTCATTTAGCAGTGAACCATACTGGGCAGTATCCTCTAGGCGGGTTGTCATCTAATGGAGTGAAGTCTTTACAGCACTGTTCACGCTATCTTTTTACACAGTTTTGGGAATAGGAAATTTAAGGAGGTCCTTATAAAAGTTCAATATTTACCGCTACAATGTTATCCCTTAATGATGATTTGTTACCATCTCACGATCATTTCTCAAAAGGTAATAAGCCCTTCCACGCGATCTTGCTCTTTCTCTAAATCGGAAAGGAGGAATACTTTCTGCCGACACTCCCTCCTTGCCCTGTAGAGAATCCTCTTATATCACATCTACCCTCAATGTGAATCCCATGATATCCCTCACCGATGTAAGAGCGTCAAAGTACTTCAACTGCTTCAAGGAACGTCTCCCGCTGGACGATCTCACGTTACACTCCCTGGCCTTCATACTAACCTCTAAGGATGAGGATGACTTGACGGTATTCAAGTATACAGAGGAGGAGTTGTCCTGGATAAAGAGGTGGGAAACTACAGGGGAGACATATGCGTCAAATACTTGGAGGTGGTGTCCAGGTACAGCCCCAGGACAATAGTGGAGGCTGGAAAGAAGCTATGGAGATTCTACAGCGGTTACAGTGTGGAGTTCAGCGAGGAAGAGAAGAAACTTCTCAATGATCTAGGAATTTCGAAACTCCAATGAAATGTTATACTTTTTGAAGAGAGTCTCAATCTTCTCCCTGGTCCCCGCGTCGTAAACTCCCACACAGACCTTGTACCTCTTGGATGGAAGATTCACATCCCTGGAGTCCTCCAGTGGTAACCTGGCATGTTCATCCCATTCAATCAAGATGTTCTGGGTCTTCATCTCTATCTCATTGGCCCCAATAACCGCCAGTACCTTCAAGTTCACAAGCTCTGAGTAGATTTCCCCAGCCTCACTATCGTCATTCAAGATCGACTTGAGCCTCTGGGCCACCTCTCCCACCAGCATGGCCCTCGCATATTTCTTCCTCATGTAGATTGCCTCGTAAAATGGTGTGTATTCCTTCTCCTTCTCGCCCCTCTGCTTCTTTAACAGGGTTAGGATGGAGTCGTCCGTGAAATTCAGGAACCGTGAAGACTCAGTAACGTCCTCAGGTTCAATGGCACCGTCAGCAATCAGTTTGGCTATGAGGAAGGCCATTACCCTGTTGAAGATCTCAACAACGCAATGATTGTAGATACTGCTGTACATGTGATACCTTGCGAGGAAGTAGTGTTCCAGATCGTCAATGGACTTCAATTTGAAGAGGTACTTGTACTTTCCATCCCTCTTGGTTATTTCAAAGTCCCATAGCCTGTCCGCAGGAAGCAGGCCATACTTGGTCCCCGAATAGTAGGAATCCCTCTGCAGGTAGTCAAGTCTGTCTATGTCCAGGTCCTTTGAGTTTATGATGAGGCTAGCAAGGCTCGCCAGCTCAGAAGCTTCACCTCCCTGATAAACGTCTTTCATGAGATTAGCCACCTCACTCTCCCCCATTTCTCTCAGAATCTTCATCCCCATGTACTCGTGAAGCTTGGCAGTATGTTTTCCAGTGCCCTCCCCCGTGACCTTTCTGAGTATTTCCCCGTACAATTCCCTGTTTAAAAATTTCAGCACGTCAAAGGAGTACTCAAAGGTGTGAGAAAAAGGGAGATGTCCAATATCGTGATAGAGCGCCAGTTTCCCCACAAGGTTAACTTCCTCTCTCCCTATGTCAACCCTTTCCAGTTTCTCCCTGATTTTCTCGAACTGATAGTAGGTTCCAAGACTGTGTTCGAATCTGCTGTGCCTCATTGAGGGAAACACAAGGTAGGCCATTCCGTTCTGAACTATGTAACGCAATCTCTGAAAGTAGGGGAGGAGATGGGCTTCTCGTCAACGGTTATCAGACCGTAAATGGGATCCCTAATGCGCTTAACTTTGCCTGTCTTTAATGGGGAATCGCTGGACATTGTTAGTTATTCGGTATTTTCATTTTAAAATAATGCTTAACAGGAAAATGAGATGTGTCGAGAGGTCTTTCCTGTGCTGTGAGAACAGATTTATCCGGAGATTCGGAACTCACCTAGTTCTGTGCCGATGAGGCACTGGCGGAGGGTTTAGTTTGGGGGATGGAAAAAGGCTCTCCACGCAAATGCGGTCACGAACCAAACAGCGTCTCATAAATCTCATTTTTGTTTAATTCTTGACTGGAGTTCATAGTGTAGTCATGTTGGCATATTTTAAGTTTCAATGAATTCGATGCGAAGTCACAACGCCATAAAACTAATTTATGCAAGTTTGACGACACTATGACTGGAGTTCATCAATGTCGGTTCCCCACTCCCTCTAGCTCCCATTAGGATCTCCGCTTACCCGTGAGTGAGGAAAAACCCTACTTGAGGTTAAACTTATCCAAGAGGGTCCCCAATAATGTGTGCGAAGGAGCCTCTAACGTTAAATACTCAATAGTGTTTCACGGATTTTAACGCGGTGAGATATTCTTCATGAAAGTTCGTGCCGAAATGAAAATCGTTCATGGATCAACGACGCTACAGACCTTAAAAGGAAAATATAATTGCGAGACTATTGGGACAGAACTGAAAGACTTTTAGATAAAATGAGCTTGAAGGTATTTTCAGGAAAGTACTAACTCAACAACAAACTAGGCCGAAGTGTTCCATCCTGCAATATTCATCATACGAAGTCGCAATCCGCAAAATCTTTCAATCTCTCCCAATCCCTATCAGCCGTGATCACTCTTAACCCGCGCTCTTTGGCCATACTCGCCAGTATGGCATCCCCCACATCAACATCCCTCTCCTTAGAAATTTCAAGGCCCTTGAGAAAGTCATGTATTGAAGGTGAAACGAGCTGGTTCCCTGCCATGGCTACCCTTTCCAGTACAATCCTTGCAGCTTCAATATATCCGTTGGCCCTCTCCTTTTTATTGAGTTTCCTTTGTTCGATAAATTTTTCTCTAATAAATACTAAATATTCAAATAAAGCTACAGTGGAAAATACTGGATTGTAATTTCTTTGAGAGAGAAAAGTAAATATATCCTTACTCTTGTTAATAATGAGATTTGTATCAACGATAACATTGGTACTCAATGAACTGCACCCTGAAGGTATTTAGTTAACAGACCAAGTTGCGCCTCCAGATGTCTTACGAATTCTTCTTTGGAAAACCCGTTACCGCATAAGGGAATCATCTCCCTTTTATTCTCGTCATTAAGGATATTGTACACGAAAATAACGTACTCTACCCTGTTCATATCCTCGCATCTAACGCGGAGTAATATCCCTTCTTCCCTTATCTCCTCCCTGTAGTCTATACCAATTCCTGCAAGCACGTCTTCAACTTGAAAATCCCTCTTTGTGGGAAAAACTATGGCCTTCAGGTCAGAGTCCCTAACGTATCTTAACCATTCCGCAAAGGGCACATAAAACGCTGGCTCTCCCTCCCTGTCCACATCTACTTTCTCCACCGTTAACCTGTAACTCATGACGTAAAAGAACCTTTCAAACAGCAGGTTAGCCAATTCAGTATCCTCCACGATCAGCTTCATGGCCATTTCAGGCAGACTGAGCCAGAAAAGTATAGCCTCCCACAACTTGAGCCCCATTTCCAACCTTTCCCCCTGTGAGAGATCAGGTTCGGGAGACACTGTCCCCTGTACAGGTACAGGCGAAGTTGATACCGGGATAGCTTCCCGCTCCACCTCATATATAGCGGGTAGCGAGGTACCATACTTAGTACCGTAACCTGTGAGCGGAGATGACGTGAAGCAAGAGGCTATCATCTTTGCCATTATCATCTTTGCCATTATTTATCACTCCTCACAAATTCTTCTATCTTACCAAGAATTTCGTTAAATCTTTCAACCTTTTTATCCCTATAGATGACCTGGACCAACGTTTTTGTAGAGTCCAACGGGTAGGGAGAAATCCTGACATCCAGCACATAGTCCAAGGCTCTTAAATCTCCGCCTTCCTTGAAGTCCACAAAGATGTACCCAATCCTGGACTTAAAGGGAACTTCAGCGGTTCTCTTCAATTCGTAATCAATTGTATATTTGGCATTAATCTCAACAGAAAAGGGAATATCCACCACGTTTCCAATCCCATATAATTTAGATATTGCTGAGTTAATTTTATCCAAATCGGTGTTATTTAAGGTAGTTTGGAGTATGGTTTTTTCCTTGTTAGAAAGTCTAGCATTAAAAATTGTAATCAAGAGGCCTTCATAGCTCAGGACGGAATATGAAAGAATGGGTATTGAACTAGGTGATATGGTAGGTAAGGAAAGTTCCACGTTGTCTATCGCAAGAATCTTCATTACCTTATCCTTTGTGAGCACCCTGTCAAACTGCAAGGAAACAATAACACTCTCAAAATTCATGTGGTGATATATGTTGGGAGGCATTTTAAATGGTGCATAAAAATTCCTCATCCTTTTCAAACTGGGATAGGTTTCCTTGAGGGGTATAGTGGTTAGAGTTGGAGCGATAGGCGAGTAGGATGGGTCTCATTGAATTTCGTCTTTGTTCAACTCTCGAGCCCTAAGTTGATTGATGTTGCGGGTTTCCCCACATTGGGATGACCCTCTCAGAACCTAGGCCGGTTTGCTGTGCATTTCACGTTGAAGACTCCTTAAACAGCATGGGGTATCCACAGGATGGGGAAATCGGGCCTCTGAAGGGTGAACTACTCAGCACTCACGGACGGAGCATCCCCACCTCGTGATGGGGCTTCCACCCCTCAACCAGAGTTGAAATTCAAGATTTAATGGACTCAGGAATTACCACGCGTAAAATAATATAATGGACAATATTTACCGAGTGTGTCCATAGTGTCGTCATGTCGGCATATTTTAAGTTTCAAGCGATTAAATGCGAGGTCACGAGGCCATAAAACTAATTTATGCAAGTTTGAGGACACTGGAGTGTGTCCAACAATATTGCTATAATAGACAAAATTTAAGTTGGGCCAGGACGGGTTGATTCTGGGTGGGAGCGTGAAGATCGCGTCTCTACCCGTCCTGACCCAGATAATGTGTTACCTTCTAAGGGTTAATAACCTTGCAAGGTTCCACTCCCTGGAGTTGGTGAGGGCCCTTGCTGGTTACTATCTGGGCCACTCGCTCAGGAGGTTCAAGTTGCCCAGGAGCACTGTTCACTACTACTGGAGGAGATTGTCCAGCGCGAGAGTTGACGTGCCTGTGTCAGGGGAGTACGCCGTGGACGAGACCAAGGTACTCCTGATTAAGGGCGTGGTGTACTACCTGTGGGTCGTGAGGGACCTCAACACGGGCGTTATACCCTTCTTCATGGTCACCGAGGCCAGGTCAGGTCTGGACGTGCTAATCCTGGTAGGGGGAGTGAGGGAGGTTGAGCTGAGGGTGAGGGGCGAGGTGCTCAGGGCCAGATATGTCCACGACGGCCTGCCCGCG